>DALYEH010000111.1:3460-5059 GCA_031972715.1 Gammaproteobacteria bacterium | reverse complement strand
GTGCTGCATTACTTGGTAAGCTAATGACAGATGGGACGCAAGCGCCACGCACTAGTCCTTACCAGGAATTGACTCAAACACCTACACATTATGAAAATATATATTTAGCCGATCCGCCTGCAAATGTCGTGAAAGAACAACTCACAGAATATTTTTTGACAACACCAGGAGTGGAATACGATTTTTCCACACTAACCCCGCAAGAAAGAGCGAACATTTCTATGCGTTTTATTGCACAAAATACACCACCGTATTTTGTATCTAGACTGGAGCCTTGGAATTATAGCGCTGTAACGACTTATGATCATCTTATGACTTTTCCGAGTATAGCTAAAAAACTCAACACTAGCGGACAGGTTTTTCCTGCTGAGGAATTACCAACGTTTTCTGTACAAGGCATCAATGACATAGAAGATTGTCCCGTTGAACTGCATAACTATATATTTTGCGTAATTGATCCGATGCTAAATAATTTTCAAGTATCACAAGCTGTAACTGTTGCAAGTAAAGATGGCATAGGAGAAATTTTACAGAATCATGCACCAACTGCAGCACAAAAATTATATCTTATGGATATGGGGAAGATGCCTGTATATGGTAGTGCAGAGGTCTATGGATATAGCCCTAACGGTAATATAGGAAATTATCAGATACAAAGCTCTACAGATGTGCCTACAATCATGCGCGCATTTAAAGATGTTATGGAGATTTTGCGAGCACGCCCCAAAATGCAATTAGTGATCGTTTATAAAGGACCACAAAATAAAGTGTTGCGTGATTATATGAAGAAAATGAATCTGGTTTTCCCTGTGTTTAATGACTTGGAGGGCGCATTAGAGCATGCGCGACAAGAGTATTTTGGGAAAGTATTACCTGATTTGCAATTAGATGCTAATGCCTGTCCGATTGGTAAGCCTGCAAGTTTAGGATCTTTTAGATTACTGCCCTACAAATGCACCACAAGTATGCCTATATATGATTTGAGTCAATTAAAAAATGGTTATGGTTTCAATCAAGGATATGAGTTTAGTTTTAGAGTAGTTAAAACAAACAGACGCTTTGAATTGAATATGTACTTTGAGCATAGTAACGCAAGTGCAGGTTCAGTGAATTTTGCATTTACGGCTAGTGGTCTGAAAATTAAAGCTGCTAATGATAGTCTAGGGGTGATAACTCCAAGCAGCTCATTTTTCAAATATACACAGTTTTTAAATCAAGATGGCTACTATGATGTAAAAATTCAACCTTTGAAAATTGGGCAGAATGTCTTTAGTGATATGAATATATTAGTGCGACACAAAGGACAATCGAAATATGAGAACGTGGGGTACGTGATTGTAGAAGCTTACCCTAGAGAAGTAATGTTTTGTGGATTTGATCCCATGAATAGCGATGGTTTGCCACGCGCATTCACACGTATAAGTAAGGCTCAGACCAAATATATTAATACTGAGTTAAGTAATAAGACTCAGCCAGGGCAGGCAAACAGGCGTTTGCATATATCGATGAGTTAGTTCGCCGGGTATTTTGCGTACAGATATTCGCTATTGCAGGAACATAAGTAGTTTTGTACTATGGGGAAAGAAGTTTTAATATCGG
>DALYEH010000111.1:0-3450 GCA_031972715.1 Gammaproteobacteria bacterium | reverse complement strand
AGCGACAAGGCTATTGTTGACTGGCATAGATTTAACGTGGATGCGCATGAAAAAGTACAATTTAATCAACCAGTCGATGGCGCGATTTTAAATAGAATTGACTCTGCAAATGGTATGTCAAAAATTGCCGGGCAATTAAGTGGCAATGGCGCTGTATTATTAGTGAATGGCGCAGGAATTTTATTTACTGAAACATCTAGTGTGAATCTTGGCAGCTTAATTGCTTCCGCTGCAGATATTTCTGATAGCAATTTTAATTCTGAAAGCTTTATTTTTGACCATTCGGCTGCTAATGGTGCAATTATTAATCGTGGTAAAATTTCAGTAGAAGATTTGGCATTATTGTTCGGCACGAATGTACTTAACGAAGGCGAAATTAATGTTGATTCAGGCGTTTTTGTGGCTGCGGCTGGTAAAAAGCTTAATCTAGATTTGGGTGGCGACGGCATGCTCAATTTTGTTATCGATCCTACAGATGTTACAGCAACCATAGATGGTAAAGCCTTGAAAAATGGTGTAGCGAATACTGGTAAAATACAGAATGATGGCGGTATGGTGTTAGCGATGGCTAATGGCGCGGAAGGGGTGTTTGATAATTTGATCAATATTTCTGGCGAAGTACGAGCTGCGTCGGTAGAATCAGCCCCTGGTGTTATTTTGCTACTAGGTGGTGATGCAGCGCGAGATTCTGCAATCAGAGTCGGCGGTAAAATTGATGCATCTAGCACCGATCCTGAACTTAGTGGAGGCATGGTGCAAATATTAGGTGGCAAGATTGAGTTAACTCAAAAAGCAGTATTAGATGCCTCTGGACAGCATGGTGGCGCAGTTATTGTAGGATTACCAGAACGTGTTGTTTTTAAGGATGTAGTAATTCCTGCGACAGAGAGTTTGATTATAGATCCGGGTGTAAAAATCTTGGCTAACGCAAATGATGATGGCAACGGTGGCATGGTAATGCTGAGCTCAGCAGGACAATCCTCATGTTTTGCAAAAGTCTCTGCAGTTGGAGGCAAGCAATCTGGCGATGGTGGTAACGTACTATATAATTTCCCTGGAGATTCAGTACTTAACAAAGGTAATATTGATGTAAGTGCTGCACATGGAGCAGAAGGCAAAATTATTAATATGCAAGATCTACCAAAAGATTCTAAAGCAGACGATTTAATTTCTGTCATCAAAGACGTAGTATAAAACCTCTATACAAGTTATCTACTCTCAAAACATGCAATGCCTGTATCACAAGGGCATTGCTGTTTTATGTCACCTATGTTGCATGGCTATATTCCCATGATGTAATATACCTATAGGAAAATAACCATGGACTGGTAGAAGCGCAAGCTATTCCAATCTAGTTATTTGCTAATATCAATTAACCTGGTTTGATCAGCATGCAACATAACTCATCTGCACGTACCTTAACATCTAAAACTTCTAAATTCGCAAGTAATTTACTTTTAACCGCATGCATATTTGCAGTGACTGAGTTACCAGCATTGCCAGTATTTGACAATGTGTCTAAAGGCGAGGCTAGTCTTGTTAAAAGTGCTGATGCGGCAGCATTACAGATTAATCAGGCGTCTGATAAAGCCATATTAAATTGGCAAAGTTTCAACATCTCTAAGCAGGAGTCTGTACATTTCCAGCAGCCAGCAAATGCAGTATGTTTAAATAGGATCAACGCAGCAAATGGCATGTCACATATAGATGGCATATTAAATGCGACAGGGAAGATTTATTTAATTAACCAAGCCGGGGTTTTATTTGGTGAGACTGCCAAAATTAATGTTGGCGGTATTATAGCGTCTGCAATAGATATCAAAGATCAGAGTTTTCTAGAGAACAAACAGATATTTGACCAGGCCTCCAAGAAATCTGGTGCAATTATTAATAAAGGTACGATTAATGTTGCAGAGAATGGCTTGGCTATTTTGCTTGGCAAAAGCGTAAAGAATGATGGTGTGATTAATGCACGGTTGGGTACTGTGACATTAGCAGTCGGTAACAAGTTCACTCTAGATTTTTATGGTGATCAGTTAATTAATTTTACTGTAGACGTGCCAGCATCATCTGCTGGTCACGACGAACAAGGTAAAAAACTAACAGACGCAATAGCTGTGCAAGGTAAGATCTTTAATGAGGCTGGAGCTGTTGTTATTACTGGTCAGGCCGCGCAAAATGTTTTTGATAATTTAATTAATATGAGCGGTGAGATTCAAGCTCAATCTATTACGCAAGCTAAGGGTGTGATCAATCTTTTAGGAGATGAGACAGGTACGATTAAGGTAGCTGGTACTATAGATGCACAAGGTATATTAGATGGCACAAATGGTGGTAAGGTACTTGTGTCTAGCGCTAATTTAGAATTAGATGCAGGAGCAACTATTAATGTTTCAGGCCAGGCGCAAGGTGGTCAAATATACTTATCAGATTTGGCAGAATATGGCGTAGAAGGCCTACCTATAGTAAAAAATATTTTTGTAGCGCCGCACGCAAAGCTGCACGCAGACTCATTACAATATGGTAATGGTGGTGAAATAGTAAGCTGGTCTGATGTAGAAACTACGTTCTTAGGCACAGCAACTGCTCGGGGTGGTGCGCTTGGTGGTAATGGAGGTTTTATCGAAATGTCAACGCATGGACGTTGGCTGCAAGATGAAAAACATACTCATTTTGATACCAGTGCAGTACGTGGGCAGACAGGTACTTTTTCCTTAGATCCTAAATTTTTAATTGTACAGACTAGCGGCGGTAATCCGTACGTAAATAATCTAAATAATTTATATAATAATAACGCTGCAGGCACTACTATTTTAACACCAAGTAGCATCAATAGTGCTGCTCAATTAAGCAATGTTAGATTACAAGCAAATTCAGACATTATTTTTGTTGATCCTCTAGCAATTATATATAGTGGTAAAACATTAACTGTAAGTGCAGGGCGTAGCGTTCTCCTGAATGCAAATGTAAGCACAACAAATGGCGCCATAACTATCACAGCCAACGACAATACTGCTCTTTCAGCAAACCGTGCCACCGTTGCTACTGGGAATCCTAGCGGTGATACAGAAACTGTGAATGGTAATATTATAATGGCTACAGGTACTTCTATCAGTTCAGGTACAGCAGCTCTGAACATGACTGTAGGTACTTCTACTACGTCCCCGTTTTCTCCTGGAAGCATTACTACACAAAGTGTCACTGGTGGCGCGATTACTTTGTCTACACCAAATGCATTAACCGCTAATGGTAATATTGCTGCAGGAAGCAGTTTAAGTGTTTCTGTAGGTACTGCTAGTACTGTTGCAGGAGTTATAAGTGGGGCAGGTACTTTGACTAAAAATGGTGCTGGTGTTTTAACTTTAAATGCGGCAAATACATTCACTGGCGCTACAGTGGTGAATGCAGGTATCTTGCGCGCAGGTGTGAATAATGTAATTGCAAATAGCG
>DALYEH010000110.1:0-5094 GCA_031972715.1 Gammaproteobacteria bacterium | reverse complement strand
AGCCCCCATTCACTATACCAGTTAAAAGTAGACACCAATCATTCGTTGCACGCCATAAACTCCCAAGGCGTCTTGTTGCCTAGCGACGAATGTGGACGTTGTCCGTTATACATATCCATCCATTCGCAAGTAATATCTCGCACTTCGTCTAGATCACTAAACCAATATTGATCCAACACATCTTCACGGTAAGTTCTGATAAATCTCTCTATATAACCATTTTGCGCTGGCTTGCCAGGTTGGATATGGTTAATCGTAACATCATTTTCTTCTGCCCACTCCAACAGTCTTTGCGATATTAATTCAGGACCATTATCAACACGTATAAATTCTGGGTAACCACGGACTAAAGCAACTTGTTCAAGCACACGGATTACACGTTCCGCTGGTAACGAGTAATCAACTTCAATCGCAAGTGATTCACGATTAAAATCGTCAAGCACATTTAAAGTTCTAAATTTCCTGCCACATGCAAGTGCATCTGACATAAAATCCATGGACCAAAACGAGTTGGGAGATATTGGTTGATGAAGAGGTACTGGCGTTCTAGCAGGCAAACGCTTTTTCGGTTTAATACGCAGATTTAAAGCTAATTCGCAGTAAATCCTATACACACGTTTGTGATTCCATGTGTAACCTTGTCGACGTAACCATCTAAACATTAGACCAAATCCCCATCGCTTATGACTATCAGCCAATCGCATTAATAACTCCGTAATCTCACGTGAAACATCAGTCACTGTTGTTTTACGACGAACCGTTGAACGATTTACACCGTATAAATTACAGATTCGCCGTTGCGAACAACTCCAGCTTTCCATAGCCCACGCAACTAGCGGCTTTATCTGCGCAGGCTTTAAAGCTTTTTTAGCGTTTCCTTAAGGATTTCATTATCCATAGCAGCATTAGCATACATGCGCTTTAAACGAAGGTTTTCTTCCTCAAGCTCACGTAGTCGTTTCATCATCGATGTATCCATGCCGCCGTATTTAGCTTTCCATTTGTAAAATGTAGCGGCACTTACTCCGTTTTCACGGCAGATGTCTGCAGCAGCCATACCAGCTTCAGACTGTTTAAGCATTTCAAATATCTGTGATTCAGTAAACTTAGATTTTTTCATCGTAGAACTCCTCTAGCACTATTTTGCCATAAAAATTCTACTTTTAAACGGAGTTAGTTTAAGGGAGGATTACCCATTTACTTGCAGAATTTTCAGTTGTTATAAGCTATAATCGCAATACATTTTTGTAATGGCAATATCTAACCAACAAATGTATGAGATATGGAATTAAAACATCTGCAATTAATCACAAGCAACGTCGTTTTATAGATGAATATCTAATAGATTTAAATGCTACTCATGCGGCCATTAGAGCTGGCTATAGTACTAAAACTGCTCGTCAAATTGGCGCACGATTGTTGTCAAATGTTAACATTAAAAATGAAATCAATTATGCACTATCTATAATATGCAAAAAACAAAGGCACTCTGTACTATTGGCGGTTGATATAGCTATAAATGCATTGGTTGACGTAGCCAAAAATGGAAACGGCACAGCCAGAGTGAATGCCGCTAATAGCATATTAGATAGGGCTGGTCATAAGTTCTGTAACATTGAAACCATCATCAATACCACTGAGATCAGCGCAGAAGAAGCTCAAGCTAAGCACGACAAGGCTCTTGAAGAGTTTATAGACGAGATAAAGAAATTCGATTCATCACAAATCATTTATTCATCTTAATGACTACCCATCTTGAAAGTGCTCGTTAAACGCTACCATCTCTGTATATATAAATCTTAACCGCGATTAGATAAACTAGGGTTTGCTCTGCTAGAAGAGGTATCTGCCAAAGATTGTGCATGATCTACATCTGCTGGTTGCTCAGTTAAGGTTTCCCCAAAGGTAGGGACAGCGAATAGCATTGTTGTATCTTTTCTTTTCATATACAGATCAGAATATTCTATTCCGGACTTCATTAAAGCCTCAAGTGAATCTATGCAATCCCTAGTCATTTGTATTTTGTCAGGATAATATTTAGAAACATAGTCATTGATAACATTTAAATGGGCTCTTGCTGTAAGCAATCTTGATTCAGCATCTAATTTACCATGCCCTTCATGCATGCCAATAAGAGTTAATGATATTTTTAACTGATGGAGCAAAATCATTTCTCCAAAACAGGATCTTTCTACAAAACCTCCAACATGCAACTCAGCAAACTTATCAAGCGCCTCTACAAAGCTTTTATCAATCAAGGACTGTAAACATGAGTGTACTTTTTCTCTTAAATTATTAATTATTTTTATACAGGCAAGAGCACCTAATGGTATTTGAGACATGCATTCATTAATTTTTTCAGCATAATACGGATTAAAGTCGCTTCTACGTGCTAATTCAGAATACAAATTAATCAACCCTTTTAAACATAGAAAACGTTCGTCATCTGTAGTAGATAATTTTAATGCTTCTTTATATGAATTTTCCGCTCTTTCGAACTGATTCCATTTTTCTCCTATACATCCATCTAAATAAAAATACTTCCATTTTAAATCCGTGCTATTGTTAAAAAGCCCAAGCAATACAAACGACCAACTTAATGACCTGAATGTCTTATTAGCACTAAACATCTCCTCGTTATCAATAAATTCCTCAACCGCCGCTGTCCTTGAAACTATATAATTTCGCAACAACCTACCGGTTATGGCATAACACGATGCGGAAATAGCAAAAAGCGCTGTAGCAAACAAAGCCCCGTGCGAGCACAATACTGCTATAACAAAGGAGAATACCATTAGAATAGCGTACGGAAAAATATATGAAAAAATACGCCGAAATATGTTTTCTGGTTTTTTAGGTAGGGGCATAGACTTTAACTGGTTCTCTTCAATACTGCCATTAGGAGGTGTCTCTACTAAGTCAGAGAAAATTGGTAATGACCATTCATGTTTTTCATAAATTTCGGGTGGGACGCCTATATTATAGTTTAACTTAATATGATAAGTATCATTTTCAGATATAACATCCCATCCAGCAATTCTAGGAACATGTGCGTAATTTTCATTCATGTTTTTCAAAAGGCCATCAATATCAAAATTAGCAAAAATCTCTTGAAAAATATCGGCAAAATCTGGAACTTCAACACCATCCGCGGATTGTTCCATAACATTGCCAGAATCATATTTCGCTCGCTCTGTTGGATTACTCAAAACATTGTAAGCTAATTGTATTTCTTGAAATTTTGCAGTGGATTCTGGACCTGCATTATCTGGGTGGTATTTTCTAGCAAGATCACGATATGCCCGCTTAACTTCATCTGCAGTTGCTTTCTTGGTTATACCCAAAACTTCATAATAGTTTCGCATATACAATATATCCCCTGTAATTTATGGTTTATTTCACATAATGTTGCATTGTGCGCGGACACGTTGTGTAATACTTGGCGCATTCTGTCTAGTATCACTAGACTCATGGTTCAAATTATTAGTATTAGAATCACTACCCCAGATAGCATTGCTAATATAACCTCGAAATCCCAAGTAAGTAGATGGAGTCTGCTCAACAGTACTACGGTTATTCATTTCTTGAATAGCAGGTATGTCATGGTCGCTTATTGATGAACGAGCTGTTGCGTCACCACCATCATTATTACCACGACAAAGTCCAAAGAGTATATTCAAGCCAGAATATGCAGAACAAACAATGTCAATTATGCAAGCTGCAGCAACGCATGGTATAGCAGCAAAAGCAACGGCAACATTCCATGAAAAGCCGCCAACATTGTTAAAAACAGCAAGCCTTGGTGTCAATAAATTAAAAATTAAAATAGAAGCCGTTCCTGCAACCGCACCTATAATACTTGCGCTAAGAGTTGCTAAAATTGCAATCTTAATAGCAGAAAATGCAGTGGCTGAAGCCCCAAAAGCACCAACAAAAAGGTTAAAAAGCGCAATGTTTATAAGAGGGCCGAAATATAACGCAGAAACAACAGTAGGAATAATTAAGAATAACAGCAAACCGAAAAAAATTTTCTGAAACTCGCCATCCGCCAAAAGACTATCGCTTTTTTTCGGTAAACTAAGCATATTTCCAAAGAACCACTTTAATGTTTTACTACTATAAAACATCGTTTACCTCTATATTTATATAGACTGAATATTGCTTGGCCATTGGCTGTTTGTTGGCTCGCCTTTATTATCGTTGCTTGGAACTATACCAATTAGGCTTTTAAAGTAGCCCCCCCAAGTGCTAGTGGCGTTATAGGCGGTTGTTATTGACGGTTTAGCGCTGCTCTCTACATGAAATTCTTCCTCTGATTCTAAACTAAAATCACTTTGGTTCGTAGACTCAAAAGGAGGTTTAGTTTTGGTACGTGCAAACAATCCCGATACTTTCCAAGCTGCTGACACTATGGCATGCGCCCCCATATCTATTACATCCATAGCAAAACTATAAGCAAGTGATATTGGAAAAAAGCATAAGGCAAACAAACGATTCGTTATATTTGTTATATTATTATATGCTTTAGTGTATGCATTCGATTCACCTACAGTTGTCGCATACATTGTGGCAATCGCGGAAGCGCCTATATTCACCACATCCTTTGCAATCTGTTGTGCAAGAGTAAACGGGAGGAACGCAAACGCTAAAGCTTGTACAGGGATTGCCATGACATGGGATTTTCTGTCTTTAAACAACTCTAGATTTTTAGCCTCTGAATCTCCAAAATAATTCGCAGCTTCATCACTAAAAAAATTATTACGAAACGGTTTTAATTCTAAAACATACCGCAAATATGCTCTGGTATTGCCAAACCATTTGTTGTCTGCTGGGCCAGCAAGATAAGTGCCTTTTGTAAAGATAAAATTAATATTTCTATTTAATGTATGTTGTAGATTTTGAAAAAACTGCATAACTCACCCTTGGTTAAAGAAGCCGTCATTGTTAGTTGCTCATATTACCATACTGCTTGTGTGGATGTCAACTATTGGGCCTAGGTTTATTGGGCAGCGATATTTGGCATAGGGTATTCGTAGGCAGAATTGAAGTTGCAGTATATTTAAGTGCATATGCAGCATATGTTTGCCCAATTTA
>DALYEH010000109.1:672-5129 GCA_031972715.1 Gammaproteobacteria bacterium | reverse complement strand
CCCATTGATCTAGACACTGCCATAGGATCTGAACTATGCAAACTGGCACAACATGTAAAACTACAATTACAACTAGGCCTACGGCATCAGCCACTGGCGGATATAGTTGTGACAAGCTCAACATCCACATCAAGTCCTAGTACAAGTTTCATATTAGATTTTTTGCTTAAAACTTATAGAGAAGAATCATTCACAAAACGTATTAGCGCGATTGATCATCAACAACTCTATGACGCTCTCAGTGTATTACAACCAGGATTGGAAAAAATCAGCATGGCACAAAAGCACGTTATATCTCAATACCTGCAAAATTTTCTAGACAGAGTTGAATTATCTGCCCAAACCACCCAAGCTATTCCACAGAAGGATGCACTGGAAATACAAATACTTTTAGAATATACAAGTCAATTAATGTACGATCAAGAAGTAGAAGAAGATCAAGTTACAGAGACACTGAAAAGCAATAGTGATCAGTTATATAAACACAAAGGCAAAACAATACAACATCAATTCAAAAGTGTCTTTGCTAATGCCAGTACTATATATGCGGCAAAACCAAGTATTGCCGAGGCAGATCTAATGCAATCTTTGCGTTTGACGCAAGAATAAATGTAGTGCAAACATGGATCCCGGGTAAATGCAAAGTATTTACCGGGATGAGTGAAATCGTCAGGCTGACAACAAGCTGGCCTGATCGGCTTTTGTGATCTGATCTAGCTTCTGCAATGAGCGTAATAGATCCTCCATCTGCGCCAAAGGCCATGAATTTGGTCCATCACTTAAAGCTTGATCTGGGTTAGGATGCGTTTCCATAAAGATCCCAGCAATACCTACTGCAACTGCAGCACGTGCTAAGACTGGTACAAATTCACGCTGCCCGCCGGAGGAGCTGCCTTGCCCACCAGGTAGCTGTACAGAATGCGTAGCGTCAAATACTACAGGACAGGCTGTTGCACGCATAATTGCTAATGAACGCATATCAGATACCAAATTACCATATCCGAAACTAGCACCGCGTTCACATACCATAATTTTTTGATTACCAGTTTGACGGGCTTTTTCTACTACATGCACCATATCCCATGGAGCTAAAAATTGCCCCTTCTTGATATTTACTGGTAAACCAGTCGCCGCTACTTTCTGAATATAATCAGTTTGTCTGCACAACATCGCAGGCGTTTGTAACACATCCACCACACTTGCAACTTCATCCATAGGGGAATCTTCGTGTACATCTGTTAAAACTGGCACTCCAATTTGTTGCTTTACTTTAGCCAAAATCGCTAGTGCTTTATCAATACCTAAGCCTCTAAAACTATTGTGTGAGGTGCGGTTAGCTTTATCAAAAGAAGATTTATAAATAAAGTTGATCCCTAAGCGACTTGTTATTTCTTTCAAGTGCCCTGCAGTGTCTAAAGCTAACTGTTCACTTTCCACTACGCAAGGCCCAGCAATTAAAAATAGAGGCTGATCTAAACCCACTTCAAAACCACATATCTGCATTATTTTTGTCCCTCTTGATACTCTTTTGCGGCTTGAATAAAGCCATTAAATAACGGATGACCACCATGTGGCGATGATAAAAACTCAGGATGGAATTGACAACCTAAATACCACGGATGATCAGGCAACTCCACCATCTCTACCAAACCATCAATAGACTTTCCAGAAATAGCTAAACCCGCTGCCTGTAGTGCAGGCACATATTTTTCGTTAACTTCATAACGATGTCTATGCCGCTCCATAATTTCAGGTTGGTTATACATTTTACGTGCTAGAGTATGCTCGGTAACCATGCACTTTTGTGCTCCTAAGCGCATAGTGCCACCTTTATTGGTATTCTGTGTGCGAACTTCTTTAGCTCCAGAATGCCCTGTCCACTCAGTCACTAAAGCAATTACCGGATCTTTAGTTTCTGGATCAAATTCAGTACTATTCGCAGTCGCTAAACCAAGCATATTACGCGCAAACTCTATGATTGCTACCTGCATACCTAAGCAAATTCCAAAATAGGGTATATGCTGCGTACGTGCAAAATTTGCAGCCATAATTTTACCTTTTATGCCGCGTTCTCCAAAACCACCCGGCACTAAGATCCCAGCACAATCTTTTAGTTCTGCAGTACCTTTGCTCTCCAATTTTTCTGCATCAACATACATTATCTCAACTTTAACATTGTTTTGTATGCCAGCATGCATTAATGCTTCATTGATTGATTTGTAAGCATCAGATAAACCAGTATATTTACCAACCATAGCAATTTTTATTGTTTGCTTCAAAGCTTGCTGTTTCGCAATTACTTTTTCCCAACGCTCTAAATTGGCCGCCTTGGCTTTATCTTCTAGATATAATTTACGTAAAATTATTGCATCTAGGTTTTGTGCATGCAATGTTAAAGGGATGGTGAAAATAGAAGGCACATCTGGACAGCTAATCACCGCCTGTGATTCTACGTTAGTAAATAAAGCAATTTTTTTACGTTCATTATCTGCAATTGGTTCTTGACTACGACACAATAAGATATCAGGCTGTATACCAATTGATCTTAATTCTTTTACTGAATGTTGTGTGGGTTTGGTCTTTACTTCGCCTGCAGTCGCAATATAGGGCAATAAGGTTAAATGTATGAATAAAGTATTTTCAGAACCTAATTCAGCACGCATTTGACGTATGGCCTCTAAAAATGGCAATGATTCAATATCGCCCACCGTGCCGCCTACTTCTACTAAGACTACATCAAAGCCATTGGCGCAACGCAAAATGCGTTGTTTAATTTCATCAGTAACATGAGGGATAACCTGTACAGTAGCTCCCAGATATTCACCACGTCTTTCTTTATTAATTACACTTTCATATACCTGACCACTAGTTAGATTATTGTAGCGTGTCATTTTAGTACTTAAATAACGCTCATAATGCCCTAAATCTAAATCGGTCTCCGCGCCGTCATCGGTCACAAAGACTTCCCCATGTTGAAATGGGCTCATGGTTCCAGGATCTACGTTTAAGTAGGGATCTAGTTTAACAGCTGTTACTTTAAGGTTGCGTGATTCTAATATGGCTGCCAGTGAGGCTGCGGCTATGCCTTTGCCAAGGGAGGATACTACCCCACCCGTAACAAAGATGTATTTGGTAATTGCAGATGTTGTCATTAAATCCCCGTAAATAATATTGTTTTTGTACGGGGTTTAACTTTAACAGAATAAGCGAGTAATTACAATTTGACGTACACGCATCTTAATTTATTCAGTACAAGTACTAACATTTTGATCTGTGCAGGCTTCTGGGAAATAATCCAAAACCGCTGCATAGCTGGTAGCAGTCTCATTCCATGGAATACCGCAAGAGATCTGGTATAAGCCATCTACATTCCGCACTACCATTTGTATGTCGAAATTCTGGGAAGCACCAATACTAGTCCCATTAAAAGTAAAACGGATATTGTTATAACAAAGATCAGTAGCATCGGTATCTATTATTTGCGTAGTGGTGTATTCATTGATAGTGGTGGGATTTGCGACTAAATATGGCTGGGCTCCTACAGTTAGGCCAAGTGCCTGCGCATCACCAAACCTGCCATTTGCCTCGTAATATTCCTTACCTAATTCTGCATAATGCTGCATCACTTTAAACGCTGTACCTACACGTGTCTTGACTAGATGATTCACATAGCTTGGAACTGCAAAGCCAACGAAGACGCCAATTATCGCGATTACAACCATCATTTCTAATAGACTATATCCTCTACGCACGTGCACACCCCCATTCTATATTATTATTATAGCTATATCTAAATGGTAAGAGCGAAACAGGTGTATATAACCTCATTCATGCTGACAAAAAAGCTTCAAATACGTGGGCTATTCCATAAACCGACGATACTTACTAGACGCTTGTCCGCAAAAACTAACGGAAAATTGTACCTCTCCCATGGCGGCACAGCATTTTGTTGAAAGATTTTTTTAGCTTTTTGCCCCAAATGACCAACTCGCACTGTAATAGCCTGAGTCTCTAAAGTCGCAATTTGCTTATGATCTTTAAATACCTGCTGCGGGTATATCTTTTGCCCATCTGGCAGTAGCAATGGCTGAGATATATCCCAAGCGAGGGCATAGGGAGTTATTGAGTTCTCATCTTTTGCAAGCACAAACAACTTTTGCTGAGCACGCCTGATGTATTTAGAGCCAATTTGTAATTGAGGGTTTGCATCCTGTCGTGCTTCTATTACCTGCTGCATCAAAATAGATATTTGCTTAGCTGATGGGTATAGCCCATGCATAAGCAACCAAGCACGTAATAACTCTGCTTGCCAAGACTGCTCATGCTGTATTAGTAATTTCAGATCTAACGTCTTATCTGATGCTGACACCATACTCTGTAAATCAGCATGCAAATGTGGATCTAAATGCTGCAATAATTGTTTGGAGACATCCGAACATAAGCGATTACGAGCATCG
>DALYEH010000109.1:0-662 GCA_031972715.1 Gammaproteobacteria bacterium | reverse complement strand
TTACCAGTACGATTGATATTTTGCTTTAATTTTGGCCAGCGTGTTTGTAACACCGGCAAAATTTGCATACGTAAAAAGTTTCTATCCATATCCATACAAGCATTAGTATGATCTTCCAACCAATGCAAGTTTTCTGCTTGCGCATATTGTAAGAGTTCTTGTTTACTATAATTTAAGAACGGTCGCAATAAAGTGATCTGCCCCAGTTTAGAAGCTTGCTGCATCCCCACTAGACCGCGAGGGCCACTACCACGTAACAGTCTATACAGTATAGTTTCTGCTTGATCATCAGCATGATGTCCTAATAATAAGAGATCACCAGCACTTAATGTTTGCTGCCATGCTGCGCGTCTGGCATTACGTGCAGCAAGCTCCATACTTTGTCCAGCATAACATTTTAGATCCACAGCCACACAATGCAGTGTAACTTGTAATTCTCGACAAATTTGCGCACAGTGCGTCTGCCAAATATCATCAGCTACGCTCTGTTTATGATTAATATGAATCGCTTGCACATTGTTAAAAGACTTAAGGGCAACATTTAGCAGAACATGTGAATCCATGCCGCCACTATATGCTACCCAAATTTTGGAGTGTGCGCGTTGCAGATCTGCTACTTGCTGCTCATCAAACACCGACTGCGCGCACAACATATTAATGTT
>DALYEH010000108.1:373-5140 GCA_031972715.1 Gammaproteobacteria bacterium | reverse complement strand
GTTAGTCGACATAGTTATTAATGATATAAAACATATCCGCTTTATGCTAAACAAATTAGTGCCTAATCTTGCTAAATATATAAAAAGCCAGAGTAC
This sequence comes from Gammaproteobacteria bacterium, assembly GCA_031972715.1. Lineage (GTDB taxonomy): Bacteria > Pseudomonadota > Gammaproteobacteria > UBA6186 > Azoamicaceae > JAGVLG01. The sequence goes on along the minus strand of DALYEH010000108.1, from coordinate 5,044 downwards.
AACTAATGTACTTTCATTTTAGTATATGTAAGATAGGCCACTGCCTATTTGACTTAGCGTTCAGTGTTTATTTGTGCGGTATAAAAAAAATGGTCACCGGGGTAAAATAGCTCGCGGATCTATGGGCTTGCCATCCTGGCGTACTTCAAAATGCAGCTTTACTTTATCAGTACCAGATTTGCCCATTTCAGCAATACATTGTCCAAGTACTACTTTGTCGCCTTCTTTAACTATATTCTTTTTATTGTGCGCGTAGGCGGTAATATAGTTCTTTTTGTGCTTAATGATGATCAAGTTGCCATAACCTTTTAAAGAATTGCCGCTATATACTACCTCTCCATCAGCTGCAGCAAGAATTGGCGTGCCCTCTATCCCTAAAATATCGATGCCCTTTTTGGTGGGGCCAGTGCCTGATAATTTACGTAAAACATTGCGATTTGTAGGCCATACCCACGCTGGCTTGGCTCTTGATAATTGAATCTTCTGCACGGCTCTAGATTGTTCTGCTTTCAAGCCAGGTAATGGATTATATGTGCTTGGCACAGCACTCACTACTTGTGCAGGATTCTGCTCTGCACATCCAAGCAAGCTCAAGCAAAAAAGTACACCTAATAGTTGTTTCATCTATACCACCTTTAGCACTACAAATATTAAAATACCAAACAAGCTCATTCTTAATATACCGAATTTTTCAAGCATCCTGCGCATATAGTGTTGCAAATCTGGACCACCAATTTTGATCAACAGAGATAAAAGTAAAAATTTCGCGCCTCTGCTTATTAAGGAGGTTAAAATAAATATATGCATGGGTATACTTAGAAAGCCGCATCCTATAGCCACAATTTTGTAAGGGATAGGCGTGACTCCTAAAATTAACAAAGCTAAGGTGCCGTATAATGCAAACATCTGCAGCACGCCCTCATAAGCAGCCTCATAACCGAAGTGTTGCAACAAAGGTAAAACAACCGGTTTAAATATCAGCAACCCTAAACCATAACCAAGTACACCCCCACACACAGAAGCAAGTGTGGCGATTAGTGCATAATTTAGCGCCTTATCTGGCTTAGCTAGAGCCATAGGAGCTAACATTACATACGGAGGAATAGGAAACACAGAAGCTTCAATAAAACTTACAATAGCTAGATAACGTGGTGCATGTTTGTGCTGCGCAAGCTGTAAAATTTTATCATATAATTTTAACAACCAACTCATCAAGACCCACCTTCTAATTTTATATTAGCAGACCAATATTCTAAATCAGGCATGATCTTATATGCTGTAACATCTGTTTCTAGTGGTGTAATAGAGACAAAATTATTACGTATAGCATGAAAGTCTGTTTCAGGACCTGCATCGTGCTCTTGTCCTAGCGCACCTACCCAATATATTGTTTCGCCTAAGGGATCTTTAGCCTCAATCATATTGCCTGAAGGCATGCGACGGCCTAATCTTGTAACACGATAGCCCTTAATATCTGCATACGGCACGTTTGGTACATTCACATTTAATACTGTATCTGTTGGCAAGGGATAGCGCATTAAATGCTGCACTAACACCTGGATCACACGCGCTGCTGTATCATAAAGCGTGTGTTCACCCGCTAATGAAATTGCTATTGCTGGGAAGCCTAAGAAGCGCCCCTCCATAGCGGCAGCAACAGTGCCAGAATATAACACATCATCAACGCCTAAATTTCCGCCTGAATTTATGCCGGAAATTATCATTTTTGGACGTTCATTTAACAAACCGCGCAATCCCATATATACACAATCTGCCGGTGTACCCTCTATTGAAATAAAACCATTGCTTAGCACGCGCGCACGCATGGGACGATTCAAACTTAAGGAGTTACTCACACCACTGCGATCCCGATCTGGGGCTACTACTGATACATCACCCATATCTTTTAAAGCTTCAAATAATGTAGTTAAACCTGGCGCATACACACCGTCATCGTTGGTTACTAATATTTTCATTCTATTCTATAGGCTCCACAATTTGATAAAATTTTTCACCACGCTTAATCATACCTAGCTCATATCTAGCTTGTTCTTCTATAGCCTGTGGTGCACGTTTTAAATCACTGATCTGCTCTAGCAATTTAGCATTGCGCTGCTGCAGATTGGCATTTTCCTGCTGTTGTACAAAAATACTTTTCTTCAATTTTAGCACTTGTAATACGCTATCACTGCCCCACCAGAAGCGATACTCTAACAACATAAAGATCACAAATAAAATTAGGGTAATGCCTTTTAACATTTTAATCTCCAGCAAACCCATGCTGTGCGCCCAATTCTTCAGCAATCACTAATAAACGATTGTATTTAGCAATACGTTCGGAGCGTGATAGCGAACCTGTTTTGATCTGCTTGGCATTGCTAGCCACAGCTAGATCCGCTATGGTGCTATCTTCTGTTTCTCCAGAACGATGCGAAATGATAGTGCCATAATTTGCTGCCTGTGCCATTTTGATCGCAGCAAATGTTTCAGTTATTGTGCCGATTTGATTCATTTTAATTAGGATTGCATTCGCTACGTGTTCTTGTATACCGCGTTGGAAAATATGGGTATTCGTCACAAAAATATCATCACCTACTAATTGCGTACTGGCTCCTAATTTTTGTGTTAGTAATGCCCAACCCTCCCAATCATCTTCTGCCAAACCATCTTCTATTGATGCCAGAGGGTATTCTTGCACTAAAGACTCATAATATTCTATCATTTGGGCGCTACTTAACTCTAAACCCTCCGCCTGCAACTTATATTTGCCATTATCATAAAACTCACTACTTGCAGCATCTATAGCTAATTTTACGTCTTGACCAAGCTTTAAACCACATTCTTCTATAGCCTCACAAATAGCGTCAAGTGCTGCTCTATGGCTAGACAAGTTTGGGGCGAAACCACCTTCATCCCCGACCGCTGTTTGCATGCCATGCTGCTTTAACCATGATTTTAAAGAATAAAATACTTCCACACCATAACGTAGAGTTTCAGCAAAATTACTGGCGCCAACAGGCATAATCATAAACTCTTGAAAGCTTAAATTATTATCTGCATGCGCTCCCCCATTGATAATATTCATCATGGGCATAGGTAAACTTAAAGGTAAAGTAGGGTTAAATGTGTCGTGCAGATAACTATATAATGGTTGCTGCTTACAGTTTGCAGCAGCACGCGCGACAGCAATGGAGACGGCTAAGATTGCATTAGCGCCGAGTTTGGCCTTGTTGCTTGTACCATCTAAGCTAATCATGGCATGGTCAAGCTCTATTTGTTGTAGCGCAGACCTACCCAATAATGCAGGGCGTATAAGGTTTTCTATGATATTTACTGCTTTTAAGACGCCTTTGCCCATAAAGCGTTTACCGCCATCGCGTAATTCTAGCGCTTCATGTGTACCGGTAGATGCGCCTGATGGCACCATGGCAGCGCCATGGGCACCATTTGCAAGGATTACCTCAGCTGCAACGGTTGGAATACCGCGCGAATCCAATACCTCGCGTGCTAAAATGCTTTTAATTAATGACATTTGCTCTATTATCTCTAACCTTAAGTTTAAATTATACCTTAAAGCAAAGTCTTTGCGCTACGCAAGTAGCCCTACTAACCCAAACTTGCTGTTCTAGCATTATGATATAACATTTAAAGACGTACCCTATAAAGGTTATATTTTATGAGAACAATATTACAGGCTTTAAAACTAGATAATTTTAAAGAAGCCGAGCAACTAATAATAAATGGCCACCAAATTAATGAGCAAGATGAAACTGGTTTAAGTTCGCTACACATCGCAACTCTAAAGGGCAATATTTCTATTGTTAGACGCTTATTAGAAGCCGGCTCCAACCCCAACGTAAGAACAATAACGGATGCTGTTTTTGATGCGGAAGCTTTAGTAGATAACCATGATGAAGCGATTGTCAGTAACTTGCGCGGCCTTGGTAATAAAACGCCTCTTCACATTGCTGCGAAAGAAGGCTTGCATGAAATAGGCAAACTACTACTCAGTTTTGGCGCGGATACTAACACCCTAGATGCAGGACTATGCACCCCTCTACATTGGAGCGCCAATAAAGGCGACGAAGCTTTTGTAAAATTATTACTTGAAAATAAAGCCAACCCAAACGCACGTGACCTAGCTTGGAGCACACCATTGCATGAAGCTACCAGAAAAAATCATGTAAATGTAGTGAAATTATTAATGAATTATGATGCCGACCCATACATTAAAGATATTTCTGAACAATCTGCATATGAAATCGCCCAAAACAACGTGACCTTATTAAACATCTATCAATGCTATATAGTACGTAATTCTTCCGGTACTATGCATTAACCGTGTTCCCGCTCTGTATAATTGGTACGGAGCGGTTACTTAAGAGCCTAGACCGCAGTTGTCGGATTTGAATTTGGACCACAATAAATCAGAATTTATTGCATTTTTGCCTGGCTTATCGCTATCACCTTCTAATATCCCTTCTAAAAAGAGCTGATTATCAAGCTGCGGCAATAAATCGGTTGGAAAAGCGCAAGTTAGGACGCGATTATCTGGCGTCATTAGCACAGCATTACAGGTTAGCTTATCATCACTTAAACCAATTACTTGCTGTGTCAAAATAGGTTGCCCCAATTCAGCATTTAGCACATTCTTCTCGGTATAGGTACCTG
>DALYEH010000108.1:0-363 GCA_031972715.1 Gammaproteobacteria bacterium | reverse complement strand
GGTACCTGGAGTACAGCTTGCTAATGCTGAAAAGAATGCCAACGTTGGATCTACCTGGGCATTGTCAGCAACTGCAGGGGCGCTTGGAGCAGAGCTTGGATCAGTAACTGTATCCGTCACTGTTGCCTCCTGACTAGCACCCGTAGTATCTGGCATAAGCATATCCTCTGCGCCTACATTCGCAGTAAGTGCTGTGCAAAGAATCAGTGTTTGTAGCAAGTGTTTTTTACGCATAGGTTTAGTTTAGTACAAAGATTGAACTTTTAAGCATTATTTCTAGGTGGACATGCACCAACAGTGAAACCATCGCCTTGCATAGTAGTCTAAACAAAGGCATAAAGTTTAAAAGAGGGTTATGATGCC
>DALYEH010000107.1:4609-5155 GCA_031972715.1 Gammaproteobacteria bacterium | reverse complement strand
GTGCTGAATTTTAAGGTACTCATTAGTATAGGCTTTCGTTGTTGCAAGATTTGAGTTTGGGACATACGTAGCTTCTAGCGAATATAAAGCTTCTAATAGCTGAGTAACTTCTTTTGGGATTGCATTATTAACCAATAAGTCGCGGGCCTCGACCGATGTGGCAATAGCCTCTGGCAAATTTTGTTTACGTCCAGCGAACAGATTTCTAATTCTTTGCAGCATTTTGTACATCCTCTTTCTATATAGGCCTTTTATATCATATCTCGCTACAGTTAGCAAGCGTGTTGGCTAACAAAGCGGTAATCCCATTATACGCATTTATCACGTGGTATTACACTGGAGCACATACTTAAACCAAATAATTTACAAACCATACGGCACATACCCATCCGATTCGCGAATAGCTTGATTATGCTGCTCAGTGTTTGGATCAAGCTTGTTGAGTAGACTCCAGAAGCGAGCGGAATGATTGAGGTATTTGGTATGACATAATTCGTGTAATAGCACATGTTTTGCATATTCAGCAGGTACAAATAGTAGTTTATA
>DALYEH010000107.1:3389-4599 GCA_031972715.1 Gammaproteobacteria bacterium | reverse complement strand
TTTTGCAAAAAACTATGTGTTAATTCTATATCCTGTATGTTCCCATGTAACACTAAATTATTGCCTGGCAAAACGATCGCTTGGATATTAGCACTTTCGGTTTGTTGATACCTAATAGTCCAGGTTTGCTCAATAGCCTTTAAATCCAGGCTATGGATGTGAATTAATGGCTTGTATACCAGTTTAGATAAATGTTTTTCAATCCACGCTTTTTTCTTACTTAGCAGCTCTTCAACTTTAAAATACTTTTGCATGCGGCTAGGGATCACTACCTCTAAGCCTTTGTTAGGGATAACTTTCAAATGTGCATGCCTGGCTTTAGTGCTTAGGCGTAAATTGTAAGCTGGTGGCCAGGTACGATCTGGTTGAGGTTCGTGTTCCATTTATGTTTTTGTAATCTTTTTCTTGCCAAGTTATCATGCTATTGTAAGGAATTTTTTATGCTTTGCCTACAATGAAGGGGAATATTTTGGCGGCTCTATTGCGTGCTTTGTACACATGTTTAATGTTGTTAGCTTTGCCATTCATGGTAATGAGATTATTTTGGAAGTCATTAAAATTACCAACCTATAGAGCCAGGATCTCTGAACGCTTGGGTTCTGTACAGCATTTGAAGGTACCGCCGGGGGGATTTTTAGTACATGCTGTATCTGTAGGCGAGGTAGTTTTGACCATACCCATAATTCGCGCCTTAAAGCTTCGATATCCACAAATGAGTATTACCCTTACTACCACAACCCCCACAGGCTCACAACGCGTTAAGCAGACTTTTGATGGGGAAATACACCATGCTTACTTTCCATATGATTTGCCGTGGATGGTCAATGCCTTTTTAGATAAAGTACGCCCTGCCTGTGTGATTATTATGGAGACTGAGCTTTGGCCAAATTTCATCTACCGCTGTCGCGCAAACAAGATTCCGGTCATTATAGCCAATGGCAGATTAACCGACAATTCTATGCGGCGTTATGTATGGATAAAATTCTTTATGGCTAAAATTTTGCCTCAACTTACGTATGTGACCGCTCAATCAGAGTTGGATGGGCAGCGTTTCGTACAATTAGGACTGCCAGCGCACAAATTACAAGTGATAGGGAATTTAAAGTTCGAAGCCACAATACAGGCAGATCAACATACAGCCGGCACTGCTTTAAAGGCGGCGTTAGGTAGGCGTTTAATTTGGGTTGCAGCTAGTACACATGCGGGAGAA
>DALYEH010000107.1:479-3379 GCA_031972715.1 Gammaproteobacteria bacterium | reverse complement strand
AATTAATTCTGCAAGCATTAAAGGCAGTCCAAGAACAGTTCCCGCATGTGTTGCTAGTTTTGATCCCCAGGCACCCAGACCGTTTTGAAGAAGTGGCTGCTTTATTAACTGCCAAAGGCTTACACTTTGCACGACGTTCAGCACACGATCCATATACTACTCAAACACAGGTTTTATTAGGGGATTCTATGGGCGAGCTAGGTATGTATTATGCTATGGCTGATATTGCCTATGTGGGCGGTAGTTTAGTGCCAGTTGGGGGGCATAATGTGCTAGAGCCGGCGATGTTGGGTGTAGCCACCATTACTGGGCAGCATTACCATAATTTCAAAGACATTACATTGTGTTTGCAAAAAGCTAATGCCTTGAGCGTGGTGAATACTGTGCAAGAGTTGGAACAAGAAGTTATAGAATTATTGCTATCTCCTGAATTAAGGGTACAAAGAGGTAGCAATGCTATAGAAGTAATAGATCAAAATCGCGGTGCTTTGCAAAAGCTAATAGGCATCATTAATATCAAGTTGGCAAGTTGTAAATCTCTCGCGCACTGATAATGATTTTATCCGCATTCGATTAAATTATGAAGGAATAGCTTTATTTTGCGCTCTGCTCTTCAGTTCTGATTTATTTTCACTATTTGTTGGTTTTTGTTGCATTTTTTGCATGCGGTACATGGAAATCATTGCGGATGTCCCAGGAGAGCACAGCTCCATTCTTACTGGTGTATCACTTACTTCATCATCAATAGGCATGGTGTATATCCTTCTAAAAATTGTTTAAACACAGCCTCGTATTATGCTGCAGTACATGCTGAATAGCAATATATAATTTGATATTTTGCCTGGTATAAATAGGTGACTACACGATATGCTCATGTTTTTTAATCTATACTAAATGAATAGATATAAAATAAATGCTGATAAGGCAAACAGTGTATGCTTACAAAACCACGCAGATTTAAAAAAGTATATTCTATCAGTAAGAGTGATAGTCTTGAAAAATTTTTGAATACACCCACCGTACACATGCTTGATGCAAGAACAGATGGTTTTAAGGTGCAGTGGTATTTGCCAAGATTGTTTATAGATCTGCAAAGGCCTGATGGCGTAGATCAGAGTCTTGAATATAATCATGAAAAAGCTTTACACAAAGCTATTAGTTTAGTAAAAAATTTGCGCCTAGCAGAGCTGCTCATTCATTTGGGTGAAGTTAAGTATCAAGCGGGGTGTACTATTGGATCTCTAAGAAAATTGTACGATGCTATAGAGCAGGCCGTTAATCAACCTCAAAGACAAGATAAATTTACACCTTTTATGCAAGCGGTATTACGAGGATGGAATTATCCGCTCAGTGGATTTGAAGCAAATAGCATTCACTCTGAGAATTTAGATAAGGTGTTAAAGGTTTATATTGCGAACGAGAAAAAATACCTAGCTGATAATCTTCCAGATATGGATCAGACAACCGTGCAAGCGCGCTTATGTAATCCTATAACTTTGCTTTTGGAACTAGGCGCTACATCTTTAGAACAAAATGAGAAGATTGGATTACCATTGAAAGTGGCATTTATGAGGCGAGATTTTGAACTGATTGAAATTTTATTACATAACATGCTGCAAGATATTAATTTATTGCATGAAGAGCTAAAAAGTCCGATTGGATTTGAGCAAACTAAAGATAGTACAGGCAAAGTTACAGGGAAACATTTGTTTATCATGTCAGGGATTCCTCCGAACATAGAATTTCCTTTGAAAGAATTGTCTAAATCATATGATTATGTTGTAGCAAGCTTGCAGGATTCGGCAGAGGTGTTTTCAATGCCTCCTATAGACCGTTTTTATGAACAAAACATTAACATTCTCCAATATTGTGTTGATTTTGCCAACTATGTATTAGATAGCAACGCCCCAGAGAACGTTAGAAACTCCATGCGAAAGCAACTTAAGGAGGCTACAAAGGCATTACAGGCGGCTAAAAACGTATTGCAGGCATCTTTAAATCAATCTGAAAATCAAAACAATATAGGCTTGCGAGATAGTGGAGTACCACCTGCAGTAGCTGAATATATACCTATTCATGTTGATCTAGAGCGCAGTCCTATATCTGGCGATCATGGAGCAGCAGAGGAAGAAGAAATATTTGATCATGAAGCAAAACAAAAATTGCAAGAAGCTGCAGTCATGCAGAAGTATAAGCAATTGGAGGAGAAGGTAAAAAATGGCTTTGTAGTGTATACCGCAGGGCAGCTTGAGAATTCTAATCCCTCTAGGCCTGCTGATGTTATAGATTCTAATTTAGTATTTGTGAACACTCGCACCCAGGTTTTCAAGCAAGATTTTATGAACAAATATCTGGCAGCATTAGGTGATGTTGACAACATAGGTTTACAAAAAAAATCTATGATTATGAGCAATAAAAATACTTCTAAAGGTACGCAGCCGTCGCAGCAGCGTACTAGGTTTGCGCCAGAGCTTGATCCAAAAAAACCGAAAAAAACTGGCAAGTAATCACAGCAAGCTTAATTACTATCTGCAGGCGGATATAGATCTTTAGGCGGTGGTTGTAGCCAGGTATTTATGATCTGTACATCCGAATCTTGGATAATACCCGCGAAGCGTTTTAATTTAAAACTTTCCACTATATAGGTAAATTTGGCTTTAGCTAAAGCGCTTTGTACTCTATCTAAGTCGCTTTGGGCATTTAAAACGTCCACAATTGTTCTTGTGCCAACTTGGAATGCTGCAGAAGTAGCATCCAATGCGCTTTTATTAGATATAACCGATTGTTGTAAAGCTTTAACTTGGCTGATTTGCGTTAACACACTACGATATGATTGGCGCACATTACTCACCACATCACGTTCGGCTTGTAGTTCTGCTTGTTTGGCTGCATCGTACTGA
>DALYEH010000107.1:0-469 GCA_031972715.1 Gammaproteobacteria bacterium | reverse complement strand
AATTGCAGCTTGCCTTGTTTGCGATATAATTTTCCCAGAGTTAAACAACGGTAAATTCAAAGTTACGCCTATAGTATTGGTGGCTGCAACTGCTGGGGAAGGTGGTGAGGATCGGGATTTATTTGCAGCACCACTTGCAGTTAAAGTCGGGTAATGCCCAGCACGTTGAATAGATATGTTGACTTTGGCAGAAGCTGCATCATAACGCTTTGCCTGGAGCGCATAGTTTTGTTGTAATGCAGTTTTCACCCAGTATTCCATATCATCCGGTGCTGGTCTATGCAGGGTAATATTATATTTTAAAATATTAATATTTTTTGCGGGCACTCCAGTGATTTGTCCCATTATGACTTGTTGATTGTGTAGCGCATTAATAGCGGCAATTTCCTGTGCAATTGCGTTATCGTAGCGTGCCTGTGCTACATTCACATCCGTGATGGCAATTACACCAGCATTAAATTTTTGTTTA
>DALYEH010000106.1:1726-5177 GCA_031972715.1 Gammaproteobacteria bacterium | reverse complement strand
ATAATACTTCTAAAGTTTCACGATTGTAACGTTTGCCGTGGCATACATCACACATTACATATATGTCCGGTAGGAAATGCATTTCAACTTTTAATAGACCGTCTCCAGAACAGGCTTCACATCTGCCGCCCTTAACATTGAAACTAAACCGCCCAATTTTATAACCTCGTGATCGAGCTTCAGGTGTTTCCGCAAATAGATCTCTAATATCAGCAAACATTCCAGTGTATGTTGCGGGATTTGAGCGAGGGGTTCGGCCTATAGGGCTTTGTGAGATCTCTATTACTTTATCTAAATAATCTAAGCCTTTGATGCTTTTATAGGCCCCAATCTCATCCATGCTACTACCATTTAGCGCATTCGCAGCCAGAGGATACAACGTATTATTGATTAAAGTAGATTTGCCTGAGCCTGAAACGCCAGTAACACAGGTCATTAAGCCTATAGGAAAAGATACGGTAAGATCTTGTAGATTATTTGCACTTGCACCGGTGATTACTAGTTGCTGTTTAAGATCATTTTTTACGCGTTTGTCCGGAATGTGGATTTTTTCGCGTCCTGACAAATACTTGCCTGTCAGCGATTTAGGATGACGCATGATTTGTTGAGGTGTGCCTTGCGCCACTATTTCCCCACCATGCACGCCAGCACCGGGACCAATATCTAATACATGGTCTGATGCCAGTATTGCATCTTCATCATGCTCTACCACAATAACAGTATTCCCAATATCGCGCAGATGCGTCAGAGTGCTAATTAAACGCTGATTATCACGTTGATGAAGGCCAATTGATGGTTCATCCAAGACATATAAGACTCCTACTAAACCAGCACCAATTTGACTAGCTAGGCGTATGCGTTGCGCTTCTCCTCCAGATAATGTATCCGCTTGTCTATCTAAGCTTAGATATTCTAGCCCTACGTTCATCAAGAAATTCAAGCGCGCGATGATTTCCTTAAGAATTTTTTCAGCAACTTTGGCGCGCCAACCAGTCAAATGCATTGTTTCAAAAAACTTTACAGCTTTTTGTATGGATAATGAGGTAACATCGAAAATGCGTTGCTCTTCTATAAACACATTCCGTGCAGCTTCGTTGAGCCTGCTACCGCTACAGACTGGGCATGGTTGTTGACTTAAATATTTGGCCAATTCTTCACGCGTGTATTCAGACTCGGTATTTTGATAGCGCCGCTCCATATTATGTAACACGCCTTCAAACGGGTTCCTTTTAGTAACTTGTCTGGTGTGTTCATGACTATAGGTAAATTTAATTTCTTCATCACCACTACCATATAAAATAATGTTTTGTATTTTTTTAGGTAATTTATTAAATGGTGTATCAAGTTTAAAACTATAATGCTTAGCTAAAGACTGTAAAATACTGTAAAAATAGAAATTATGTCGGTCCCAGCCTCTGATTGCGCCCTCAGCCATACTCAAGCTTGCATCATGGATGATTTTATTTGCATCCATAAATTGTTTTACGCCTAAGCCATCGCAGCCCTCACAAGCACCTGCAGGATTGTTAAAAGAAAATATTCGCGGTTCTAATTCAGTAATACTATAACCACAGGTTGGACAGGCAAATTTTGTAGAAAAATTAATTTCTTCGCCTGTATCCATTAAATGCAGAGTCACTAACCCGTTTGTTAAATTTATTGCTGTTTCTAATGAGTCTGCAATGCGTGATTGATTGTCAGGTTGCACTTTGATGCGGTCTATTACTACTTCTATAGTATGTTTTTTATGCAGCTCTAATTTGGGTGCTTGATCTAGATCTATAAGTTCCCCGTTAATACGCGCGCGCACAAAGCCTTGGCCACGTAATTGTTCAATTTGTTCTACATACTCACCTTTACGATTTTTTGCTATTGGCGCTAGCAACATGATTTTGGTATCAAGAGGGTAGCTTAAAATTTGATCTACAATTTGGCTAACTGTTTGTGCTTCTAATGTAATGTCGTGTTTGGGGCATCTAGGTTGCCCGACGCGTGCAAATAGTAGTCGCAAATAATCATGAATTTCAGTAATGGTTCCAACCGTAGAACGAGGATTATGTGATGTAGATTTTTGCTCTATGGAAATAGCGGGTGATAAACCTTCTATATGATCAACATCTGGCTTTTCCATCACTGACAGGAATTGACGTGCGTACGCAGATAAAGATTCAACATAGCGGCGTTGGCCTTCAGCGTATAAAGTATCAAAGGCTAATGATGATTTGCCTGACCCAGAGAGCCCGGTGATTACAATCAGCTTATCACGCGGCAGCTCAATGTTTAGGTTTTTGAGGTTGTGGGTTCTAGCGCCCCGTATTGAAATCTTATCCATCTAGTTCTTCGCTTTTATGTGTGGTATGGGTATCGCTCGCAATCCTCATGACGCGCAGGCGGTAGCCTGATATTATATTGCAAAGTGAGGTGTCATTAAAGTGATTAATAAACAAGAATTACGCGTTGCTGCGGTTTTGGCGGCTATATTTGCTCTAAGGATGCTTGGGCTATGTATGTTATTGCCGATCTTTGCTATTGAAGCACTGGCTTATACGGCTGCTACCCCACAGCTAATCGGTATAGCCGTTGGCGGTTATGGCTTAGCACAGGCGCTATTACAATTACCATTTGGTTGGTTATCTGATCGTTTTGGGCGCAAGACCTTAATTGTCTTGGGTTTAGCCATTATTATGTTTGGTAGCTTGATTGGTGCGATGGCTACTAGCATTTATGGGTTAATCATTGGCCGCATACTGCAGGGTTGCGGCTCTATAGGCAGCGTGGTGCTGGTGACGTTGACTGAGAATGTGCGCGAACAAGTGCGTGCCAGTGCTATGGCGATTTTGGGGGCTACTATTGGCTTGTCATTTGCCATAGCATTAGTTTTAGGGCCCTGGGTCAATCAAGGTGTAGGTCTGCCAGGAGTCTTTGCTGTGATTGCTTGTTTAGCTTTGCTGTGTATTGTTTTGGTATTCGTTTTACCCAAGTCTGCGCCTATGTCTAGGGTGAGAACTGTAGAACCCACCAAGCTACGCTTGAAGGGTTTGAAACTGCCACTTGCAGAAGTAAATTTTGGCGTATTTGTGATACACGCTAATCTGGCGGCTTTGTTTTTAATTCTGCCAGGAATTTTACAGCAGCACGGCATTATTGCAGAAAAGGTGTGGCAATTTTATGCGATAGCGATATGCAGTGCAATGTTAGTTGCATGGCGTTTAATTGCAGTAGGTGAGCGCACTCAAAAATTGCCAAAATTGCAGTCTATAGCGATTTTGTGCTTGTTATTAGCTGAAGTAATATTGTATACATTACATGGGTGGCTATATATTGCTGGCAGTTTGCTGGTGTTTTTTAGTGCATTCTGTGTTTTAGAAGCTAGTTTACCTGCATTAGTTACTAAACATGCGACAGCTGAAAAGCGTGGCGCGGCTATGGGTCTATATTCTTGCTTACAATT
>DALYEH010000106.1:0-1716 GCA_031972715.1 Gammaproteobacteria bacterium | reverse complement strand
AAAGTTTGGCAGGCGCAACCGCAGTTATAAGTTTTTGTATAGGTTTAGTGCTGAGCTGGCTAATTTTTAACATGCTTTCCATGAAATCGCAGCGCGGTTCTTTGGGGGCTAAGTCTTCGCTCTACAGCGAGGGATAAGAAAACAATCTGGAGGAAAAAATGGCAAGAGGTGTGAATAAAGTAATTATTATTGGTAATTTAGGCGCAGATCCGGAAGTACGTTATATGCCAAGTGGTGCAGCGGTAACAAATATACGTGTTGCTACTTCTGAAGGCTGGAAAGACAAGCAATCTGGCGAAATGCAAGAACGTACTGAGTGGCATCGCATAGTGTTTTTTAATAGATTAGCTGAAATTGCTAGCGAATATTTACGTAAAGGATCCAAAGTGTATATAGAAGGTTCATTACGTACCAACAAATGGCAAGATCAAAGTGGTGCAGAACGTTATACCACTGAAATTATCGCTAATAGCATGCAGATGCTAGATTCTAAAGGTGGCATGCCGGCGCATACATCTTCTGGTGGGCAATCATTTGCGCAAGATTCAGCACCTGCAGTTGAGCCAGAGATGGTGGCAGATTTTGATGATGATATACCGTTCTAAAAACCACCAAGAGTATTTTTGTTAAGTTTTCATATGAAGCCCATATTACATGGGCTTTTGTATTTGTATAACAAGCTGTATATTATAGTTAAATCTACTCATAGTTGGAGAGCTCAAAATGCATTCAGGACTGTTTAAAGCGATTTTGTTAGAAGATGCAAAAGAAAGTCTATGGACAAGCGCCTATACAGAAAAAGAATTGTTGGATCTAATTAGTGCTGCAACTCCTGAGCAGATAAATTACATACCCACCGAAGGCGAACACGCTGGTAAATCAGTGTTATGGCTTGTGGCTAAGGATAGTGCTTTTTGGATAGATGAGCAGTATAGAGTGTTTGAATATCTCTTAAGCCTATCTAATAATGATGCAATTAATGCAGTTGCGAAAACTTACGATATTGGTAGGAATGAACATGATTATGGATCATCAGTTTTGTCACTAGTTGCACAAGCAAATAGCTGTCCTCGCTTTAGGCAATTTAAATTAATAGCAACATTACTTGAAAAAGGTGCGAGGATTGATGCAGAGAGTGAGAAGCATCTATTTCATAAAATCAGGAAGATTTATCTAAGTGCTATTAAATCAATAGTTAAAGATCACTTTAATGATTGCATAGAACTAAACGAAAGAATAGCTAGAATTAAAGCTGTACATGATAATTGTGCATTTATTCTTGCAAATTTATCGGCCCTTTGCGCTAGATATATAATTGATGAAGTATTTTATACTAATGATGGTATAGAAATAGCATTATTTCTCAGGCTGGCTGTCAATGATTTTGTTAATGGTGTGTTTACTGTTGTAAATAACACTTTAAGTTCATATGCTGATAGTCTTGAGCGAGATGATAAAAACACCCTTAGAGAATTGTTGCAAATGTTTGCATCAGATCAAGGGAAAGTATTATTAAATTATGTTAATAATACAACAGTCTTATCTCATGAATTATTATCTACACTACAACAAAGGGTTGCGTCAGATCGGGAACAAAATAGAGTGCGCTTCACAATGCACGGTTAATTTGATAAGAATATGTCATCATGTATACGTATTTATTGACAGCCTCCTCGGCATAAATGCCGTGGATTCCCGCGAGCTAAGCTCTTGGTA
>DALYEH010000105.1:0-5186 GCA_031972715.1 Gammaproteobacteria bacterium | reverse complement strand
CTTCTAGAGTAATAGGAGCTGCCATGCATAGTGGCGACAAGGATGATACAGATACAAGCAGACGGCAGTTTTTAACCGCTGCCACGACAGTTATAGGCGGTATAGGCTTGGGTTTAGCAGCCGTGCCGTTTATTAGTTCTTGGTTGCCAAGCGCTAAAGCGCAGGCCCTAGGCGCGCCTATAGACGTGGATTTGTCAAAAATTGAAGAAGGCCAGAAAATCACCGTACCGTGGCGTGGTCAACCGGTATTTATTGTGCATCGCACTAAAAGTGAAGTCGATGAATTGTCTTCCTTGAACGATCAACTGCGCGATCCTCTATCCCAAGCAGATCAGCAACCTAAATACATAACTGAGATCTATCGATCCATCAAACCTGAATATTTGGTTGTGGTTGGGATCTGTACTCATTTAGGTTGTGTCCCTTTATTCAGACCTTTGCCAGGCAGCGTGCAAAAAGATTGGAAAGGGGGCTTCTTTTGCCCGTGTCATGGATCAACATATGATTTGGCTGGGCGTGTGTTCAAGGATGTACCAGCGCCACTGAATTTAGTCGTGCCTGCGTATAAATATCTAAGCGACACAGTAATACGCGTGGGAGAAAATCCAACATGATAGCCAAGCTTGTAGCGTGGGTAGATGAACGCTATCCGATTACACAATTTCTTAAAGAGCATACCTCAGATTACTACGCCCCAAAGAATTTCAATTTTTGGTATTACTTTGGTATTTTATCGTTGGTAATGCTGGCAAATCAAATTATTACTGGTATTTGGTTAGCCATGAATTATAACCCTTCTGCAGCAGGAGCCTTTGCTTCTATAGAATACATCATGCGCGATGTAAACTTCGGATGGCTAATACGATATCTGCATGCGGTTGGAGCCTCATTTTTTTTTATAGTGGTTTATCTGCATATGTTTAGAGCTATGCTGTATGGATCTTACAGAAAGCCGCGAGAATTAGTATGGCTAATAGGTATGGCTATATTTTTAAGTTTAATGGCGGAGGCTTTTTTTGGTTATCTTTTGCCTTGGGGGAACATGTCTTTCTGGGGTGCGCAAGTTATTACCTCACTCTTTAGCGCTGTGCCTTTTATAGGTGATTTTTTAGTAGAGTTTATACGTGGGGACTACAATGTAAGCGACGCCACTTTGAATCGTTTTTTTGCTATGCATGTAGCATTGATGCCGTTGATTTTAGTGGGGCTAGTGTTTTTTCATATACTAGCGCTACATAACGTGGGGTCAAACAATCCGGATGGAATTGACATTAAGAAAGAAATGGGGCCAGACGGACACCCTAAAGACGGGATCCCATTTCACCCGTATTATACAGTCAAAGATACTTTTGGTTTAATAATATTTTTAATTTTATTCGCGGTAGTTATATTCTATATACCGGATTTTTATGGTCTATTTCTGGAGACTCCTAATTATACTCCGGCAAATTCTATGCAAACTCCAGAGCACATTGCGCCAGTGTGGTATATGACTCCTTATTACGCCATTTTGCGGGCTATTCCCAATAAGATAATGGGTGTCTTGGCCATGGTGGGTTCTATTTTTATCTTAGTGTTTTTGCCCTGGTTAGATCGCAGCCCTGTTTACTCCATAAGGTACAAAGGCTGGATGTACAAAGTTGCTTTAAGTTGTTTTGTCTTAAGTTTTGTAGGCCTAGGTTATCTGGGTTTACATGAACCAACCCCAGCCAAGGTGATTTTGGCGCGTGTGTTTTCAGCAGTATACTTCAGCTTTTTTATTTTGATGCCAATTTACACTAAGTTTGATAAAACCAAACCAGTGCCCACGAGGGTAAAATATTGATGCGTTTTATTATTGCAATCAGCATCCTGGCCTTATCAGCAGCTGTGCATGGCGCAGATACGGAATTAGAGCTTGCTAAAGCGCCTATAGACGTCACGGACTATGCGTCTTTGCAGCGTGGCGCACGTTTATTTATGAATGAATGTTCGGGCTGCCATAGTCTGAAATTTACTCGCTATGACGCCATGGCTAAAGGAATTCAAATTACTGATGAATCTGGCAAAGTACTAGATAAGATCGTAAAAGAGAATTTAATGTTTACTGGAGACAGCCTAGCCGCACCAATAGTGACTGCTATGCGTTCGCAAGATGCTGCAAACTGGTTTGGAATGTCTCCACCGGATTTAACTTTAGAAGCAAAGTATAGAGGTGTTGATTGGCTCTATAATTATTTACTTACTTTTTATACCGACCCTAAAAGACCATGGGGCGTAAACAATCTGGTGTTTCCAGACGTTGCTATGCCGCATGTCTTGCTAGAGTTGCAGGGAGAGCAGATTTTGACCCCTGAGGGGCTAAAAGTAGTGCGTCCAGGCAGTATGACGCCGGAAGAATATAAAGTAGCAGTTGCTGATTTAGTTAACTTTTTATGTTATATTAGTGAACCTGTACAAACTTTACGCCGTGAAATAGGTGCGTGGGTGCTCGTGTTTTTAGGCATCTTTGCGGTGTTTAGTTATTTATTAAAACGAGAATATTGGAAGAAAGTTCACAAATAGGACAAGCATGGTTTTAAATCCCCTGAAACGTTCGGGAATAACCTTATACTCTAGCAATGATGATCCTTATAGCCACCGTGTGCGGATTGTATTAGCGGAAAAAGGCGTGCCAGCTGACATAATTAGCGTTGATAATTCTTCAAAAACTATAGAAGAATTAGCGTCGTTCAATCCATATGGTACAATACCTACCTTAATAGATAGAGATTTAGTGCTATATAAATCTGAAATTATTATGGAATATTTGGATGAGCGTTTTCCGCATCCGCCTTTAATGCCGGTATATCCAGTTGCCAAAGGCCGGACTAGGCTTATGATGTATAGAGTTAATCAGGACTGGTATAGCTTAATGGATAAGATCTTAAGCGAAAATACTACGACACAAGAAGCAGATCTTGCCCGTAAAGATTTGGCTGCAAGCTTAACTAGTATCACTCCTGTATTGACAGAGATGCCGTTTTTTATGAGCCAGGATTTTTCTTTGGTAGATGCTTGTATTGCGCCTTTACTTTGGCGGTTACCAATATTAGGTGTAAGATTACCTACACAGGCACAAGCCATAATAAATTATGCAGAGCGAATTTTTGCAAGAGAAGCATTTCAAGATAGTTTAACAGCGATAGAAAGTACGATGAGGAAATAATGATATCAACTAGACCCTACTTAATTAGAGCTTTTTATGAATGGATCATTGATAGCGGATGCACGCCACATATTGTGGTTAATGCAGAGCTTCCCCATGTAGAAGTGCCGCGTGCCTATGTGGAATCCGGGCAAATTGTATTGAATATAGCTATGCAAGCTGTGCAAAATCTAGAATTAAAAAATGATGCTATAAGTTTTCAGGCGCGTTTTGGCGGTGTAGCACAGTCAATTTATGTACCAGTATCAGCAGTTATGGCGATTTATGCGCGTGAGAATGGGCGTGGTATGGTATTTTCTGAAGAGGATGACGAGGCAGATGTGCCACCACCACCAGAAGAAAAAGCAGCTGGCAAAGGCGGTACGGGCAAAGGTAAGGGTAAGGCGCATTTAACAGTCGTTAAATAATACATGTAGAGCGTGTTGGCCGTAAGTTTAAGCACCCGGTAAATCAGAGATTTTTACTGGATAGCCGTATGTGTCGTGGATCAATTTCTTCACTTCAGACCAATCTACACTAGTGTTCATGTGTGAGTGTGGTGATTCGCTCATTGCGTCTTGTAAGATAGTACCGTCATCTTCGCCACCTGTATAATATGCTTCTACAAATGGTTCATGCGCTTCTAAGTATAGTTGGCCATTTTTAACACCAATTTTAAATGGCTCATGTACTACTGTAACTGGTGTATCAACAGAAACTTGTTTAAATAAACTTTCAATATCTTCTGGGAACATGCGTATGCAGCCGTGACTAGCTCTAGTACCTATAGACGCTGGGGCATTGGTACCATGCAATCTATAGCCAGACCAGCCTAAATTTAAAGCATATTTGCCTAACGGATTATTTGGGCCTGCTGGATATGCTGCAGGAAGGGTTCTGCCTTGGCGTTCTGCTTCCGCGCGTATTGAATCTGGGGGCACCCAGACAGGGTTTTCACGCTTAGCAACAATTTTAGTTTGGCCGGTAGGTGTTTTCCATCCTGTGCGGCCTAAACCTACAGGGAAGGTTACAACTGTATTAGTACCTGGTGGAAAATAATATAGGCGCAACTCAGCCACATTTAACACTATGCCTTCTCGTGCTGTGCCATTTGGTAGGATGAATTCTGTGGGGATTAATAATTCTGTGCCTGGAGTTAAAGCTTTTTGGCTGTCAATTTTTGGGTTTGCTTCTTGCAACTCTACAAAGCCTAGATCAAATTTACGGGCAATTTCTGCAAAAGTATCGCCATTTTTTACAGTATAATATTGCACTGATCCTACTATATCGCTGCCTGGGGTTATCTCGTAAGTTAAAGCTTGCAATACTGGTAAGAAAAATAAGGCTGTGATTAAGATCACAGTTTGTCTTAGCAATACTAACATGATTCACCTATAGTCAATGTTTTATTGTAAGTAGTTTAGCAACAAAACATTAAAATATGTGATCACAAAGACTGTTCATTTATTAGGTTATGGGCAGTTACATGGTACATCTACAGGTGGAGGTGTACCAGAGACGTTTTCTGGGCGCTCTATGACTGTCACTACTTTTTTTACGCCTGGGACGCAGCGCGCTATTTGTATTGCAGTACATTCCTCATCATGCGTAAGGGCGCCCATTAAATACACTACACATGCTTCCGTGATAACTTTAACCCGATTGATGCCAACGTTACGGTTAGTCATAATTCGACTTTTGACTTGTGTAGTGATCCAGGTGTCATTGCTGCGTGTACCTAATGAAATAGGTGCCGCCACAGTGATCTGATTATAAATAGATCCCACACCGTCTATATTTTTGACAATCTTTTCTATCTCTTGCTTGCTAGCTTTAGATGGTGTTTGCCCTACTAGCAAAATAGAATTGTTATAACTAAGCGTGCTGATATGACTGCAACGCCAAATAGGCTTATTTTTTGCTAAGGCTAGATTGGCTTTCAATGTTAAAGTCTGATCGTCAATAATTGTCTTGGCTGGACGGCGGTCGAAATTGAACCAGGAGCCAGCTACAACAGGTG
>DALYEH010000104.1:2011-5195 GCA_031972715.1 Gammaproteobacteria bacterium | reverse complement strand
TTGTATAGCTTGGCAGATTTAAGAATTATTGAACCAAAAACATCTAATCCTGAACTATACAAACAATTAGACGTGAATGACTTAAGTGATCCTAACTCGGAAACGCTCTTGATTACTATAACTGACGTTTACAATGATAATATAGCTAAGCTTTACATAGGCAAACGCGAAACAGTACAACTGGGCGAGCAATTTAAAGAGCGTTTATTTGTGCGCAATGTAGGTGATGAGCAGGCGTGGCTAGTGCAAGGTACTATAGCTTCTACTAATCAATTTAGTGATTGGGTAGATCAGCCACTCTTGGGTTTAATCGATAGCGATCAGATTAAAAGTGTAGAAATCGAAAGGGTGGACTCACCGAAATTGATAATCACAAAAAGAGAACAGAACCAAGAAGATTTTGAATTAGTTGGCTTGCAGCCAAAGCAAGGCATGGTATTAGATTTAGATGCGATCAATACAGTGCCATTTGAAGTAGCTGAGCTTGAATTTAAAGATGTGCAGTTAGAAAAGCCAAATTTGGATTGGTCGCGTGGACTTACGACAACTGTGCAGACTTTCGATGGCGTCAAGATTAGTATGCAGTTATTAAAACAAGGTGCTGAGGTGTTTGCTAAAGTGATAGCTAACACTGCTGAGAATACACCAGAGGAAATGAAGCAAAAGGTCGCCGCATTTAATCAAGCCAAAAAAGGCTGGGTTTACGTGCTTTCCCCTGAAATATACAAAGAATTATCATTGAACAGTAGTGATTTCTTAAAACCAAAAGACGAGATACCCTTTGACCCCATTCTTAGTCCTTAGCTAAACTTTTTCGGTATATCTACTAGTACCACCATGTTTTATTCTGCTCTTAGTTAATTACTAGGAGCAGATAATGGGCAAGCTTAGAGATTTATGTACCGAAGTGAAACAAACCAAACATGTTATGACCTTCACTGATATAGCGCAGGCCTTGGCTAATGGTGCAGCGATGGGGGAAAAAGTACACGATCCGTTGTCTGGCGCAGTGTTAAATTTGTCTTTAGAGGCTGGCAAACGTGCTGTGTGTATTACTGAAGAGTTACTGAAAGACTTAGCGAAGAAAAAGCCAGTGAAAACCACGCCAGTTAAATCTCCACGCTCAAAGAAGCGACCGTGATAGTCTGAGCCCGCTTAGGCGGGCCATTTTGATTTGAATGTTAGCTTGTAAAATGTTACATTAGATTAAAAAATGAGGCTAGTAGCATGACACAATCACAAATCAACACCCTTGAAGATTTTCTGAACTGGGCGAGTGAGTATTTCAATAATAATGATTTATATTACGGACATGGCACAGATAATCCTTGGGATGAGGCTGTGATGTTGGCTTTATATGTACTTAAATTACCAGCAGAAAATGATACTAGTGTCTTAAGGCATATCCTAAGCTCAAGCGAAAAACAGCAACTGCTAAGTTTAGCTGAACGAAGGGTGCAAGAACGCATTCCTGTACCTTACTTAACTCATGAGGCATGGTTTGCGGGAGAAAGATATTATGTGAATGAGCATGTCTTGATCCCTCGTTCGCCTTTAGCAGAATTAATTAGTAACCATTTTCAACCATGGTTGGGGGATAAGCAGCCAAAAAATATTTTAGATATGTGCACTGGGAGTGCATGTTTAGCCATCTACTGTGCCAAGGAATTTCCCAATGCTGCAGTTGATGCAGTAGATATTTCCGCTGCAGCATTAGAGGTTGCTCGTAAAAACGTAATCTTGCATGCTTGTGGGCAGCAAGTGAGCATAATAGAATCGGACCTGTTTACCAAGCTTAGCGCCAAGAAATACGATATTATTATTAGTAATCCGCCCTATGTGGCTGAATTTGAGATGCAAGAGTTGCCCGAAGAATATAGGCATGAGCCGGTACTAGCGCTAGAGAGTGGTGTGCAAGGCTTAGATCTAACAATAAAGATTATGCAGCAAGCCGAGCAGCATTTGACTAATGAAGGTTTGCTGATAGTAGAGGTAGGAAATAGTTGGCAAGCATTAGAGCAGAGATTTCCTAAAATTGCTTTTAATTGGTTGGAGTTTGCGCACGGCGGTGAAGGTGTGTTTTTACTAAGTGCTGCTGAACTAAGGAAAGCCCAGAATGAACTACAAACTGTATGAGTTATATACTCTCTGTCAAAAAACTGCTGCGCTAGGCTTTAAACAACGCCTTAAAGCATTAGCTGAAAATTTGCTAGGTATTGAATATGGTCCTTGGCAAAATGGTTCCGATCTTGAGTCCTTGGATGATTTTAAGTACGATCTTAAAGTGTTAGATTGTGTAACATATGCTGAAGTGGTTTTGGCATTGATGCAAACTAATCCGCATCAAGAGTACGCGCTGTTTTGTGTTGACTTTGAAACAAACTTACGTAATATACATTACGCACAAGGCATACCAAACTTTTTACATAGAAACCATTTCTTTTGCATAGATTGGATTGCTAATAATAAGCTTATTGTTGCAGATATCACTCGCGAGGTGTTTCCTTCTACAAAAACCGCTGAGGCGGAAATAGATAGGAAGTCATGGTTTACGCAGCATGCTATTAATGCTGGGCGTAAAACTTTGCCACAACATATAATTGAAAGTTTACCTTCGCAAACATCTATAGTGCCTTATGTGTCCACTGAAGAATTGTTGCAAGATTATTCTAATTTTGTGCGTTGCATGCCAGAGTATTCTTTAATATGCATTGTTCGACCTAATTGGGATATGCGTGCCAGGATAGGCACCAATTTGAATATTTCGCATTTGGGTTTGGCCTTGAAGATGCCTGATAATGATGATATAGAGTTTTTTCATGCCACTACAACTTTAAAAAGGGTAGTGCAGCAGAGTTTAAGGGAATATATGACACAACAACTTGCTAGCCCCACTATACGCGGGATCAATATCCAAGCTCTTCGATAGGACACGATTTATGCCAGGCAATAGTATAGGTAAAGTATTTACAGTTACAACTTTTGGCGAAAGCCATGGTCCTGCTATTGGATGTGTAATCGATGGTTGCCCGCCAAATTTAGAGATAGATTTAGCAGATCTACAATCGGAACTAGATCGACGTAAGCCTGGGGTATCGCGAAATACTAGTCAGCGGCGAGAACCAGACCAAATAAAGATTTTGTCTGGCGTGTTTGCAGGTAAAACAACGGGCACACCTATTAG
>DALYEH010000104.1:0-2001 GCA_031972715.1 Gammaproteobacteria bacterium | reverse complement strand
TAAACGCTAGGCCACAAGATTACGCAGAGTTAGAGGAAAAGTTACGCCCAGGCCATGGTGACTATACATATCTGCATAAATATGGGATCCGCGATCACCGTGGCGGAGGCAGGGCCTCTGCACGAGAAACAGCTATGCGTGTAGCTGCGGGTGCTATTGCTAAAAAGTATTTAAGTACTAAATGCGGGGTACAAATTAATGCCAAGGTCACACAAATTGGAAACTTACCCGTCGATGATATAGAGGCGCCAGAAGTATATGCCTTGATAAGATCTTTACGAAGAGAGGGTGATTCTATTGGTGCGCAAATTGTTGTGAAGATGCAGAATGTACCAGTAGGTTTAGGTGAACCTGTATTTGACAAACTAGATGCAGATCTAGCGCATGCCTTTATGGGTATTAATGCTGTTAAAGGAGTGGAAATAGGCGCTGGTTTTGCTTGTGTCACAGCGCGCGGTTCAGAATTTGCAGATCCTATTAACAGCAGTGGCTTTTTATCAAATCATGCAGGTGGAATTCTAGCCGGTATATCTACCGGACAGGATATAGTTGCTCGACTAGCATTTAAACCGGCAGCCAGTGTTAGGATCCCAATTGAATCAGTTGACGTATACGGAAATGATTGTATAGTCAGTACTAGTGGTAGGCATGACCCATGTGTAGCTATACGCGCTGTACCTATAGTGGAGGCCATGGCGGCTATAATATTGTTAGATCATTTATTAAGGCATAGGGGACAAAATGGATTTATTTTCTAAGATAGCGGCGATACTATTTGGGCTATATATCATGTGGATGCTATACAGATATATTTCTGCGAACCCAGAAAGTTTATCATTACCAAATATTAATAAAAGTATGTACACTATGGCGCTTTTAGCTATAGGCTTGATAATATTTATAGGCTTAGTGGTGTATATGTTGCGTAGCTAAAATAATAATAAGTTTGTGCAACATATATGCATAATACGGGTGCTATTAAAAGTAGAAAAATGATGAACTATATCTGTATGCACAGGATAGAGCTGAACCTAGGCCTCACTAGAAATCATATATGAACTATATACAGGTATAGCTATTCGTTTTTAAGTTTCTTGACTTGTAAGGGGTTACATGTAATTCTTATAACTATTAATATCAAATAGCTCTAGAGATTACAGCATGTGGAAAAAAACCAAGTCGTTCTTCAGCTCCATGGCCGCTTCAGTTGCTAGTATAGCTGCAACTGCGTATGGCTATTTCTACTATAGAGTTTATCTATATTTATTCCCCAGCAAGCGCACAACATTTAGCAGCGAGGATATACAAACATATCAGAATCTAAACAGTAAAAATGTCGCTAAAATGATTATGTCTGCGCCTAATTTGGAATCCATATATATACGATCATTGAATTATGATAATACTCCTCAGGCTCTTGATCTAAAACCAGGTGCTCTAAGTAAACTGAAAAGCATTCAGATTGAGAGTTCATGGATTAAAGCCGATGTACTCGCTTCTTTAATCTTTGCCTCCCCAAACCTAGAAACAATAAATTTGTCGGGAAGTGACGTAGGTTTACCTGAATTAACTACGACAAGTGGATCCTATCCTCTAAGCAATTTGAAATCGATACAATTATCAAACAAGTACCTCGATCCTAATTCCTTAAACAAGATATTTGTATTTGCGCCAAACCTCGAAATAATTTCGATGCGTAACTGCAGAATTTCATATGAAGTTGATCCAGGCGAAGTGGCTTCAATGGCGATACCCTGCCTAGCGAAGCTTAAATCAATAGAAGTGCTTGGTAGCAGTTTATATTCCGAATCTCTGCAAACACTAATCCAAGCTACGCCAAACCTTGAAGATCTCATGTTACGGGGCAGCTGGGGCTTAGTAGACATGCAACTGCGTTTAAGTTCCGGAGCTCTACCAAAGTTAAGCGCTATAGAAATCGACGATACTGAAATCTCTGCTCAAGCGGTTCAGGCTTTGTTGGCTGCAGCGTCAGATTTGCGC
>DALYEH010000103.1:3210-5237 GCA_031972715.1 Gammaproteobacteria bacterium | reverse complement strand
CCAAATGCCTGCTGCAATTAGTCCACAAAAGCCCGATACTAATTTCATCATTCCGTTTAACACTTTGTTTTTGGTAGTGTCCCCAGCCATTGAGGTTGCACTATCGAGCAATGGCTTTAAAGCAGCTTTCTCAGCACTAACTTGCTCTTGTAATTCTTTAATTCGATTTTCGTTTGCTGACATTGCTTGTGGATCTAATTGAATTTTGAATCTATTAGCTTCGGCAGCAAATAATTCATTTTCTAAATTCTGTATTTTTGCACGCTGGCTTTTTACATGCTTCATGATAGCATCTTTAAACTCTGCCAAGGCTTTATGTGAAGTATCACATTCAGATACCATATCTGCTAGATCTTTTGGCATGCCACTATTAATAAAATATGCTTTTCCTTTATTGATAGCCTCTTGCCTTAATTTTTGTAAAGTTGCTTGATCGCTGCCTTTTTGCTCAAAAGCTGTTTTATAGGCTTTAACACTAGCCTTGTAATCGTTTTCGAATTGTTTTCTATTTTTTGCTGCTAAGGCACCTACATGTGACATAACTCTGAACCTCTACAATCTGAGACTGCTGCCAGCAGAGAAAGTTCATCTACGCCTTAGAGATATAGCTTAGCAATTGAGGATATTTGTACAGGCACTGATCTCCTATCTGACCACATCGCATAATAGGCAGCTAGGCGCCTATTCTTAGTAGGCCCACATAAACTCAGGCTAGTCTATTGACTAAGCCATCTTAGTCCACTATAATTATATCACAAGCATTTCTAGGAGCCAATAATGTTAGTGAATATACACGAAGCCAAAACCAAATTTTCTAAACTTATAAATTCCGTGCTAAATGGGGAAGAAGTGATTATAGCAAAAGACGGGACTCCATTAGTGCAACTAACCCCATATACTGCATCAGTAAAGCCAAGAAGGGGCGGACAGTTTAAAGGCATAATTCAGATAGCTGATGACTTTGATGCCCCATTACCAGAAGATTTGTTGCAAGAGTTTTATAAAAAGGACTTATAATGCAGTATTTACTTGATACACATGTAATTCTATGGTGGCTTGATGATCCACAGAAAATTGCTGCTAAAGCGCGAAATATTATCGCAGACAAAAATAATAGAATATTTGTCAGCAGTGTTTCTATATGGGAAATAGCAATTAAAAGCGAACTCAATAAGTTAAACATTCCTATGAATTTACTAAATATTTTACATACAGAAAAGTTTCAAATACTACAATTAAGCGCTGAAGAAAGTTTAAGCATCCTTAATTTGCCTAAAATACACAATGATCCATTTGATCGCCTGTTGATAGCCCAAGCCAAATTCAAAGATTTGATTTTAATTACCAAAGATCAAATCATACCTAAATACCCAATAATTACACTAAAATGCTAAACCTGCGGGTTATTTTCTACAGAATTGCATAGGTTAAAAAAAGACCAAGATCAAGTAACTTTGCGAATATTAGAACTTCCGGCCATATCCTCTAACTTTACACCAAGCTTACTTAGTTCATCGCGTATTCTATCAGCTTCGGCCCAGTTCTTTTGCTGGCGAGCATCGTTTCTAGCCGAGATTAGATCTTGAATGTGTTGATCTAGGTTATCTAATTGCACTTGACCTAAAACTAGCGCTGGATCGCGTTGCAATAAACCTAAAATTCCACCTAGATTCTTTAATAGGGATACTAACCCAGCAGCAAGCTCTGCGTCACTAGTTTTATTGATCTCACGAGCTAAATCAAATAGCACTGCTAATGCCTCTGGGGTGTTAAAATCATCATCCATAGCGGCAGTGAAACGTTGCTCGAATTCGCTACCCTGTGCAGCCTCTGTTGCAGCCTGCACGCTATTCAAAGCAGTATATAAGCGCTCTAAAGGCTGTTTACATTGCTGTACTTGTTCTAAGGAATACTCTAAAGGACTACGGTAATGTCCTGAGATCATGAAATAACGTAGCTCTTCAGGATGGACTTGTTTTAATAGATCATGCACAAGCCCCTCATGCATTTATTACATGCGATAAGCG
>DALYEH010000103.1:763-3200 GCA_031972715.1 Gammaproteobacteria bacterium | reverse complement strand
GTGATAAAATTGTTTAAAGATTTAGACATCTTTTCTTTATTCAACTGCAAAAATCCTACATGCAACCAGTTGCGTACAAATTCTTTACCGCTGGCAGCTTCCGCTTGCGCACATTCATTTTCATGATGTGGGAAAATAAGATCAAAACCTCCACCATGCAAATCAAAGGTTTCGCCTAATAAATCCATAGACATAGCTGAACATTCTAAATGCCAACCAGGACGCCCCGGTCCCCATGGAGAATCCCATGACGGCTCGCCTGGCTTTGCTGCTTTCCATAACACAAAATCTAGAGGATCATTTTTAGCTTCATTGATCTCTACACGTGCCCCGGCACTTAAATCGTCTAAATTTCTCTTTGCTAAACAGCCATAATCTGCAAAAGCACGCACCTTATAATAAACATCATTATTGGGTGCCACATAAGCAAAACCCTTAGCTATTAATTGTTCCACTAACGCTATCATTTGTGGCATATATGCAGTGGCCCTAGGCTCAACATCTGGTCTCAATAAACCTAACTGTTTTTCATCTGCATGCATAGCCTCTATAAAACGCTCAGTAAGCTCAGTCCAGGTTTCATTATTTTCTTGCGCACGTTTGATAATTTTGTCATCAATATCTGTAATGTTACGTACAAATCTAACGTGCTTAGCACCGAATTTATGCTTTAAATAACGCACAATCACATCAAAAGCAAGCCAAGTCCGCGCATGTCCTATATGACAGAAATCATAAACGGTGATCCCGCAAACATAGATCCCAACCTTGTTAGGATCTATGGGTCTAAATAATTTCTTTTGTTGCGTTTTGGTATCATATACTAACAATTCAGACATGTGTTTTACCTTTATTTTGCTTTGGATGCAGCATTTTCAAACCTATGCAAAATCAATGCCTTAGGCATAAACTCTATAAGTTTTGCCAATTCTGGCCCATGATTTTGACCTGTGAGTGCGATACGCAAAGGCATAAATAGCTCCTTGCCTTTGCAGCCAGTCTTATCCTTTACGTAATCTGCTAGAGGCTTAAAAGCTACATTTGCTTGACAACTGTTAACATATTCTGCAGCTGCTTCAAAAAAAGCCCGCCCAGTGCGCGCTAACAGCTCTACCTCTGCATCGGACATATGCACTGCACTAGAACTTACGGCATCCACCCACAATTGCACATCACTAGGCATCAAAATATTTTCTCTAGCCAGTGCCGCAAACTCCGCTTGTTTGTCTGCAGGAATATGGTCTTGCACATATGGCTTAATCAACTCTAAAATTTCTTCGATATTACTGTGCAAAATCGCTTCTTTCTGCCAATGTCTTAAATGCGCTATATCATGTCTGGCTGGCGATGTGCTGATATGCTCTAAACTAAATTCTGTAGCTAGTTGTTCTAAAGTCATGTATGCGTTGTTGGCATAATAATGGCCTAAACGTGCTAAATAATTTGCCACTGCTAAGGGATGATATCCTTGTGCACGCAATTCTCGCACAGCTTCGCTACCGTTACGCTTAGATAAAGGCGCACCATCACTACCATTGATCATAGCGAAATGCCCATATTCAGGATGCGGCATGTTTAAAGCATTTAAGATCATAATTTGACGTGGCGTATTAGCTAAATGATCATCACCACGTAATGCATGGGTGACCCCCATCGTAGCATCATCTATGGCATTACAGAACATAAATGAAGCTGTACCATCATTACGCCTGATGATAAAATCACCAATGTCATTCGCAGCAAAGCGCTGCACACCTTTGACTAAATCTTTGAACTCAATAATTTTATCGCGTGGTACCTGAAAACGTAATGTAGCAGTCTCGCCAGCCTGCAACCTTTTTTGTACCTCTTCTTTAGAAAGGTTACGGCAGGTGCCAGGATAACGTGGCGGTTGTCCCGCTGCGATTTGTACCTTACGGGTTATACTTAAAACTTCATCACTACAAAAACAAGGATAGGCTAAACCCTGTTCTTCTAATATTTTGTAATATTGATCATAGACTGCGGCTCGCTGTGATTGCAGTGCTGGGCCTTCATCCCAATTTAAATGTAGCCATTTTAAATCTAGATACAAATCATCTAGATACTCTGTTTTAGACCGCGCATGATCTGTATCTTCAATACGCAGCAAAAAAGTGGCCTGTTGCTTGCGCGCGAACAAGAAATTAAACAATGCGGTGCGTAAATTGCCAAAATGCATCCATCCAGTTGGGCTGGGAGCAAAACGTGTTTTCATGGATTATTCTATATATGCTTAAAAACTCAATTTTACCTAATTTTCAGTATTTTGGTCAAATCCACATGTTAGTTAAGCACCACATAAGCTAAGATCCCAGATATATCAGCATGCATTTCAGTCACAAGCATGATAGGCTATCTTTTAGCCTAAACAAGGTACTTAAGGAGTTAATTATGGCAATCGTTATTTTGAAAACCA
>DALYEH010000103.1:0-753 GCA_031972715.1 Gammaproteobacteria bacterium | reverse complement strand
CCGTCACAGCACAAAACTTTATCAATTATGTAAACAAAGGTTTTTATAGCGATACCATCTTCCATAGAGTCATACCAGGATTTATGATCCAAGGTGGTGGTTTAACTCAGGATATGCTACAGAAACCGGCCGATAAGCCTATCCCCAACGAAGCCAAGCATGCCGAACTAAATAAACGAGGCACTATAGCGATGGCACGTACTTCAGATCCACACTCAGCTGGACCGCAATTTTTTATCAACACAGT
Source organism: Gammaproteobacteria bacterium (assembly GCA_031972715.1). Classification (GTDB taxonomy): domain Bacteria; phylum Pseudomonadota; class Gammaproteobacteria; order UBA6186; family Azoamicaceae; genus JAGVLG01. The sequence continues at coordinate 506 of DALYEH010000103.1, read as the reverse complement.
GGATAATGATTTCCTAAATTTCCAAAGCGAAACAACACAAGGCTACGGCTATTGCGTATTTGGTAAAGTAATCGATGGTATGGATGTGGTAGATAAAATTAGCCAGGTTAATACAGTGAATCGTCATGGACATCAAAATGTTCCCGAAACACCAGTGATTATTTCCGAAGCTGTATTAAGTACAGAATTGGAAGCAGTGCATTCCAGTAGCTTAGTAACACCTTAAATTATGTACACCTATTTTATATCTGATCTGCATTTGCACGCTAACTCCAAGATCCAAACAGAGTTGTTGCTAGCATTTTTAGGCACTCAGGGTATGCAAGCAGATGCCATATATATTTTGGGTGACTTTTTTGCAATGTGGCTCGGAGATGATCTCAATGAGCCATACATTCAAACTGTACAAAGAGCATTGCAGGACATCAGCAAACAAAATATCCCTCTGTATTTTATGCGCGGCAACAGAGATTTTTTAATTAGCGACAAGTTTTGTCGCGCAAGTA
>DALYEH010000102.1:915-5373 GCA_031972715.1 Gammaproteobacteria bacterium | reverse complement strand
AAGCATGCAGTAAATACTATGATCCACGGTCATACACACAGACCTGCTATTCATAAACATGGCGCAAATACGCGTATTGTTTTGGGTGATTGGGAACCTAATAGCGCTAAGATCTTAGCCTTTGCTGCAGATCACTACGAGCTAATTGATTTAGTTAAAACTTAAATGTTGCTGCTTGTAAAATGATGCGATAGGACTCTCATGGCTTTGATTTTTGCCAATTCAAAAATTCATCCTTAGTGACACCTAAGCCAGCAATGTTAATTGTATCTAAATTTTTCAGATCTGTATGCATATCTTCGATAAATTTTTTTTGATCTTTAGCTTGTATATTTGTTTCAGCATACGCAAAAATAGCATCCTCTATTCTAAGATTGACCATATTTGTAATAATATCATGCAATAATTTACGTCTTTGAGCCCTATACTTTACTCTGACAGGATCAAAACCTAAGGATTCCATAGTTACTTTATACTCCTTAGCAGTACGTAAATACGACCATACATATAACTCTACCAATGGATTTACTTGGTTAAATTCATATATTGCTATCATTGCAGATCTATAATCTTCAACATTAATCTCATTAAATGAAATTGGAACCAAATTATTTTTTATGAATGGAATATTGCATGCTATACGTGCTGTGCGTTTGTTTACATCAAGAAATGCCTGCAAATATGATAGATTAATCAGTAAAAAGATACTTTGCTCATAAGGGTCTATGATTTGATCTGCCTTATGACATATCACTTCAAGCAATTCCAAAATTATAACAGGGTTCTCTATTGGGATATATACCGAGCCTGATATCTTTACACCGTCTTTGCGAACCTGACCAGCTTCATGTGGTTGCACTAAACCATCAGCTAATAAATAGTGAATTGTTCTTATATTCTCCGCGCTAATCTGAATATTACTGGCATTTTCTACCAAATACCTTATAGCCTCCTTATGATTGAGTATCATGATTTTTTCAGAGTCTAGCTTATCTTCTACAGAGAGCCCTTCGAGTAATAAACGTTGAGTTTCTACTAAAGAATACGTATTTCCCTCTAATCTTGAGGAATTGTACGATAAATCAATCAATAGTCTCTGATATATTTTATGTGCGTATGTACCTGCTGCTTGATTCTCTTTATTTTGATGACCATGATCATATAATTTTTGCCTTTGTTGGGCGGAGAGATAAAAAGTTTCATTAGGAATATACTGCTGAATCCAATTGTGCTGAAAAGTACAAGGTTCACGTTGATATAACGGCACGGATAATTTTTCTAATATTTTTAAATTTGTACTTGAGAAAATTGTACTATAGTTCTCAGTTTTTTTTACGGCTTGGTAACTTCTATTTCGATTTCCACCTAAAACCATTACATATTGTTCGCTTTCTAGAGTCTTTAAATAACGTCTTAGTGTCCGCTCTGGAATCTGAGTCCCAAGTAAGCCGATAATTTGTTTTAAAGTGAGGGGCATTTCACTTTTCTGTAAGATGTCTAATACCGTTAACTTACCGTGCATATAAACCTTATTGGCCAATAAATCAAGTTATCGGCCACTTATTGGCCAATAAATAAAAGCTGGGCGTACCTTAGCCGCTCCAGGCTTCATCAGCGATAAATCTATCCCCATAGCGCCTGGCAAGCTTATCAAGGCGCTCTTTAATTGCACCCTTCTGTTGCTCTGCTGCGTATGTCAAAGGCCCGCCCCGAAAAGGCGCAAAACCAGCTCCAAAAATTAAACCTGCATCTACTAAATCTGCATCTGTGACAATGCCTTCACGCAAACATGCAGCTGCCTCGTTTACTATACGCAAAATTAAGCGTTCGGTAATATCATCTGGATAGCGTTTTGTGTCAATTTTGGGCTTAATTGGTTTGCCATTCTTATATTGGTAAAAACCACTACCGGTTTTTTTACCTAGGTGGCCATCTTGCACCAATTGCAGCACTTTTGCAGCGATGGGTTTGTGCATACTTTTTGCACCAGCTACGCAAATATCTAGGCCTACTGTATCCATTAATTCTATGGGGCCCATGGGCATGCCAAAATCTGTAGCAGCTTTATCAATCACAGCTCCAGGTACGCCCTCGTCGTACAGATCCGCCGCTTCGAGTAAATAAGGGATCAAAACACGATTCACTAAAAAGCCTGGTGAACTCTTTACTGGCAAAGGTAGTTTATCTATTCTACCTACAAAAGTCATAGCATTCTCAATGCAAGCTGGATCGGTATGCTGCGCGTAAACTACCTCAACTAGAGGCATTAATGCCACTGGATTAAAAAAGTGGATCCCAACCACTCGATTTGGATTTTTTAGGTTTTTGCCTATCTCTTCAAGTGGAATTGTTGATGTATTACTTGCCAAAATAGCCTCTGGTTTTGCTTGTTGCTCGAGTATTGCGAATGCTTCTTGCTTTGCACCAACATTTTCAATAATTGCTTCGATTATCACATCTGCTTTGGCAATACCCAACCCGTGCGGATCAGGGATTAATCTATCGCAAGCACTCTGCACTAAGTATGGTGCCTTCAAACGTTTAGTGAATAATTGTTGTGCACGCTGTAAGGTAGCAGCTATGGCATTCAAATTTTGATCCTGCACAGTCACGGTATAACCCATCAAGGTACACCAAGCAGCAATGTCGCCACCCATCACACCAGCACCTAACACATGCACATGTTTTGCCACAAAATTAGATTTTTTCGCTAAACCTTTCAGTCTTTCACGCAAAAAGAAGACCCGCACCAAATTGCGCGCAGTAGGCGACACGATTAATTGCGCAATGGCGCTTGCTTCAGCGGTAAATGCCTCTGGACTGTAAATAGAGTTATCCACCCATGTGTCTACAACAGAATATGGCGCTGGATAATGCTTAGGATTTACCTTTTGCGCTACTTTTCTGCGTAAGAATTTACCAACTAAGTTACGTATAGGCGACAACTGTATAAACTTTTCGCTTATACCAGGTGAATTTTGCTTAGGAGAATTTTGTACATAGTGTAAAACTGCTGTCATAAAATGTCTTTCTGGTACTGCAGCATCAACTATGCCAAGCTTTTGTGCAGTACGTGCATCAACAGTTTTGCCTGGAATAATTAATTCTAGAGCTTTAAGCGATCCAATTAAGCGCGGTAAACGTACGCTACCACCCCAGCCCGGCTGCACACCTAACATGACTTCTGGTAAACCAATTTTCGTTTTAGGTGCATCTAAGGCCACTCTATATTTACAAGCCAAAGAAAGTTCCAGGCCACCACCCAAACAATATCCATTGATCATAGCTACTGTTGGGCATGGTAATGCTTCTAATTTATCGAAAATTAGTTGCGCTTTACGCACCATTTGCGTAGCCTCAGTAACCGAGCTCAAATGCATAAACTCACTGATATCGGCACCAGCAATAAAACCATTGCTTTTACCAGACTTAATTACCAAACCCTTAGGCGGCTGGGCAGTTAAGACGGTTAAGATTCCATCAAATTCTGACAGAACCTCTGTATTCAGAGTATTGGCTGATGCATCTTTGCGATCGAATGTCAGCCAGCATATGCCTGCTGTATCAGTAGTTAATGACCAGTTGTTATAGTTAGTACTTACCACTAGTTGCCTCCAGACACATTTTCTATTAACACAGCGCCACCCTGACCACCACCAATACAAAGACTAGCGATACCGTACCTAGCTTGCCTGCGCTGTAATATTCGTGCTAAATGCAGAGTGAGGCGCGTACCAGATGCAGCAACTGGGTGTCCTACTGCAATCGCACCACCATCTACATTTAATTTATCAATATCTAATTTACCAACCGCATGATCCCATCCGAAATTGTCTTTACAATATTTAGGATCATCAAGCGCCTTTATGCACGCAAGCGCCTGAGCTGCAAAGGCCTCGTTAATTTCAAAATAGTCAATTTTATCTATAGATAGTTTATTATTTTTAAGTAGCGCTGCTATCGCATATGCTGGACCCATTCCCATAATAGATGGATCTAGCGCAGACCATGCGAAATCGATGATTTTTGCAATTGGCTTTAATTTATATTTTGCCACCGCTTCACTACTAGCAAGCAATACCATCGCAGCACCATCAGTAATTTGTGAGCTGTTGCCAGCTGTCACTAAACCAAAAGGTTTATCAAAAACTGGTTTTAATGTGCCTAACTTTTCAATACTAGAATCTGGTCTGACTCCGTTATCGCTTGTAAAGTTTTTGCCCTGCCAATCAAATAACGGTACAATTTCATTAGCAAAATAATCAGCTTGCTGCGCTGCTACCGTGCGTAAATGACTTTGCACAGCATATGCATCCATTTCTTGACGTGTTATACCGAAATCAAAAGCAACTTTTTCAGCCGTTTGTCCCATATTTAAATTGACCACCGGATCAGTTAAGGCTTTTAACAGTGCTACCACTGGCACTAAGAAATGTGGTCTAAAACGCGCTATAACTT
>DALYEH010000102.1:0-859 GCA_031972715.1 Gammaproteobacteria bacterium | reverse complement strand
AGCCAATTCAACATATCCATATTGAACCACAAGCCAGCACGACTCATAGCTTCAGTGCCACCCGCTAGCACTATATCATGGCGGCCCAGCAGAATATCTTTAGTGCCGCAATCAATAGCTTGTAAACCAGATGCACAATTACGTTGCACTGTATAGCCGGGGACTGCATTGCCACAACCAGCCCTTAAAGCTAATATTCTGCCAATGTTTGCCTCAGCTGCATTCGGTCCAACACATCCTAGGATTACTTCACCTACATCTGTAGGCGCAAATGGTTGCCGCTCTAATAGTGGTTTTGCTGCTGCCACGGCTAAATCAGCTGCTGGCCAGGCATTAGGTTTAGCACCAGCCTTCATAAATGGCGTGCGTGTGCCATCAATTATATATACTTCACGACCCATATTAATGTCCCATTAGCTCTTGATTGGTAAAATCATCCACTTGTAAAATATCCAATTGCGTTACATAAAAATCACTAAGCTTTTTGCCTTCTTGCGCATTTAGAAGTTGTAAGCTTACAGCTTGTGCTATACGATCGCTTTTTGACATTGCTTTGGCTATTTTACCTTGCTTTACTGCTTGATCTATGATTTGAATATATGGCTCTACCTCTAACATTTTTTGCCAAGCATGCTCTAAACTTTCTACACTAATGCAATTTTGTGTAAATCTAGAACGCAAAATTGAGGGTTCCATCATATTTTTACTTATCTGTAATTCCACTGCATCGCTTGCTACTCTGTAATTGCGCCATATTGGCAGGATCAACCATTGCAGAGGCTTCACCAATAACCAATTAGGAAAATTAATAAAGAATCCCTCAAAACTTTTTTGTATATTGTTTAAACAATAATCTAAA
>DALYEH010000101.1:2639-5424 GCA_031972715.1 Gammaproteobacteria bacterium | reverse complement strand
AGATTCATTCTTTTACTGAGCCTTTAGATAATCTGTTTACCTACCCGCTGTTGCTTGAGGCGCCTAGGCAAAATTGGCGTGCCGCTGTTATAGAAGAGTATAAAATGCACGGTGATGGCTTTGTAGCCAAGCTGTCTGGAGTAGATGATCGTGATCAGGCAGCGTTAATCACCAATTTACAGTTGGCGATTAAGCGTGAAGACTTACCCGAGCTAGAGACTGATCAGTATTATTTTAACGATCTTCTAGGTTTGCAAGTATATAATCAAGCAAATATAGAATTAGGCCAAGTAGTAGATTTTTTTGCTACTGGTGCGAATGATGTGATGGTAGTACGCCGTACAGTGGGCGATAAAACAAAAGAATATTTGATACCTTTTGTGCTCGATATGTACATAACTTCCATAGACTTGCCGAATAAGAAAATGCAAGTTGATTGGGATGCGGAGTTTTAAATGTGGTGTGGGGTAGTTACATTATTTCCAGACATGTTTAAAGCATTAACTGATTATGGCGTAACAAGTAGAGCCATAGCTAAACAGTTGATAACTTTGCAACTGCAGAATCCGCGTGATTTTGCGACAGATGTACATAAAACTGTAGATGATCGCCCGTATGGGGGTGGTCCTGGTATGGTAATGAAAGTGGAACCATTGCGTAGCGCAATTCAAGCGTTGCGTGCACATAGTGGGGACACAGTTACCAAAGTTATAGCGCTTTCGCCGCAAGGTAAACGTATAACCCAGCAGGATGTGCAGAGCTTAGTAAATGAGCAACAAAATGTGATTTTTGTTACTGGTCGTTATGAAGGCATTGATGAGCGCTTATATGCTCTTGAAGTCGATGAGCAATGGTCGATTGGTGATTATGTAATAAGTGGCGGCGAATTAGCGGCTATGGTGGTGATCGATGCAATGGTGCGTCTCATACCAGGAGCTCTTGGCCATCCGGAATCTGCACAGCAAGATTCGTTTAGTGCAGGGTTGTTAGATTGTCCGCATTATACGCGTCCTGAAGTTATTGCTGGCTTAGCAGTGCCAGAAGTTTTGTTGAGTGGCGATCATGCGCGTATAGAGCAGTGGCGCCAGGAGCAAAGGTTGGAACGTACAAAAACATACCGACCAGATTTATTAGATATTGAGCAACACAATTAATTAGTGGGGAAAGTTATGAATCATCCGATTATTCAAGAAATTGAAGCTGAACAAATGAAGCAGGATATCCCGGCATTTGCGCCTGGTGATCTAGTGATTGTTCAAGTAGAAGTGAAAGAAGGCAATAGAACAAGATTGCAAGCTTTTGAAGGCGTAGTTATTGCTAAGCGCAATCGCGGTTTAAATTCTGCATTCACTGTGCGCAAGATTTCTCATGGCGAAGGCGTAGAAAGAGTGTTCCAAACTCATAGTAAGAGTATTAAAGGAATAGAAGTAAAACGTCGCGGTCATGTACGTAAAGCCAAGTTATATTATCTGCGTGATTTAGCAGGTAAGTCTGCACGTATTAAAGAAAAATTGATTAGTAAGAATAAGGGTGAATTAGCTGTTGCAATAACCGCAACAGATGTGTCTGCATCTGAAAACACCACTCCAAACACTACTGCTGAGTAATTATTCCTCTAGACTACCGCCGCAAATTCGCGGCGGTTTTTTTATAATGACAAAGGATGTTGATCATGAAAAAAAGCGCTAAGATACTTGTCACTCTATTCCTTGCCTCTTTGTATTCATCCTTAGCTGTAGCGGCAGTAAGCGCTACTGAGAAGCAGACGGTAACTGCGGCAGTAAAGCAAATCGCAAAGAAAGTTGATCACGAAGTGCCAGTCACTGATATATCTCAATCGCCCATACCAGGGCTCTTAGAGGTAACCTCAGATTTAAATATTTTTTATGTGACAGCTGATGGTAAATATGCATTATTTGGTGATTTGATTGCTGTAGGTAAAGATTTAAAGCAATGGAGCATGACAGAGCAAGCTATGCGTAAGTTGCGTATACAAGCCTTGGCTAAAATTGATCCAAAGGACATGATCATATTCCCGTCCACTGCCAAAAATAAAATTGGTACTGTGACGGTGTTTACAGATTTGGATTGCGGTTATTGTCACAAGTTACATGAAAAAATTTCAGAATACACAGATTTAGGGATTGAAATTCGTTACCTGTCTTTCCCTAGGGCTGGTCTAAAAAGTCAAAGTTATACAGAAGCGGTGAAAATCTGGTGTGCCAAGGATAAAGCTGCAGCTTATACCCAAGCGATAAATTCTAAAACATATCCTGAAGCAACATGTGAGAATAACCCTGTAGCCATGGAATTTGAGTTGGGCCAGCAAATGGGTGTTAATGGTACACCAACTATGTTTTTAGATAATGGTGCTAAGATTGGTGGTTTAGTTGACCCTGAATCTTTAGCAAAGATTATCAAAGAAAATAAATAGCATTCCTAATTTGCTGTAGTAGCTTTAATAAGTTCACTACAGCATTTCATTAGCTAGCAATTCTTTTATGTTCTCGCGTTTACGTATAAGACGTGTGCTGTTCCCAGCAACTAATACTTCTGCGCAACGTAATCTAGTATTATAATTGGAGCTCATGCTAAAACCATAGGCGCCACAATCCTTTACAGCCAATAAGTCGCCTTCGTTAATCTTTAATTTTCTATCTATCAAACAATTTTTTAAAACAATAACATGACAAAAAAATTATCTGTTGCTCTCGGTCTCAGAGAAAAGACTGAAAAAGACAACCAAAACATGAATTGAAACGTACCTTAACATTATTCCCCTAAA
>DALYEH010000101.1:401-2629 GCA_031972715.1 Gammaproteobacteria bacterium | reverse complement strand
TTGAACTCATACTAAAGCCATATGCCCCACAATCTCGGATCACCAAGAGATCATCAGCCGTAATCTGTAAACTACGATCTAAGGCCAGAAAATCGCCAGATTCACACACTGGGCCAACTACAGAGTAGTTTTTTTTAGGAAGATTGTGCAAGGTAACTGGCAACAGTTCATGGTAGCTATCGTACAATGCAGGGCGAATTAAATCATTCATGGCTGCATCAACTACAGCAAAATTATAAACGTCAGTAGTTTTTAGATATTCAATTTTGGTTAACAGAATGCCTGCATCTGCAACGATAGAGCGGCCTGGCTCTAAGTGCAATTCTAAATTACTGTGTGCTAACTTACGTGCTATCTCTTTTACATATTCGAGTGCTGAAGGAGGGTTTTCATCAACATATCTGATGCCTAAACCGCCGCCCATATCTATATACTGTAATATAATGTCATGCACTTTTAATTCGTCAATAATCATTAGTAGCTGGTCCAGGGCCTGCAGAAAAGGCTGTAGAGTAGTTATTTGTGATCCTATATGACAAGCAATGCCTTTTATTTTAATGTTGGGCATCGATTTAGCCAATAGATATAGTTCTACAGCCTTATTATATCCTATGCCGAATTTGTTATTATGACTGCCGGTAGAAATATATTGATGAGTTCCAGAATCTACATCAGGATTAATACGTAGTGCTATGTCAATAGATTTATGCTGTTGCATAGCCAAGGTCTGGACACGCTGTAACTCTGCTTCTGATTCTATATGAATACTATGAATGCCTATTTCTATTGCATAATTAATTTCTGCAACAGATTTGCCTACCCCTGAAAAAATTATATCTTTGGGAGTTGCTCCAGCAGCAAGTGCACGCTTAATTTCTCCTCCAGAGACTACGTCAAAACCGGCACCTTGTTGGGATAGTAAGCGCAAAATATGTATGTTTGGATTTGCTTTTACAGCATAATACACTTTTGATGGTTGTCCGCTTGCATCTAGGGCGTCTAAGTATGCTTGCCAATTTTTTAGTATCGTGGTTTGGGAATAAACGTAACATGGGGTACCAAATTCAGCTGCTACATCCTGTAATGCTACGTCTTCTATAAATAGTTCCTGCTGGCGATAATTCAATAATTGCATATTCACTTCTACTTGGTAGCATTGGATTTATATGGAATTATCTTAACTTTTACTCTTTGAAAATACAATACTTATTGCGGCCAGTTTGTTTAGCTTCATATAATGCTTGGTCAGCAAAGCGTATCAAGCGCTCATAGCTGCAGCCCATTAGTGGTTTCATGGCAGTAAGGCCAAGGCTGATAGTAACTTTTTTGCTGACCGTAGAATTAGGATGTACTAAATGAAGCTCAGATACTCTTTTTGATATGTGCTGTGCTACTTCCTCAGCGCCAGCTAGATCAGTGTTTGGAAGTAGCACTGTAAATTCTTCGCCGCCGTAACGTGCAACCAAATCACCAGCGCGTCTACAACAGTCTGAAATACAAGCGGCTATTTTTTGTAAGCATAAATCTCCAGCTTGATGTCCTAATGAGTCATTATAATTTTTGAAAAAATCTACATCTATAATAATTAATGCCAGATTGTCGCGATTCCGGAGCATGCGTAGCCATTCCTTATTTATTTGCTCATTAAAATAGCGCCGATTATAGATTTTTGTTAGTTCGTCATGACTCGACATCCAGCCAAGCCTATCTTCGTAGGCTTTACGCATACTTATATCACGCATACCAGCAACAAAAAATGATTCTTCTAGTTCAGAGATTTCAATATAGTTTAGCGATATCTCGCAGGGAAATTCTCTATGCATGCGATGAACAGCTACTGCCTCACTAATAGTACCAACTAATGGGGATGTTTCAATATTTTGATGCTCGACCAATACTATCTCATATTGATCTTTATACTGCATACTCAAGATACTGGTGAACTTCTTGCCAACCATATCTTTTGGCTCCCAACCTAGGCAGCTCTCTATGGTATTGCTGACTGATTCTATAGTCCCGTTCCTGCTGATAATCAATAAAGGATCTATTGATGCGTTGAGGATAGCCTTGTACACTGTGTCGCTTTTAGTTAAAGCCAAGCTCATACGCTTGATGTACATGGCAATTAAAGTCGTAATCCATATTACGCCTATGGTCATTGTTAAGTTGATGAAATTTTCCACGTTGAAGTATGCGCCAGGACTAATCGCATAAACAGAGTAAAAATA
>DALYEH010000101.1:0-297 GCA_031972715.1 Gammaproteobacteria bacterium | reverse complement strand
GCCAAAAAGGTACTTATTGTAGCAAAGGCCAGTGTAAACAAAGTGCCTGGTAGCCAAAGGGAAAGCATAACTACAATTATATACAGTACCCCGATATATAATTCAGTTGTAAATTGTAAATCAGTAACAAAAATTACCAACATGATGCTGGCAATCAATATAGAAACTACAATGCTTTTTTGCGTTAAAAAGCTTGCATAATCTTCAAATTCGTATCGTGGCATATGACCATTGCTCTATATTTTAATTGGTACAAAATATTCAATATATCTCAGGATCTATCGGCATGCATTGATA
>DALYEH010000100.1:3117-5495 GCA_031972715.1 Gammaproteobacteria bacterium | reverse complement strand
AGAAAGATCAGATTATTGGCAGCCTAGAATTAGATTTAGAGCACATGATCGATCAACTCGTAAAGATTAAAGGTCATAACACAACACTAACCCTTGGATCATGTATAATAAACCCTGTGTAGTATTATTTAGGTTATTTACATGGCTAGATATGAGCGATGGGTAATTTTAACTCGCGATTGTGATGCGTTGCTAATTCCAAGTGGCTTAGCGTTTTTGATCCCCAGTGGTACTGGTGTGGAGATAACCCAAGCAAAAGGCAGTGGTATAACTATCAATGTGAATGGTCAATTGGCGCGCATTGAAAGTAAAGATGCTGATGCGCTAGGGATAGAACAAAACGAGTTAGTACCTGAAAATAATAATCAGTCTCGCGTAGCTGATGGCCCGGTAGATTTAGAGGCTGTATGGGAACAATTAAAAAATTGTTACGACCCTGAGATTCCCGTCAACATAGTCGATCTGGGCTTAATTTACGATTGTAGAGCTGAAGCAAATGCTGATCATACGCAAAATCATGTTTTCATTACAATGACATTAACTGCACCAGGCTGCGGTATGGGACCAGTTTTAGTACAAGATGTTGAAAATGCAGTGTGGCGTGTGAAAAATGTAACAGCGGTCACTGTGGAAATGGTTTTTGATCCAGCATGGAGTCGCGACATGATCTCTATGGCAGGCAAATTAGAATTAGGTTTATTATAAAGCTCGACTGACTAAACTCATGCAAACATTAAGTAGTGCTGCCTAAACTGACAACAAGTGTTAACAGTCCCTAGCAAGCTGGTCATTTATAATATATCCTTTCATGCAGGTATGCCAAATTTTCTACGGACTAGACGGACATGAAATTAAAACAAATCAAGCTCGCTGGCTTTAAATCATTTGTAGATCCAACTGTTTTAGATCTACGCAGTGATCTAGTTAGTATTGTTGGACCAAATGGTTGTGGAAAATCAAATGTAATTGATGCAGTGCGCTGGGTGATGGGAGAGAGTTCTGCCAAGAATTTGCGTGGAGACTCAATAACGGACGTTATTTTTAATGGCTCCAATACACGCAAACCAGTGGGACAAGCATCTATAGAATTATTGTTTGATAACTCAGACGGTGGTATAGGGGGTGAGTATGCCGCCTATGCAGAAATCTCAGTGCGCCGTGAAGTGACGCGTGATGCTGTATCTAATTACTATTTAAATGGCACGCGTTGTCGTAGAAGAGATATCGTTGACGTATTTTTAGGCACGGGCTTAGGTTCAAGAAGCTATTCGATCATAGAGCAGGGTATGATATCCCGCGTAATTGAATCAAAACCAGAGGATTTACGTTGTTTTATTGAAGAAGCAGCTGGAATCTCGGTCTATAAAAAGCGCAGACATGATACAGAGTTACGCATTCGCCATACTACGGAAAATCTTGCGCGTCTAGAAGACTTGCGTGAAGAACAAATTAAGCTTTTGGAAAGACTGCAAAGACAAGCAGAGTCTGCACAAAAGTATCAACGCTTTACAGAAGATAAAAATACTTACGAAGCACAACTTTTGGCTATGCGCTGGAAGAATTACGATAGTTCATTGGCGCAATACGCTGAGCAAATTGGCACGCTGTCTGTTGCTTTAGAAGAAAAACAAGCGATGCGCACTAATATAGGTATGCAGTTAGAGCAAATTCGTATCTCGCATGAAGAGCAAGCAGATAAGCATGAAACCATTCAAAGCAAATTTTATGAATTAGGCGCTATAGTTGCCCGCACAGAGCAGGGGCTGCAAAATCACAAAGAGCGTAAAGCTAGATTAAATACTGATATTGCGCAGATAAAAAATACCATAGAAGAAATTACAGCACAGAAGAGTTCAGATAGTGATGCGCTTTTTGCTTGTGAAGAACAAATGGCATATGTGAAGCCTGAATACGAAGAAGCAAGTTTATTAGCGGAACAAGCGGAAGAGATATATTTAGATGCCCGCACTAGCCTGGATCTTGCCAACTCGGCTTGGGAAGAATTGCAACAACAAGCGCAAAAACCGCAGCAAGAAGCAGAAGTGCAACGTGCGCGTATAGAGCAGCTTGATAAGCAAGCACGAGATATGCAAAGTAGGATTGACAAGCTACAGCAAGAAAAGAGTAGCTTAGATATTGATCAGATGCAGAATATGGTGTCTGAGCTCCAAGAACAAATGCAGCAATTAGATGAACAGAGTGCTGAATATAAACTTGAAATAGCACAGATTCAATCTGAAATCGGACAGCAGCGTAATGAGTTACTGCGCGGGCAAGACGAACAAAATAAAGTGCGTAATCAGTTACAGCAATTATCCGGGCGAGAATCATCGCTAAATGCCTTGCAGCAGGCTGCGATGGGTAAAGATGATAATGCC
>DALYEH010000100.1:1807-3107 GCA_031972715.1 Gammaproteobacteria bacterium | reverse complement strand
GTCGTGGCTTGAGAAGTATAACTTGTCAAACAATCCGCGCCTAGCTGAGCAATTACAAGTCGTTGACGGGTGGGAAGTAGCTGTAGAAACAGTACTAGCAGATTATCTAGAAGCCGTATGTTTGGATAGTTCCGTAGATGAGCTAGTAAATGCAGTGCAAGAGTTGTCAACTGGCAACCTTATCCTCCTTGATACCAATAAGTCCACAACTGTGAGTGGGTTCTCAGGCGAAACACTTTTAACTAAGGTGCAGACCGATTTACCGTTACATGATTTGTTAGGTAATGTATTAGTTGCTGAATCTTTAGCTGATGCTTTATTGCTGCGATCAAATTTGCGTGAGCAACAATCCATAATTACACGCGATGGAATATGGTTAGGAAGAACTTGGTTACGTATAAGCAAACAACAGGATAATCGTAGTGGCGTACTAGCACGTGAGCAAGAATTGCATAAAATACGTGCTGATCTTGCTGCTTTACAAGTAACTGCTGAGCAGCTAGATAATACAATTTTGTTGGCAAACAATAAATTGCATGAGCTAGAGGTAGCATTAGCTGAAAAACAACATATTGCGACTGACATAGCTGCTAAATTACGCGATGTAAGTTCTAAGTACAGCGCCTCAAATCAAAAATTAGAGCATATGCGTAATAGACGCAACCGTATAGATGTGGAGGTAAATGAACATTTGCAAAATCTGCAACTAAATGGCGAAGAGGCTAACTACGCCAGAAATAGTTTAGAAATCGCAATTGAAGCTATGGCCGAGTTTGCTAGTAAAAAAGAACAAATTGCAAGTGAGCGCGAAGAAAGTTTGCAGCGTGAAAAGAGCACTAAGCATACTGCCAAAGAGGCCCAAGCTAGATTACATGAGTTGGAAATTATCTTGCAGACTGTCACTACCAAGTTTGCTGGTTTGCAACACACCATAGAACGGGTTGATCAACAGTTGGCTGATTTGCATAAGCGTTACCAGCAAATGCAGCAACAGCTAGAGGATGATGTTGAGCCTGAGCAAAGATTAGAGGCTGAATTAGAGGATATTCTAACGCAGCGTATTGTAGTAGAAAATGATTTACAGCAAGCGCGTTCTGAGCTTGAGGTTTATGTTGCACAAATTAAGCAATTTGAACAGCAAAGGAATGAGCTAGAAAAGAGCACGCAAGAAATAAAAGATGTTTTAGATAAATGTAAGCTGGAACGCCAAACTTTGGAAGTGCGCAAAGAGACCATAGATGAGCAATTACAAACTGGTAATATTGATTCTAGAACTCCAGAAAACAATGAAGAAATTCAG
>DALYEH010000100.1:0-1797 GCA_031972715.1 Gammaproteobacteria bacterium | reverse complement strand
GCTAAATTGCCGCAAGAAGCTGATGAAAGTGTATGGGCCGAACAAATAGATACTTTATCTAAGAAAATCCATAATCTTGGCGCTGTAAACTTAGCAGCTGCACAAGAATTAGAGACTGAAACTCAACGGCAAGCCTATCTAGAAGCGCAATATGTGGATCTTAAAGAAGCATTAACTACTTTAGATAATGCGATCAAAAAAATCGACAAGGAAACTAAGACCAAATTCCATGAAACTTACACTCAAGTAAATACTAATTTTGGTACGCTATTTCCTAAGCTGTTCGGTGGCGGAAAAGCTTATTTAGAAATTGTGGGTGATGATTTATTAAATGCTGGGGTCGCGGTGATGGCGATGCCACCAGGCAAGAAAAATTCCAGCATACATTTGCTATCTGGAGGAGAAAAGGCTCTTACGGCCGTGGCTTTAGTATTCTCGATTTTCCAAATCAATCCGGCTCCATTTTGTATGCTGGATGAAGTAGATGCGCCGTTGGATGAAACTAACGTAGTGCGTTTTGGTAATTTGATTAAAGAAATGTCGCAGCACGTGCAGTTTATTATCATCACGCATAATAAAACTACTATGGAGATTGCTAACCAGCTGATTGGTGTCACAATGAAGGAGCCTGGTGTTTCTCGTCTGGTTAGCGTAGATATTAATGAAGCGGTAGAGATGGCTACTGCTTAACTAAAGGGTAAATCATGGAAATACAATTACGCGTGGTGTTATTGGGAGTTGGTTTACTAATATTGCTAGTTGTCGCATATGATTTTTTCAAACGCAAATCTACGGCGGGTAACAGCGAACCATTAGAACCCAACTTCAAACACGATAATATGTACGAACACGTAGAGCCAGAGATGTATAGTGCACCTATGCATACTCATACTGTAGTGCCGGAGAATAGTTTTGTAGAAAGTGCGGACGTAGAGCAGTACAATTTAGACAGCGAAGCATATATGGATTATGCAGAGATAAGCGATAGTAAGAGCGACGATACTAGTCATATCATTACTCTGACTATCATGGCGCGCGATCAATATGGTTTTGAAGGTGCAGATCTTTTAGCAGCTTTAGCAGGCGCGAATTTAGAGTTTGGCAAAAATGATATGTTTCATCGTTATGAAGGCGACGAAAGCATTTTTTGCGTTGTTAATGCAATGGAGCCTGGTTACTTTATTCTAGAGACTTTACCAAATGAGCATATATCTGGTATTACATTGATTTTGTTGCCAGATAGAGTTGCGGACCCATGTTTAGCATTCGATAAATTAATACGTGCTACCAAACAAATAGCTTTTGCATTGAATGGTGAGATGCTCGATCACTTTAAATTACCTTTGACTCTAGAAACCATCGAGCAGTATAGGCGGGAAGTAGAGGCAGTTACTAAAAGAAAGAATTAAAGAACAACATCATGAATAATATCAAACAACGCGTTGCAGAGTTGCGACGTTTGATAAATCTATATAATGACCAATATTATCAAGAAGATAACCCAACTGTCAGCGATAGTGAGTACGATCGTCTTTTTGCGGAATTGAAAGATCTTGAGCATGCTCATCCTGAGCTACAAGCAGCAGATTCGCCCACCATGCGCGTCGGCGTAAAGCCTTTAGATTCTTTTAAAAGTATTAAGCATAAAATCCCTATGTTATCTTTAGATAATGCTTTTGATGAAGAAGATATCTATAATTTTGTGCGGCGAGTAAATGAGCGTTTAGACATAACTACAGATATTGAATTTATAGCAGAACCAAAAATTGATGGTTTGGCAGTCAGTTTGGTATACGA
>DALYEH010000099.1:0-5507 GCA_031972715.1 Gammaproteobacteria bacterium | reverse complement strand
GCAACAACGCATGCGCCGGTTAGGGTAGCCATGTCAATGACGATTTGTGGTTTGTAACGTGCACAATATGTGAGAGCATCAGCCAATATTAGGCGTCCTTCTGCGTCTGTGTTCAAAATTTCTACCGTGATACCTGCCATAGTAGTAATAATGTCATCTGGGCGACTTGCTTCTCCACCGGGCATGTTTTCGGCTGCGGCGATTACGCCAACGAGATTTAAGGGTAGCTTTAATTCTGCTGCATAGGTGAGTACACCTAATACAGTAGCGCCACCGCTCATATCATATTTCATCCCTATCATGCTGGTGGGCGCTTTTAAGGAGTTGCCGCCTGTATCAAAGGTGATCCCTTTGCCAACCAATACGATTGGAGCATCATTTTTTGCCGCTCCGCGATATTCAAGGGTGATAAGTTTTGGTTTGCTCGCACTGCCTTGGCCTACAGCTACCAATGCCCCCATCTTTAAAGTCTGTATATCTTTATAATCTAACACAGCAACACTAATGCTTTTATACTGTTTGGCTAACTTTTGCGCAGCTTTAGCTAAATATTGTGGATTACATATATTAGGTGGGGTGTTGGCTAAATCTTTAGTTAATTTGGTGCCAACATTTATGGCAGCGCCTACACGTAAGCCGGACTCAGCGTTTGGTATATCGCGCTTGTTGCTTACAAGAAAAGTGACTTGTTTTAATTCATTTTTTGCCGGTTTGCTTTGTTCAGCTTTAGATTTATAAGTATCAAATTTATAATAGGCGGCGCCTAGTGCGACGATGGCTTGCTGTACTTTCCATCGGAGGTCATAATCTGGTACATTTAACTCGGTTAAGCAACTTATTGCATCGCGTATATTGAGGGCGTTTAAAGCAACTGCCATTTTATTAACCACTTCACGATAATTTTTATCGTTAAAGTCAGCATGTTTGCCACAACCTACTAATAAGACACGTTCGGCGGCTATGTTTGGCACATTGGGCAGCATTAAGGTTTGGCCTAATTTGCCTTGTATATCGCCCAATTTGATGGTGTTGCTAATGTAGCCTCCAGACGCTTTGTCCACGGCCGCCGTGATGTCTGGTAACTTACCGCTTTCAAATAGTGATATAACTAAACAATTAGTACGTTGTTTTTCTGGCTGTCCAGTTTTTATGCTAAAATCCATCAGTTCTCCGCGTATGTAGGGTGGCTATAAGAGTATCAAAGCGCTAGCCTCATATTGTATTAGCAGAGCAGTAAATTTGTCTAGGGTGATAACCTAAATGGTGATAGCAAGATACATATCTAAAGAAATTTTGAACACTTTTGCTGCTATTGTGTTCATACTCATGTTTATCGCGATTAGCAATAAATTTGTTACTTTTCTAGCAAAAGCTGCTTCTGGGAAATTACCCCTAAGTCTATTACTTAAAGTTGTAGGCCTATATATTCCCGAATTATTCGCGATTTTGGCGCCAGTCGCCATGTATGTAGCGATACTCTTTACCTTTAGCAGGCTGCATGCAGATAGTGAGATTTCTGTACTCTTAACTTCTGGCTTTGATTGGGCGCGTTTAGTGCGTATTACTTTAGTATTGGCCGGTGCTATTGCATTGCTAGTAGGGCTGATAAATTTTTTAGTCTTGCCGGCGCTTAGTACTAAACGCGGACAATTGTTAGCTCAAGGACAGGCTGTGGGGGTGATCAATTCAATTGTGCCTGGCAGGTTTCAAACTATTGAAGATAATGATCAGTTAGTATTTTATGTGGAAAATATTTTACCCAATGATTTATTAAACAATGTTTTTATTGCGCAGCATCCAAAAGGCGAGGTAATAACTGCAAAATATGCGCAGATCAAGCAATACAATCCACAAGAATTTTACCTAGTCTTGCAAGATGGGCACAGGTATCTTGGCACACCGGGGCAGGCCAATTACAGTGTAACCAAATTTGCTGAATATGGTCGGCAATTAAAGTATGCGCAAGCACACGTACCCCCTAGTGAAACCATGCGCCCATCGAAGGCCATTTTTACATCTAATGAGCCAAGCGATATAGCCGAACTACAATGGCGTTTTGCTATGCCAATAGCAGTAATTTTGTTGAGTTTAGTAGCGATACCACTATCTAAAGTACAGCCCCGCCAAGGTAAATACGCTAAATTTTTACCAGCGGTTTTGATTTATATGGTTTACTATAATCTGATGACTATTATCAAGCGTTCAATTTACGGTGGCAAATTGACTAGCTTGCCAGGGATGTGGGGGTTGCATCTAGTATTTTTGATTATCGCAATAGTGCTGCTCATGCAGGTTGCTGGACGCTGGTCAGAATTAAAATATAAGATGCAAAACACATGAAAATATTAGATCGTTATATAGGCAAACAAGTTATAGTTACGATTTTGATTGTGACTGTAGCTTTACTTGGTGTGGATGTATTTTTTTATTTTGTAAATGAATTACGATCTGTGGGGAAGGGTGATTATACCTTCAATATAGCTGTAATGTTTATGATCTTCACATTGCCGCGCCGTTTATACATAATCTTCCCTTGGGCTGCGCTGCTAGGCTCTTTGGTCGCGTTAGGCAATTTAGGCAAGCACAGCGAGCTTGTGGCAATGCGTGCTGCTACTGTATCGGTTACAAGAATAGCTTGGGCTGCTCTAAAAGCAGGCATGTTATTAACTTTAATAATGTTTATTTGTGGAGAAGTTATTTCACCTTATGCTGATAATTGGGCGCAAAATAAAAAAACTCAGGCCATAAGTAAAGGGCAAGCGCTGGAAACTCAATTTGGGACTTGGATCAGGCATAATAATGAGTTTATTCATGTTGGTGCAGCTCAGAATAGCAAACAATTGCAAGATATTACGCGGTATGATTTTGATCAGGAAATGTTACTGGAAACAATCGAACACATAGATCATGCTGAAAAAATGAATGGTGTTTGGGAATTATCTGGTATACGAGGTTCTAGTTTTATCAATGGCACTGTACTGATTGAAAACAGTGCGCATAAAACCATGCATGATTTATTAGATAGCGATGTATTACAAACAGCTAAGGTAAAGCATTTGGAATGTTTAACCCTAGTTAAGTTATGGCGTGTTATGAAAAGCAGAGTAGCGCAAGACTTAAATGCAGTAGAATATCAAAGGGCTTTTTGGTTAAAAATGATGCAACCGGTTGCAGCACTTGTTATGGTCTTTTTAGCTGTGCCATTTGCGTTTGGTCCTCTTCGTTCAGCTTCTATGGGATTGAAGGTCGTGATAGGAGTGCTAGTTGGTTTTGCTTTCCATACTTTAAACTCTATTTTTGGACCTCTAACCGCAGTTACGGGTTTATCACCCATGCTGGCAGCAATGATCCCAGCTGCGGTATTTTTTATATTTGGGTATTATATGCTTTTAAGGGTACGTTGAGATATGCTTGGTACCATGCGTGCCTTAATACAAACACCCAGAACCTATATTTTTTATTATCTCACCGTTAAGAGCATATCTACATGAAATTTATGTAGCAAATCACGCAGCTCATTATTCTCACCTAGAGAAACAATTAATTGTGATTTGTTGTTGTCACGTAATTTATTGTGCAAATCAAATAAAAAACCCAATGAGGAGCTGTCAATCATTTTCACTTCTTGCAAATTAAAATCTATAACAGAGTATCTCTGCAACATAGAGAGTGGGTAAGTTGTCCTGAGCATACTTACCATGTCATGTGTAAAGCGATTGGTCATCATTTGAATCTCAATTGCATCATCGCTGATAGAATGCTTAACTTTTTCTTCCATGATTTTTTACCTGCAGCCCTGTACTTGTATTATAGCGTAGGATTTTTTTGTGCTTAAAAGAACTCTATTCGGCGCTAGCCTTTTCCAGACGTAGTAGAGTCATTTTTAATTCCAGACCACCACCAAAACCAGTCAGGGACCCACGTTTACCTACCACTCTATGACATGGAATGATAATGGGCAGGGGGTTGGTAGCGTTAGCCCCACCTACAGCACGTACTGCCTCTGGTTGTTGGATCTGTAAGGCGATTTGACTATACGAGCTGGTGTGACCATACGGAATTTTTTCAACTGCTGACAATACTTTAGTCTGGAATGCTGAAGCACAAAGCGCATATGGAAAATCGAAAGTCTGCCGTACGCCCGCTAAATATTCGGCTAATTGTTGGCGTTGTAATGAGAAGCAGTCCGGTTGTAACTGCCATTCTGGGCGTATAGAGTATTTTAATTTGCCTTGCGGTAAGCCTAAGTACAATAGGGTGTCCCCTAGGCCTGCTAAAAGCAAGTTGCCAATAGGGCTATTATACAGGCAGTATTGAGCTATATACATATTAGTCTTTGAGCCTATCTGTGCGGTAAATTCTTGTAAAGCAATTATACTATTAGAAGGTAAAATGACAAACTATCAAGAGGAAAATCTTGGTACTAAGCACAGCGTCGCTTAATAATATTGAAAATGAGCTCATAATTGGCTTAGTTGGTAGCTTGGGGATCAATTTTGATGAAGTTGCCGAAGAATTAAATGATGCATTAAAGGCCGCAGGATACTATGTGGAAACCATACGCATAGCGGACAATTTTCCCCAAAGCAAGAGTACCGCGCAATTTGCACAATGCTATTGGAAAATGCAATATGGTACCAAACAACGTCAAATCCATGGCAATGACTACTGGGCCAGGCGCGCAGTAGAAAAGATTTTTTATGCTCGTCCAGAGCTATGTGTGAAACATAAAAAAATTGCTTATGTTATAAGAACTCTAAAAACTAAAGAAGAATTAGAACTACTTTCTAATGTATATGGACGTAATTTCATTTCAATTGCAATTTTTAGCGATGCAGATTCAAGCTTAAAATATATAGAAAAAAAGCATCGCTTGGGATCAATAAATTTAGTGACAGCAGAAAAAGAGATCTTAGCAATCAACACACAGTTAAGCCTTGGCGCAGAAGAATTATACTTAGAGGATAGTTATAGCCCGAATAAATCAGATGATGCAGATACTTTGGCCCGTTTTTTAATGCGTAAGGATCAAGAAGAAACACATCCTGACTTAAAAAGATACGGGCAAAATTTATTTAAATGTTATTCAATTTGTAATTATTTTGTCTATCAAAATGCAAACTTGCGACAACAAATACAACGCTTTATAAAAGTATTATTTAATGATCCATTTGCAGAGCCTACGTTTGAGGAATATTTTATGTTCTGCGCACAAGCAGCTGCTTATAGATCTCTTGATTTAGATAGACAAGTTGGAGCTGTGATCGTAAACAAAGAGAATGAATTGGTTGCTGCTGGTTTTAATGACGTGAACAAAGTGGGCGGCGGACATTTTGCCCATCATGATCATCCAATTTTATCAAAAGCAGAGACTGACGATCAACGTGACTTTAAAAAGCCTTACGATTTTAATCATATGCATTTAAATCAAATCGCGCGCAAAATAGCAGAAAAATTGGGGCTTACTGCTAAGTCGGAAAATTTATTGCGTGATGAAATCAGTGGTA
>DALYEH010000098.1:5324-5524 GCA_031972715.1 Gammaproteobacteria bacterium | reverse complement strand
GGCGAGCTCCAGGGATGGAGCGAGTCAAAATCGAACTCGCACTTACTGCGCTATGATTTCATGCAACGTTGGATTTTTAATAAGTGGTGCCGAGGGCGAGAATCGAACTCGCACGCCTTTCGGCAGCGGGTTTTGAGTCCGCCACGTCTACCAGTTCCGCCACCTCGGCTAATCTCTAAGTGCTTTAGCAGCAGGTTTTG
>DALYEH010000098.1:3422-5224 GCA_031972715.1 Gammaproteobacteria bacterium | reverse complement strand
AGTCGTTCGATGCTGTGCATCTCACCGTCTACAGTTCCGCCACTTAGGCATAATCTCTAAGTGCTTTAGCAGCAGGTTTTGAGTCGTTCGATGCTGTGCATCTCACCGTCTACAGTTCCGCCACTTAGGCATAATCGAGCCGCCATTGTAACAAAATATAACGCGATGTCAAACTTAGGCATGGGAGACGCCAGAGATACAGCGACCCCTGATCTAAATATGTGATGATACACTCTTTGAGGCTAGAACCTTTGGTAATACTTGTAATTTCTATTTTGGCACTGCAGAAGATTAATTAGAGAATTGACATACCTCCTGCCAAATGTTAGTATGTTAATCAAATAAGAAGAGGTGTTACACCCATGATTGACTTAATTCTAGCTGTACTATTAATGGGCTTTTTGCTGTGGAGTTACAATCTCCTAAGCCGCAATTTTCTTGGCAACCAAATCAACCAAGCAACCACTGATAGCATTTCTTCTTTTAAGCGCCTGGCCATCATAATTATGCTATTTATTGGCTGCTATAGTTTCATTTCCTTTGTCGCATTAAATACTAAAAGCGAATTCGTGGACCAAATACGCCAAGAACAACTCCTACAAACAAACAATTATAACGTTGAACAAAATGCGTCTGCCATAGAACAGGCTAGATACCAGTATCAGCTCTCGGATCGCAATAAAGAAATTAGAGTAATATCACCTGACCAAATTTCGACTAAATTTTCTGATGTGGCAGGCCTAGCAGAAGCTAAAGATGAAGTGCAGGATATATTAAACTTTCTTAAAAACCCTGAAGAATTCGGTCGATTAGGTGCTAAAGCTCCTAAAGGCGTATTATTGTATGGTGAACCTGGCACAGGTAAAACACTATTAGCGCGCGCAATAGCAGGAGAAGCTGGCGTATCTTTTATCTCCGTTGCTGGAGCTGAATTCGATGAAGAATATGTGGGAGTTGGTGCGGCACGTGTGAGGCAATTGTTTGAAACTGCCAGACAGAATGCACCATGTATTATATTCATAGATGAAGTTGATACTTTAGCGCATCAAAGAAATGCACACGATCCAGCCTGGACTGCACAAACTGTAAATCAACTCTTAGCAGAGATGGATGGTCTAGATAACGAGCAGAACGAAGGCATAGTCGTCATTGGTGCTACAAATAGACTTGAATCTATTGATCCAGCAGTTTTAAGGCCAGGTAGATTAGATCGTCACATTCACCTAGATTTACCAAGCTTAAACGAGCGCACAGAGGTGATAAAACTTTACCTTAATAAAGTCAAAGCTAGTCCTAAAGTTGATGCTAAAGAGATAGCAAAAATGACCCCTGGTTTTTCAAATGCAGAATTAGCAAATCTGGTCAATGAATCTGCAATTTTAGCGACAAAACAAAATAAAAAACAAATTGACCCGCAAGATTTTGATACCGCCAAGGATCGTATGATTTTAGGCTCTACACATAAAGAATTAAACATTTCTGAAAAAACACGGACCATTACTGCATATCATGAGGGTGGACACGCTTTAGTAGGACAATTGTTAGGTGGTATACATCAACCAGTCTACAAAGTAACTATCGCCCCACGTGGTCAAAGCCTTGGCCACACAGCATATGAACCTAAAGCAGATAACACTTCTGTAAGCAAAGAAGAATTAGAAGCACGCATTTGTGCAATGTTAGCTGGACGCGTAGCGGAAGAAATTGTATTTGGTGAGCAAAATATCACGACTGGTGCAGAAAGTGATCTCAAACACGCCACACAAATAGCCTACAATATGGTTACACGTTGGGGCTTTTCT
>DALYEH010000098.1:0-3412 GCA_031972715.1 Gammaproteobacteria bacterium | reverse complement strand
AATCGTGGTGATACCGACATAATCTCCTCAAGTGTCATTGAAGAAGAAGTACAAGCAATTATGGATCGATGCCACACACGCACTAAAGAGCTTTTGTTACAAAATAGAGCGCAATTGAACGTCATAGCAAAGGCCTTGCTAGAACGCGAAACGCTAGACGCCACTGAAATAAAACAATTACTAGCTACTGTACCAAATAAACCCGCTAAAGCCAGCTAGAGTTTTCAGTACTTACTGTTTATTACTCGCAGCATTGCAGTAGGTTTGCATATATAGCTCGCGATATTTAGCGTATAAATTGTTAGCAGCATCTACACTTACCAAAAACATCTTATATTCCGGCAAAACAACTTGGTATGCTTGCTGTAAGGCAGCACGGATCTTGTCAGCGTTAGCTGTATCACCAGATAATGAAGTCTGGCCAGAAATCAACTCACATATGGTCTTTTGACTGTCCAAAACAGCCTGTTGAGCTTCTAGTTGCTTTTGTTCATGCTCAATCTGCTGTACCGGAGCAACCGGCGCATCTAAAGTACCCCATAATGAAGGATTAGTCGCACCATAGGTCGTGGCGCAGCCTAAGCAGAGTGTAAGAAAGCATATGTAACGTATAAATGTAATTTTCATACCTTAATTTTAGTAGGATCTGCTTTTAATGCCATTTAAAATTGCATTTTGCTTTTTTTTGGCTTAAAATTCGTATGCTGCGTACGAATTTTAATGGTTAAATAAATGTATATACAACGTAATCAAACAGCTAATGCTTTACGGCTACTAAAGAATTTCCCTGTATTGAGTTTATTAGGCCCAAGGCAGGCCGGTAAAACTACTTTGGCCAAGGCCTTAGGGCCAGGATGGAAATATTTTGATTTGGAAAAACCATCCGATTACAACGTTATAACAAGTAATCCAGAAATTTTTTTTCAAGATAATCCAGAAAAAGTAATTATTGACGAAGCACAAGAATATCCTGAACTTTTCAAAATCTTGCGTGGAGTAGTAGATACGCGACGCGATTTAAACGGTCGTTATATACTAACGGGCTCCAGTAACCCCATGCTACATGAGAATATATCAGATACTTTAGCTGGAAGAATTGCAATCTTAAATATACGCACACTTAAGGCTAATGAATTTTATAAGCAACCATTAAGTGAATTTTATGAAATATTTCATACAGCAAATGCAAAGAGTAAAATCATTATTCCTGAAGCTACATTAAGTAGCCAACAGATGCGCTACTGTTGGCTTTTTGGCGGTTACCCAGAACCATTATTACATCAGGATCCTGAATTCATTGTGGACTGGATGAACAATTATCAAAATACATATATTAATCGTGATATAGCCAAATTATTTCCTAGACTAGATAGACGTGCATATCAAAGATTTATAAGTACATTATCTTCATTATCTGGAAATATTATTAATAAATCTGATTTAGCAAGAGCAATTGAAGTTAGCGAAGGCAGTGTCAGAGAATATTTACAGATCGCTGAACAAACATTTATATGGCGTAATATTGAACATAATGCAAATTCTAAGATCAGATCTATAGTGAAACATCCTAAGGGCTATATTACTGATTCTGGCTTATTGCATTATTTATCTAGAATAGATTCTATGGACAAATTATTAGTCTCGCCTAATGTGGGTCGCTCGTTCGAAAGCTTTGTAATTGAAGAAATTCTAAAAGGACTAGAAGCTAGTCACCGCAGTAATTTAGATTATTCATATTATCGCACTGCAAGTGGAGCGGAAATAGATTTAATCATAGACTGTGCAGCAGGCTGCATCCCTATAGAAATTAAAATGGCAGCAGCAGTGGCACCTGCACAATTAAGATCTTTAACACAATTTATTGAAAATCATGATTTACCCTTTGGATTATTAATCAACCAGTCAGATCATATAGCCTGGTTAACTGATCGGATCTTACAAGTGCCAGTAGGCGTGATTTAAGCTATGGTGCAGATTGCTGCCTAGTCTCATAATCAATCCTAAACAATACTCCCACAGCCATACAAGCAGCTACCATACTGCTGCCTCCAGCACTCATAAGGGGTAAGGTCAGGCCTTTGGTAGGCAATAAACCCACATTTACACAGATATTGATAAGCGTCTGCAGACTGAATATAAGCCCTATGCCAAAAGCTAAATAGCCTGCGTAATCTAGGCCCTGGTTTTTGGCCTTACGCCCTATCTCCATAGCCCGCACTACTAAAATGATATATAAAAGCAACACACACAGCACGCCTAATAGACCCAACTCTTCAGCAATTACCGCAAAAAGGAAATCACTATGCGATTCGGGTAAATATAATAATTTCTGAATACTACTACCCAAACCAGAACCAAACCAAGACCCACGCCCAAAGGCGATTAAGGCCTGCACTAACTGATAGCCAGTATTATATTGATCAGCCCAGGGATCCCTAAAGGCAATAAAACGTTGTACGCGATAAGATGAAGATATGGCAACAAAACCTAAAACACATAAAACTAAAGGCAGCAAAATTAGAAAGTTTTTGACGCGTACCCCACCCAAAAACAACATGCCTAAAGTAGTGGCTGAAATCACAACCACAGCACCAAAGTCTGGCTCTAAGAGTAACAATAAAGCTGTTACTGCTAATACAAACATTGGGATCAAAAACCCTTGCAAAGAGTTTAGTAACTGCTCTTTACGGCGCACCATATAACCAGCCATATAAGATACCAACGCCAGCTTCGCTAACTCAGATGGCTGCATAGAAAATGGCCCTATAAACAACCAACGCATGCTACCATTCACAGGATGCGTTACACCAGGAATTAATACTATGGTTAATAAAATCGCGCTAATAGCCAAAAACCAATTACTGAATTTGGCAATAATTTTGATGGGTACAAAAGTTAGTGTGAATCCAGCAGCAATTCCCACCAAAATAAATATCGCCTGATGCCAAGCTATATGCAACATAGACAAATTGGAACGTTCGGCAACAGGAGTGGATGCTGATGCTACCATGATAAAGCCTACAGCTAAAATTGCTAGCACACTAAAAAGCAACCACGGATCAAAATTTTGTTTGCTGATCATTTGCTGTGACATAAGATCCCTCTTATAAACAAACTTTAGGCAGATAACAGCACTTGCTGCTTAAATACTTCGCCTCTATGCATATAATTATTAAACATATCTAAGCTAGCGCATGCAGGTGATAATAATACTCCATCGCCGGCTTGCACGTGCCTATGTGCAATCTGTACAACTTCATTAAAATCTTGCGCAAACTCACATGGTATTACTGTATGCAAAACATCCCATAGTTTGCCCGCATCAGCACCTATTAATATAGCCATTTTACAACATTTCGCTAGTGGAGCTACCAAAGGCGCAAAGTCTGCATTTTTGCCAATACCACCTAAA
>DALYEH010000097.1:0-5555 GCA_031972715.1 Gammaproteobacteria bacterium | reverse complement strand
CCAATAAGAAATATTACTGGTACTTCGTTTAACCAGCGATAAAACACATGTGAGTGTGTATTTTTATTGTTTTTGAATTGTATTAGTAAATAGCCGCAATACAGATGGTATATTACTAAGCCGCAGACCAAAGCTAATTTATAGTGCAGCCAGCCTGCATGTTTATATAGCTGCCATGCATATGAGTGCAAAAGCCATAGCCCAGTAAGTATGGTTAACACTGCGCCTGGAGTCATGATCCCAAAATATAGTTTGCGTTCCATGATTTTGAAACGTGCGTCACTTGTGCTATCAGTGCTCATGGCGTGATAAACATATAGACGAGGCAAGTAGAATAACCCGGCAAACCAGGTTACCATAAAAATAATATGAAAAGCTTTAACCCATAACATGACGAGATATTATGAGCGAAACGGTTAATAGTCAAATTCCGGAAGAAAATAGCATTAATGATGTGCTGTTGCTTACTCCTGCCGCCATTAATAAAGTGTTGCAACTAATCACTGATGAGGGAGATCCGAATCTGGCATTGCGTGTTTATATTCAAGGCGGAGGCTGTGCTGGCTTTCAATATGGTTTTGGGTTTGATACTAAAATAAAAGCAGATGATACCATTATCGAAAAGTCCGGGATCAAAGTGTTGGTTGATGCTATGAGCTTGCAATATTTAAGCGGTGCAACTATTGATTATGTCAAAAATTTACAAGGTGAGCACTTTGTAGTGCAAAACCCTAATGCCAATACTACATGTGGCTGCGGCTCTTCGTTTTCAGCATGAACGTGAGGCTGCTATTTGTGTATTGGTTGTGTGCTTTGATTGCGTAATTTGAGCATGCCATTACTGATGGCATCGAACATGCTGGTTGGGATCTGTGTTGTTAGTTTTGCATGGATATTGTCTAATACGGTCGGTAGTTCATCAAAAGTATGATCAATAATCTCTTGCATTTGTTCTCTTGGGAATTTGCATATTTGAGCAGTTTCGAACCAGTGACGCAATATTATATCTTGCCACTTATAGTGTTTAGTTTTGCCATGTACGGCCATGGCCATCTTTAAATTTTGTAATTCTAAATTTTTCTTCTCAACTAAAGGATAAGCAGAAATTACGTCATAGAGTGGAGCTAAGCGGTATTTACCGCCTGGCTCTAATATCAAACTAAAATTCTTAGCATGCCCATCTATAGCACCTAGGATCCAAAATAAAAATACAGCATGCATGAATGTATAACGATCCTGATCTGGATTAATGGCACCACGTAATATCTTCATAATAGGCACAATCCCAGGCCCACCATCAGATTCATATTTTAAGTTTCCAGAAACACCAAATGCTTGGCATAAATCTTCTTGTGGGATACGTATTAAACGTGTGTAATCATCTAGCCAAACACGATCAAATCTCTCAACTACTAAAGCTTTGAGATCACCAAAATGAGCGATCTCTGCATTTGCGGTGGGTAGACCAAATGCTTTAAGGATCTGTAAACATATAAATTCATTTTCTATGCTGTCTCTTAAGTCAATACCAGAGTGTTCTATTATACCTGTAGGTAATTTGAATATGTGGGTAGTAGGGGTAGACTCAGTAGGTAAAAGCCAACGCTTCTTATAACGCAATAAGGCTATTTTTTCTTGTGCGCCAGCAAGTGAGATTCGAAAATCAGTATCCCGCTCCATACCTAAAGGAGCAGTTTTATAATTACGCAGTAATTCAGAAATTCTTTGCTCAGTTAAAGGGGTACCTTTTATGGAAAATTTGGCTACAGTATTGGCATGCGAGGTAAGCAACTGCAAAGCTCCAACACAATCTGCTCCAATATAGGTTAGCAAATCAAAACAATTATCTGTTTTGGCGCCAAATCTAAGTTGTATCCTTGCACGGATTATATTGCTATCTGGTAATAAATTGTCAAAAAAATTGTAGACTACGCTGCCAGAATATGTGTGGTCATTCAGGGGCATAGATATACTAATTGGTCTGGCGTTAGCCCACTCTAACTAGGATGTAGCATATGAAAAATTTAATGCCCCATTTGGTTTTTGCAGTAAATAACCAACTAGCATGCCATTCATATAAATATGCAATGCAGATTCTTGGCGAATTCTACCCATTTTCCCAACCAGCTGTACTGCTTGTAACCTGTTTAGTTCTAATGACCATCTCTAAATCAAGTGCTGCGATTAGTCTAAAAATTGTGTCAATTCTGGTGCCAGGAGCCCCGTTTTCTATGCTGGAAACCGTTGTTTGATCTAAGATTAGCTTTTGTCCGGCTTCGGTTTGGCTGATTTTTTTAAGACGTCTATAACGCTTTAAGGCTTGACCCAGTAGCCACGGCGATTGAGTTATTATTTCCATTACTTTTGGCACCTTGTTTGTATATACATATCTAAACTTGCAGACCGTTACATATTTTAAGTATATAGCTCTACAGCCATAAAATCAAGATATAGCTGTAGAGCTATAAAGTAGTTTTATAGCTCTACAGCCATAATGGTGTCATTCCATTGAACCCTAGCAACAAATAGCATAAGATGGTTAGCACGGATTTTGTACATGGATAAGTATGTTCAAGCAATTGCGTCTAGTTATTTGTTCTACTTTAATGCTGGCTTTTACACAGAATGTGAATGCGGCAACGTTTGGTATGGACTTATTATTGAATGGTTTTGGCACCGTATGCGCCAGTAAGTCAGACCTGCCCAAATACAATTATGCTTATCTGCCGTTTTATCCTTTCGGCACGCAATTGGGAACAGTGTCACCGTATGTTTCTGCCATACAATATGTGCCCGCCTATGTTGGAGCCGCACGGCGTTGGAATTTTCTGCCTAATAGTAAATTTGGGTTACAGTTTACAGCTTTATTTAATGACAAATGGAAAGCTGTCACGCAATTAGTTGGTGGCTATGAAATTTTTAACACGAATTATTACTACGTACAGATGGATTGGGCTTATGTGCAATATAACCCAACCAATGAACTAGATTTTCAATTTGGACGTTTTAGATTACCTTCTTTTTATTATTCAGATTATCTAGATGTTAATCACGCTCAGCCTTGGGTGACTCCGCCAGAAGAGGTGTATTTTATTGTAGGGGATGCATTTAGCGATTTAGACGGGATCAAAGGTACTTATTCACTTTATTACAATGACTGGACTGCAACCACTAAATTATGGTTCGGCAGCATGGATGAGCAACTATCTATTTTGGTCCAGGATATTGAAGTAAATGTACGCGATGTGATTGGTGGTAATCTGCAAATTGGAAATGATCGTTTCTCTGTGCAAGGCTCTTTAATGCGATCCATCTATAACACCTATTTATACGGCGGTTTGCAAGGCATTGTAAACGCTACGGAGATAGCCGCAGGAGGCACCTTTCAAGCCGCGCAAAATTTAGAAGCGTATTTGCAAGATAAAGATGTGCCCATAGTGTACGTGGGGTTATCCTTCGATGCAAAAATTACTGATAATTTAGAATTACTAATGGAGCGGGCATCTATACTTTCTCGTGGTATTATCTCAACTGCAAGAGTAGGGTGGTACGCCAGTTTAATTTATTCTTGGGATTTATTCGAATTTACTGGTACTTTTGGACATTCCAGACCACTACAAACCGAAATCAATAAATATAACGCTGTGCAAGCTTTTTTCACTAGCCCGCAATATTTGAATACTTTAGATAAAAATTCTGGTGCTGGGCTAGCAGTGATCAACTTGTTTCAGAGCTATTTAGGCGAACAATGCTCTGTTGGTTTGGATGTGCGTTATGATATTTTGCCTTCATTAGCCTTGAAAGGTGCGGTGAAGTGGATTAATCCTATTGGTCAAGCTGCCATGGCACGTAAATATATTTTAAATTTAGTGCCAACGAATAAGCATATTTGGGTATATAGGTTCTCCTTTGACTTTGTATTTTAAGAAGATCGCGATTGCTATATTAATTTACGCATGCGCGTTACCTGCGTATGCGCAAACTTTATATGTAGTGGTAAGCGACAATCTGCGCGGAGTATCTTTTTCGCAAGCACAGATCAAACGTATTTTTCTAGGAGAGATTACCAGCTTAAATGGTGCGCGGGTGCGCTTAATTTACCCCTCATATTCCTCTGCAGCTATTGTTACTTTATGTAAATTTGTAGGCAAAGGAACTAATGTACGCGATTTAAAATCATATTGGTCTAAAATGATTTTTACTGGGCGCGGTAACCCTCCAGAAACAGCGTCTAGCGATGTTGAGTTGAAGAGGTACTTGCAAGAAGATAATGCCATAGGGGTTGCGACCTCAGCAGCTGGTTTAAACGTGGTGTATACAATCAATGGTTAAAAAATTAAGCTCTTTGATCCTATTGTTTAGCCTGCATTCTGCAGCTTGCGCGCTCACTGTTGGTACCTTTAATTTGCCGCCATTTAGTATGAATGAAGACGGTGAGCATATAGGCATGGTGACAGAGATTATGCAAACTTTATTGCAAAAAGCAGGCATCACTAAGAGCCAGTATATCGATTATCCGTTAGCGCGCGGTTTAGCAGAATTGCGCGCAGGCCGTGTTGATATTTTTTATCCTTATGTAGGCACTGACGAGCAACATTCTGACACATACATCTTGATAGGCCCTATTGCAAAATACAGCGTATCATTGTTTGTGCGTAAGGATTACAAAAAGGAAGTATCACTTGCGGCTATGCAAAATGTAATAGTAGGAGCTGAACGTGGGAGCATAGAAGATCTATTGATCCACAAGCATGTATTACATATAGAAAAAGCTACTGGGGGCGCTAGTTGTTTGCGCATGGTGCTCGCGGAAAGAGTTACAGCATGTGCAATTGGTACCTTACCTGGCCAATATGTTGCTGCGCTGAATAATTTAGCACCGAAGTTGTCGTTTAAGGAAACTGGAGATTATGCTGATATGTTCGTTGCGATCAGAGCCAAATTATCTCCAGAAACAATAGCGAAACTGCAGCAAGCTTTTGCTGAATTAAAGCGTGAGAATTACTTTGAAAAGCAACAACAAGCATATGAAAAGCGCTTTGCTTTATTCTTGAAGACCCTATCTTAAACTGCGTAAATACCACCTAAAATTACTGGCTGATTAGATCCAGTGATGTGCATTAAATTAATTGCTCTACCTTGCAGGCGCGCATACGCAAGCCATGCAAATAGCGCAGCTTCTACATGATCTGGCGCAAGGCCTAAAGCGGCAGTAGTGGCTATGTCTTGCTCTAATAACAAACCAAGCTGTTTACAAAGTTCCGTGTTAAAAGCACCACCGCCGCATACATTGACTTGTGTGGTGGGCGGGGCGTAACGTTTAATATCTTGAGCAATAGTTATTGCGGTTAAATGCAGCAACGTAGTTAACACATCTTGAGGTTCAATCTTGTTGTTACAAGTTTGTAATTTTTCCTCTATCCATGCAGCATTGAAATATTCACGGCCAGTACTTTTAGGTGCTGCTTGATGGAAAAAAGGATCAGTAAGCATTATTGTTAATAAATCTTGATTTACGCGTCCCTTAGCCGCAAGTGCGCCCTGTGCATCATAAT
>DALYEH010000096.1:3427-5577 GCA_031972715.1 Gammaproteobacteria bacterium | reverse complement strand
ATCATATATGCTCTAGCAACATGCTGACTTTCTACACCTGTTTCTTCCGTAAGGCGCTGAATGAAATTAATCCCCATTTCATTTACTATGTAGTTGCTGATTCTAGTTGCTATGATGGCACGTTTTAACCTATGTTTCTTAATAAAGGATAAAAATTGCGGAGCCTGCAGTTCGGTAGGGAAATAATAGATCAAGTCCTTTTCTACATATTGCTCATCCACTAAATTTGCAGATAGCAATTGTTTTTTGAATAAATTTTTAGTATAAGCCATCAGTACTGCTAATTCTGGTCTAGTATATCCTTGTCGATTTGTGATCCGCAGTGTCACTTCCTCACCATCTGGCAAATGTTCGACCTTGGGATCTAAGCCAGCATCTCGCTCTAAATCCTTTTGCAAACGGTTATGCATTTGTATAGGGCGCAGTTCTGTTTACGATTATTAGCTAACACTTGTTTGGCAACCTGATCTGTCATGCTGAGCATTAGTTCATTACGTTGCTTTTCAGTCAAATCTCCAGATTCTATTAATTCATTAAGCAGAATTTTAATATTTACTTCATTATCAGAGCAATTCACACCGCCAGAATTATCTATAGCATCAGTATTAATTACACCACCTTTTAGCGCAAATTCTATTCTTCCTAACTGCGTAAAACCTAAATTACCACCCTCACACACAACTCTCGCACACAATTCATTTCCGTTTATGCGGATCAGATCATTAGCTCTATCACCTACATCAACATTACGCTCAGAAGTTGCTTTAACAAAGGTGCCTATACCACCATTAAAAAACAAGTCAACTTCCAATTTTAAAATTGCTTTAATAAGTTCGTTAGGCTCCATATTGTCCTGCTTTGTTTGCAATACTTTCTGCATTTGTGGACTTAATGGGATTTTTTTAGCCGATCTTTCAAACACACCACCACCTTCAGATATAACTGCTTGGTTATAATCCTTCCAAGTAGAAGTGGGTAGGTTAAACATGCGCTTACGCTCTTCGTAGCTAGCAACTGGATCTGGGTTAGGATCGAAAAATATATGCATATGATTAAATGCCGCTATTAATTTAATGTGTTGCGACTGCAGCATGCCATTACCAAACACATCTCCTGCAAGATCCCCAATGCCTATGACAGTAAAAGGCGCATTAGCATTGATATTTACTAAATCAAAATGCAACTTCACTGACTCCCAGGCACCCCGTGCAGTAATTCCCATTTTTTTATGATCATAACCTGTGCTACCACCAGATGCGAAAGCATCATCTAGCCAAAATTTATATTTTTTGGATATACTGTTTGCAATGTCTGAAAAACTTGCCGTACCCTTGTCTGCTGCAACAACCAAATATGGATCATCCTTATCCCAGCAAATTGTTTGTGCAGGTTTTACTACTTGTTGTCCTATATAATTATCTGTGATGTCTAACAGCCCTTGCATAAAAGTTTTATAGCAATGTATGACTGCGGCATTTTTTTCTTCTCGACTAGGAAGTTTTTGCAGATCTGCTTTAACCACAAAACCACCCTTAGCCCCCAACGGTACAATGACTGCATTTTTAACTTGCTGTGCTTTCATTAGCCCTAAAACTTCTGTGCGAAAATCCTCTGGGCGATCTGACCAACGAATGCCCCCACGTGCAATTTTATCGCCACGCAAATGTATTGCTTCGACATACGTTGCGTAAACAAAAATTTCACAATGCGGCTTTGGCAAAGGAAGGTCTGGGACTTTGGCGCTATTAAATTTTATTGACACGTAATTTTTGTGCCAATTGCTTTCATCTGATTGGAAGAAGTTAGTACGTACAGCAGCCTCTAGAGTACCAAGATACGTCCTAATAATACGATCTTCATTCAAACTAGATACCGCTTCTAAGCCATCTTGTATGCTCTTTTTAATCTCCGCTAGCTTAGTCTCGCGATCAACTATTTGTACTACCGGGTTAAATTTGACATAAAAGTACTCTAATAGCTTACTTGCCAAAGTAGGATTATTGTAAATTGCATCTTCAACAGATGCCTGGCTGAATGCAAAACCTGTTTGCCACAAGTATTTATATAAGCTGCGAAAAATTACTATGTCTCTCCACTCTATCTTGGCGCTTAGTACCAGACGATTGAAACGATCATTCTCTGCTTGACCT
>DALYEH010000096.1:629-3417 GCA_031972715.1 Gammaproteobacteria bacterium | reverse complement strand
AGGATTTAAATCGTCACCATACGGGTGCACCATACGGTAATCTGTAATCCAAACTGTGTTGCCATCCTGGAAGTTTATCTCATGCGGTCTTTCACCTATGATGCGCAAACCCATCTTTTCCAATATAGGCACTACATCTGATAATGGTATAGATTGATTATAGCGAAACAGTTTAAACCTAAAAGTGTCTGGCTCATCTTCCAATGGCCTATACAAAGTCATTTCTAAGTCTCTAGCCTCACCTCTACGTAGCACTTCCATATGGGAAATATCTAATACGGCAACTTGCGCATTAAATATTTCTTTGTAACTTAATGGGAAGGCATTAACGTAGTGTTTGTATAATAAATTGGCTTGCTCTTCACCGAAATGCTCATTTAAAGCATCATTTAAATCATCATTCCAAGTCCTAGATGCTATTAATAGCTTTTCTTCGAGTAAATCTTTGTCATAATGAATATGTGCTTGCTGATTTACGCGAATTATAAAATGTATTCTCGCTAAAATTGATTCGGAAAATTGTGTTTCAAAAGTTACTGACTCGCCCTCTAAGCCTTGCACCAAAATTTCTTGCATTTTATTGCGTAACTGTGAAGTAAAAAGTTCGCGTGGCACAAATACTAGGCATGAAAAGTATCTACCATAGGTGTCTCTACGGATAAAAAGCTTGATTTTTTGGCGCTCTTGTAAATGCAAGATACCAATTGCAATATCAAACAATTCAGAATCTTTTGCTTGAAATAACTCATCACGAGGCAAGGTGCCTAAAATGTGTAGCAACGCACGACCATCATGACTGTTTTTGGGGAAGGAAGCCAAATCAAAGATTCTACCAATCTTTTTACGAATATATGGTATGTCCTCAATTGATTCATTGTATACTATTGAAGTATACAGGCCTACCAGTCTAAGCATTTTGATGACTTTTCCATTTTCATCAAAAAACTTTATCCCTACAAAATCAGTATATGCAGGTCTGTGCACAGTAGACATAGTATCGGTTTTACCTAATAATAATGCATCTGGACATAAGAATGCTGCCCGTGCTTCTGGATACATTTTTGCCATGTTGCGTGTTAAAGTGCCTAATTTTGGATTAGCTAACACCCCCAAAGCACTATTTGGCACATACTCCATAATTTGTTCATTTGCAGAATTTGTAGTAAATATATATTCAGCACAGCCTATAAAAGTAAAATGCTCATCCGCTAGCCAACGCAAGAAAGTAAGGTTTTCTTTTAAGTCTTCTTTATTACCATGCACCTGCATAGATTCTAAACCGGCTATAGCATCGGTCAGCTTTTCCAACATTTTGGTCCAATCACGAACCATTAAATCCACATCTACTAGGACTTGCTCTATGTTGCTAGCAATGGTGTTTAATACATTGCTATCGCTCTGCCTGTCGATTTCTATGTAAATAGGAGCCTCTGCCACTGGTAATTTTTTGCTCTTTGTGTACTGGTCTTGTAAATTGATGGGCAATACTTTAACTATTTTGCCGTCGGCATCGCGCTCGAAGCGTATGCCTTCAGCGTGGATCATTAAGCGTACATTTGCGTCCATTTTGTTTAAGGCTAAGCGGATAGAATCTAATAAAAATGGTTTATTTTCATGTATAATTTCTATAATTGTATGCGCTGATTGCCAACCATTCTGCTCTAGCATAGGATTGTACACACGTACTTTAGACTGGCCTGGCATTCTATGATCAATAAATTGCCATTGTGATAATAGAGCACCATACAATTCATCCATGCTTTTCGCACGCAAATCATAAGGAGAGACGCCCAGAAAATATTGGCTAAGAAACTCTTTTATTAGATGACCTTCACTGTTTGGCAGCTTATGATCAATTATTGCGCCAAGCTTACTTATTAGGTCCGCTCTACTATCATCTATGCTTAATGTCATCTATGCCGCACCTATTATGTTATTCGTGTGTGGTCTTAAAACTACACTTTAATATATCAAGTATATAACTTATAATTACTATAGTTTTAGAAACATGTAAAATAAGGATAATTATGCGCTTATTGTGCCTAGCAGGGATGCTGTTTTTGCTAAGTGGTTGCTTTAACAACCACAGCTCTTTGACCAGCTACCAACAAAGCCCACGCACGGA
Organism: Gammaproteobacteria bacterium; assembly: GCA_031972715.1. Classification (GTDB taxonomy): domain Bacteria; phylum Pseudomonadota; class Gammaproteobacteria; order UBA6186; family Azoamicaceae; genus JAGVLG01. The sequence continues at coordinate 1,292 of DALYEH010000096.1, read as the reverse complement.
TCAAAAGTTGGCTGACAAGTGCAAAGCCTCTGAGTCTCCTTCTGAGGAATATGTAAATAGAGTTGCCAAAAGGATCATGGTAGTAAGCAATAGACCTTATAGCAAGTATATATTTGTAGTACAAAATGATAACACGCCGCGTTTAGAGTTGGATACAGAAACAAACACCGTGACAATTAGCATGGGGGCATTACGCGAGCTGCAGGATGAAGCTGAATTAGCTGCTACATTAACCATGAGCATGGAGCGCTTAGACAATACCCCCTACTTTTATCGGTCTACCGTTGACTCCTTATACATGGCAGATTACGACCCACGCGCTGTGCTAGAATTGCAGGAGCAGTATATCTCTGCAGCAGTTCATGGCGAACATTGGTTACAGGCTTTGTTTCCTGATCCTCCTAGTAGCCAGCAAATTGCGGAGACTAAAAATCTGGTGGAAAAAATGCCAAAAGGGCTCCAACGTGGGGCAGAAACTTATACGCAACAGATAAATGGATAGTAAAATTAAAGGAAGATTTCTCAAACATTTTATAGCTTCAGGTTTGCTTGGCTTGTGCACCATGTGCGTGCTGCCACAGGCAGCGTTTGCATACACTACCAATTTCACTCTCAGCGTAGATAAATATTATTCTCCGTATATGGGATCTGATTGGCTGATTT
>DALYEH010000096.1:0-619 GCA_031972715.1 Gammaproteobacteria bacterium | reverse complement strand
ATGACTATGATCCGCACCGGTAAATCGCTATTCGAATTTACTTTATCTAGCTTTTTCGGGGTGTTACAGCATGAGCTCTTTGGGCATGGCGCCAGAGCGCGTGAGTTTGGTCTACCCGATATTGGGTATCATATCAATATTTTCAGTGGTGCTACTACATATCCATTACAAGCTTTTAATGCATTGAACGTCAATCAACGTGCTGCTTTGGTGGCTGGTGGTGTAGAGGCAACCTCCATTTTATCGCAAGAACTAGAAAAGGACATGATCTACTCTGGCTCTATAGATGCGCGTGCAGCCTTGATGTATTTAGTTGCTTCCTTAGATGAGTCTATATATGTTTTTGGCTTAGATGGGAATACCTTCCATCCTGATAATGACGCCTACTCATATATTGGCAATGTGAACATTTGGTACAATCAGCAGGCTTTAACAGCAGATAAATTAAAGTGGGCTGTAGCGTGGAATTGGTTAGATCCAATGATGTACATGTCTGCCTGGAGCATCTTTAAGTACATTACCTTTGGTTCGCCTTCTTTAGACTTTTTAAGTTTACACATAGGTGACGCTCGTTTTATGCCTACAACGCGCACCTATCTTGCACCATATGGGCCAGAAT
>DALYEH010000095.1:5306-5640 GCA_031972715.1 Gammaproteobacteria bacterium | reverse complement strand
ATGAGGCTGATTTAGCTGAATTTTTGCGTGGCTTGGCACCAGAGGAAGAGATTTTTTGGCTAGGGCTAGGCAGTAACGTTTTAATCCGCGATGGTGGTTTTCCTGGTACGGTTATACATACGTTAAGAATGCAGTCCAAGATAGTGATCTTAAAGCAAGATCCTACTGGGATTGTGATAAGGGTGCCGGCTGGTGTGCCATGTGCAAAAATCGCCAAATTTGCTAGTAAGCAGCATGTAGTAGGTGCTGAGTTCTTTGCTGGGATCCCCGGTACTATGGGTGGTGCTTTGGCCATGAATGCAGGTGCATTTGGCAGTGAAACCTGGCAACATGT
>DALYEH010000095.1:3731-5286 GCA_031972715.1 Gammaproteobacteria bacterium | reverse complement strand
GCGGTGGAGACAGTAAATCGTCAGGGGCAAATAGTGCGTCGCTTACCTAGCGAATTTACCGTAGGATATAGGACAGTTACCGGCAAAGAGGATGAATGGTTCTTAGCTGCCGAACTGTATTTCCAGCCTGGCGATGAATTGCAGGCCATATCGCGAATTAAAGAATTATTGAAACGCAGAAGTGATACGCAGCCTATTGGTTTACCAAGTTGTGGATCAGTTTTTCGTAATCCTGAGGGTAAATTTGCTGCAGAATTAATTGAAGCTTCTAAACTTAAAGGTATGAGAGTTGGTGATGCAGAAGTATCAACTAAGCATGCTAACTTTATTATTAATGTAGGCTCTGCCTCGGCTCATGACGTGGAAACATTGATTGAGATAGTACTGCAAAAGGTTTGGCACGATCATGCGGTGCAATTATATCCAGAAGTTAAGTTTATAGGTATAAAAAAATAAAAGTAAGGGGTTGATATGTTTGGAAAAGTAGCAGTGTTATATGGTGGAGATTCCGCTGAGCGTGAAATATCGTTGATTAGTGGTAATGCGGTATTTGATGCCTTACAACGTAAAGGCATAGAAGCTGAAAAAATCGACACACAGCAAGAATATATTAGCAAACTTATCAATGGTAACTTTGCACGTGCCTTTATTGTGCTACACGGTCGCGGTGGAGAGGATGGCGCCATGCAAGGTTTGCTACAACATTTAAATATACCTTACACAGGTAGTGGAATTTTAGCCTCAGCCTTGTGCATGGACAAAGTGCGCACTAAGCGTATTTGGCAGGCTTTAGGTTTGGCTACACCACCATTTGCTATTTGGGAGCCCGGTACAGATGTAGAGGAATATGTAAAAATCTTCGGTTTGCCATTAACTGTTAAACCTGTATTTGAGGGTTCTAGCATAGGTGTGACGCGTGTTAACTCGGCCTCAGACTTTGCGGACGCTTGCAATTTAGCCAAGCAATATGGCCAAGTTATGATAGAGCCTTGGATAATAGGCGATGAATTTACCGTCTGTATCTTAGGAAAAAAAGTGTTGCCTTCCATTCAAATTACCTCTCAGGAAACATTTTACACATATAATGCTAAATATTTCTCAGATGACACTAAACACCAATGCCCGGGTCTTTCTTCGCCTACAGATGAAGAAAATTTACGTCGTTTGGCCTTGGATGCCTTTAATGCTGTAGGTGCTACAGGTTGGGGTAGAGTAGATTTTATAAGAGATTTAAACGGCGATTTCTGGTTGTTAGAGGTTAATACAGCGCCTGGGATGACTCCACATAGTAATATGCCTTTAGCTGCTAAAGTTGCTGGCTACTCTTTTGATGATTTGGTTCTTGAAGTGCTGACCTTGTCCATGGGAATTACAGCTGGCAACGTAGCGCAAACTTCCGAGTAGAATATGCGCAAAATAACATGGACGTTAGTCATATTTGTTGTAAGCCTGTGCTTAAGCTTGTTGTGGAATTTGGCACAAGAGTTTTGGTTTAAACCTATACAGGTTGTGTCTTTAGCAGATAAATTACAATATGCAGATCCTGCATTGGTTA
>DALYEH010000095.1:2938-3721 GCA_031972715.1 Gammaproteobacteria bacterium | reverse complement strand
TGCAGTAGCTGCAGAAGTGAGACGCGGCTTTTTTGGTATGCATCTGAGCACTATGCGCGATAGGCTGGTAGATGTACCGTGGGTGGTTGCGGTATCGGTGCAGCGTAAATGGCCAGACACTGTTATCTTGCACGTGCAGGAACGACAACCCTTGGCACTGTTTGGCAGTAAAGGCATAGTGGATACTACTGGTAAATTGTTTTTCCCTCCTTTGAGTGCTGCGGAAAAACAAAAATTTAAGGATTTGCCAGAGTTTATTTGTAAAGAAGCTGAACTGTCATCTATGGTCCAGAGGTATTTGTGGATTTTGGCTAAAATTAAGCCTATAGGTTTGGCGGTACGCAAGCTTGCAATTATGTCAGATCATGGATGGCAGGCTATGCTAGATAATGGGGTTACAATTATTTTGGGACAAAATGAGCTTGAAGAGAGATTAAATAGATTTGTTTTAGCCTATAACGATCACAAATCAGTACTTAAGAATGCAAATATACATGTGGTAGATTTGCGCTATACAAATGGATTAGCTATAAGCGGGTAGGGACTACAAGATGCCAATGAACGATGTAGATAATAACATAATTGTAAGTTTAGATATAGGCACATCTAAAGTTTTAGCTATAGTTGCGGAATTGCAGCCGGATGGGCAAATTGAAATTACTGGTATAGGTATGCACCCATCGCGCGGGATGCGGAAAGGAATAGTGGTAAATATCGATGCCACTGTCCAAGCGGTGCAGCGCGCAATCGAAGAAGCCGAGCTGATGGCAGGCTGTAGAATTC
>DALYEH010000095.1:1482-2928 GCA_031972715.1 Gammaproteobacteria bacterium | reverse complement strand
GCTGTGTATGCTGGTATTACAGGTGGGCACATCAAAAGTGTGAATTCACATGGTTTTGTGGCGGTAAAAAACGGCGAAGTTTGTAGAGAAGATGTGGCTAGAGTTATTGATGCGGCACAAGCTATCGCAATTCCTGCTGATCAGAAAATCCTGCATGTATTACCTCAGGAATACACCGTAGATCATCAAAGCGGTATACTAGATCCGGTTGGTATGTCTGGGATACGCTTAGAGGGCAAAATCCATATTGTAACTGGTGCTATATCTGCTGCGCAGAATTTAGTAAATTGTATCCGTAGGTGCGGTTTAGAAGTGCAAGATATTGTTTTGGAACAATTGGCATGTAGCCTAGCAGTTTTAACAGAAGATGAAAAACAATTAGGTGTGTGTTTAATTGATATTGGTGCCGGCACTACGAATGTAGCTGTGTACTCTGATGGTGCGATTCGCCATACTGCGGTACTTACGGTGGCTGGCGATCAAGTCACTAACGATCTAGCAGTTGCCTTCCGTACACCGCATCAAAATGCAGAAAATATTAAAATTAAGCACGGTTGTGCATATAAAAAACTTGCAGATAAGAGCAAGTGCATAAAGCTGCCTAGTGTTGGGCAAAATAAAGAAACTGAAGTTTCTCAGTTTGCACTAGCGGAAATTATAGAGCCGCGTTATGAGGAATTATTCGCCTTGATTTTGGATGATCTGCAAAATGCTGGGTGGGATGGTTTGTTAGGAGCCGGTATAGTTTTAACTGGTGGTAGTGCTAAAATGCATGGTGTTTTAGAGTTAGCAGCTGAGATTTTTCAAACACATGCGCGTATAGGTATGCCTCGGTATACGGCGAATTTGACCAGCATAATTAGTAACCCTATTTATGCAACTGGTGTAGGCTTGCTCATGCATGGTCAGCAAAAGCAAGTATTTAAGGCACGTAAAGTTACAGCGCAGAGTAGTTTTGATTTTGGTTCTGTATTTGGACGAGTAAAAAATTGGTTTCAAGGGAATTTTTAGAGTGCATGCAAGGGGAGATGGTAAGTGTTTGAATTAATAGATAATTTTCCAGAAAATGCGGTCATCAAGGTTATAGGCGTTGGTGGCGGTGGTGGTAATGCAGTTGAATATATGGCGCAAGCCGATATTGAAGGCGTAGAATTTATTGCCGCTAATACAGATGCGCAGGCTCTAAAACATTCTTCAGTAAAATCTATTTTACAGCTTGGTACGGCTGTCACTAAGGGTTTAGGCGCGGGTGCCAATCCAGAGATTGGCAGACAAAGTGCTTTAGAAGACAAAGAGCGCATTCATGATGCCTTAGAAGGCGCAGATTTAGTATTTATCACCGCTGGTATGGGGGGTGGTACTGGTACTGGTGCGGCACCTATAGTCGCGGAAATCGCTAAAGAAATGGGTATACTAACTGTTGCAGTAGTGACTAAGCCTTTCCCT
>DALYEH010000095.1:0-1472 GCA_031972715.1 Gammaproteobacteria bacterium | reverse complement strand
GCCGTAAACGCATGTTAGTAGCAGAAAAAGGGATTGAGAATTTAAGCCAGGCCGTAGATTCTTTAATCACTATCCCCAACGAAAAGCTCTTAACTGTGTTGGGTAAAGACATGTCTCTCTTGGATGCATTCAAAGCTGCAAACAATGTATTGTTGGGTGCAGTACAAGGTATAGCTGAATTAATTACGCGTCCAGGGCTCATTAACGTAGACTTTGCAGACGTACGTACTGTAATGTCACAAATGGGTATAGCCATGATGGGTACCGGCCGTGCAAGAGGTGAAAATCGTGCTAAAGCAGCAGCGCAGTCCGCGATTGCTAGCCCTTTACTAGAAGATATCAATTTATCTGGCGCCAAAGGCGTTTTGGTGAATATCACTGCTGGCATGAATTTAACTATCGCTGAATTTGAAGAAGTTGGTGAAGCGATAAAAGAATTTACTTCTGAAGACGCTACCGTTATTGTTGGTACTGTGATTGATCCAGAAATGTCTGATGAATTGCGTGTTACTTTAGTGGCTACCGGCTTGGGCAAGGCGGGCGTATCTAGCTCTGGTGGTCGTAGATTAGGTGAAACCATAGCTCAACGCCATGAAAAACGTTCTGATACAGCTACTGTGAGCGCCAAGTTTGAAAAAACTGTGTTAGTTCGCAATCAAGGAATGAGTAATAAGCTTGAAAATTCGGATGTAACTGAGCAGAATATGGACTACTTGGATATCCCGGCATTTTTACGCCGGCAATCGGATTAATATTTTAAATGACTAACAAACTTTATATAAAACAGCGCACTCTGCGTCATGACATTCGTGCGATGGGCGTAGGCCTGCATACAGGGGAGAAAGTATACTTAACCCTGAAACCTGCAGATGTAGATACTGGCATTCTCTTTAGGCGAGTAGATTTAGATCCTGTGGTAGAACTGCTTGCTAGAACTGAAAATGTTGGCGACACTAGGTTATCTACATCTCTAGGCTTTGGCGCAGAGCAGGTTTCAACTGTGGAACATTTGCTCTCCGCTATGGCCGGTTTAGGTATTGATAACGCTATCGTGGAAGTGACAGCCCCAGAAGTACCTATTATGGACGGCAGTGCTAGCCCCTTTGTTTTCTTATTGCAATCAGCTGGTATAAAAGATGCGCCTAAGAAGTTTATACGTATTAAAAAATATGTACGCGTTGAGGATGGCGATAAATGGGCAGTCTTGGAGCCATTCGAGGGTTTTAAAGTATCACTAGAATTAGACTTCCAGCATCCTGTATTGAAGAATTCTAGCCAATCTGCAACCTTAGACTTTTCTAGTACCTCCTATGTGAAAGAGGTCTCTAGAGCGCGTACGTTTGGTTTTATGGCCGACTATGAATGGTTGCGAGCTAACAATTTGGCCTTAGGCGGCAGTTTAGATAACGCGGTGGTGCTAGATGAGTTTCGTGTAATCAATGAAGACGGCTTACGCTATAAAGATGAATTTG
>DALYEH010000094.1:2366-5764 GCA_031972715.1 Gammaproteobacteria bacterium | reverse complement strand
TATCTAAAAACGACTGCTCTACTTTAGAGAGCTCAGGTTTTGGATTATTTAAAAATTCTGGCCAACATGGTTTACCTTGAAATAGTTTTGCTTCAAACCAGGTATCTCCGGCATCAATAGCCTCGCGCTCCGTAACGCTCATGGGAGGCAAGACACGTTTAAACCATGCCAGTAACCAACAAGTCAGCAAGGCACGACGCAAGGCGCCCACAGTCGTAATAAGTACCCCAACCACAACTAGAGCAAGTAAAATCCATATATACATGTTTAATTTTCCTAGACACTACACCTAATTTTAACATAGATTGCAGGCAACGTTAGGCCGGATAATTACCAATTACTGTGAAAAAAAAACTCGCTATAATCACACAACTGTCAAAATATTGTCTAAGTTTAAATCTGTATATTGTTAGTTAACTATACGAATTCGCAGACTGGACACTAAAACAGCACTGTGATTAAATATAAGTAACTGGTATTAATCAGATTTGGTGGGTACATATAATGACGAAGCTTACAAAACGACAACAAGAAATATTGCAGTTAATTGAAAATCAAATGGCTGCTACAGGCGCGCCACCTACTCGCGCAGAAATAGCTAATGCTATGGGGTTTAAGTCACCCAACGCTGCTGAAGACCATTTAAGAGCCTTGGCCCGCAAAGGCTGTATAGAACTAGTACCAGGCACGTCTCGCGGTATACGTCTATTGGTCGACCATAGCGGGTTACCAATCGTTGGGACTATTGCTGCAGGCCAACCAATTTTAGCGCAAGAACACATCCAAGATACATACAAAATGGATCGCGGTATATTTCATCCTGATGCAGATTATTTATTGCGTGTTCGTGGCGACAGCATGAAGAATATCGGGATATTAAATGGCGACTTGCTAGCTGTACACTCTACTTCAGAAGTACATGCGGGGCAGGTGGTAGTAGCTAGAATCGATGATGAAGTTACAGTCAAACGTTTCTATAGAAACGGCGATGTTGTAACCCTAGCCGCAGAAAACGAGCATTACCAGCCTATTAATGTTGACCTAAACAAGCAATCACTAGTGATTGAGGGTATAGGCGTAGGCGTGATACGCAATTTGTCATTGCTTACAGACAAGCTAAGCTATACATAGAGGCCGCTGCATTTACATTAGGCTCTCTGGTATAAACATAATTCTGCATAACCTTGCATAGCCGCTTTGGTGCGGCTTTTCTTTTTACAGCCCCCCTGCCAGTACTAAGCACGCAATATGTCAACCAACTTAAATATTCCAAAGTAAGTTGAGATGATGGTATAATAGGCGCCTTATTCATGATTAAAGAGTGTATAAACACCGTGCAAAGTACCAAAGCAAAAGTCATAGTTGGCATGTCGGGGGGAGTTGATTCCTCTGTAGCGGCCATGCTTTTATTACAACAAGGCTATTCTGTCACCGGCTTATTCATGAAAAATTGGGAAGAAGATGATACTGATGGTCATTGTACCGCCTCGCAAGATGTGGCGGATGCGCAACATGTCTGTGATAAACTAGGCATACCTTTACATACAGTGAATTTTGCTGCTGAGTACTGGGATAATGTTTTTGAAAATTTTCTATCAGAATACAAGGCTGGTCGCACACCAAATCCAGATATATTGTGTAACCGCGAGATAAAATTTAAAGCCTTTTTAGAATATGCTAAACACTTAGGGGCGGATTATATAGCTACCGGACATTACGCTGCGCGTATAGATGCTAACAATAGCACGCATCTTGCCAAAGCAGAAGATAGCAATAAAGATCAAAGCTATTTTTTATATGCGCTCAATCAAGCACAATTGCAGGCGGCGTTATTTCCTCTAGCGCATTTGACTAAACCAATGGTACGGGAATTAGCCACAGCAGCTGGTTTTGCCAATCATGCCAAAAAGGATAGCACAGGGATCTGTTTTATAGGTGAACGCAAATTTAAGCAATTTTTACAAACATATTTACCAGCGCAACCAGGTAAAATTGTCAATGAAACAGGTAAAATAATAGGTGAGCACGAAGGCTTAATGTATTATACCATAGGACAACGACAAGGCCTTGGCATAGGCGGCATGCACGATGCTGCCAATGAACCTTGGTTTGTCATAGATAAAGATTTAATCAGCAATCAATTAATTGTGGCTCAGGGGAATAATCATCCTAAATTATTTGCGCCTGGTTGAAAGCTCAACAATTGAATTGGATCACATCTGAACCCACAGAATCTGAATTTGATTGCTACGCCAAAATCCGTTACCGACAAGCGGATCAAGAATGTAAAGTTTATTTTGATGCAGAGACCAAAACAGTCAAAGTATGGTTTGCACAACCACAACGTGCCATTACTCCAGGACAATCCATAGTCTTTTACGATAAAAATATTTGTCTTGGCGGTGGCATAATAGAGGAACGCATATGGAAGATATAAAACAAAGACATAATCGCACCCTAGCTTTAGCTGGCATAGTGCAGGCAGCTGTATTAACAAAACAATTAGCATCTAAAGGCACGACAAATGCAGATGAATTCGCAACCTGCATTTACAGTATTTTTCAAACGCATGCCCCCACTGTTCCAGCAGTATATGGCGAAGGCAGAAAAGTTAGTACTGGTTTGTACACGTTGCAAAAACTACTAGGTGAGAGTAAAGAGCCCAAAGATGTAGAAATAGCACGGTATACCATGTCCTTAATACTGCTTGAACGCATGCTTATCAAGTCTCCAAAAATGCTGAACGTTTTACAACGCGGTATCGATAGAGCACGTGCACAAGCATTGCACTTCTCTAATACACATGAGAATGTAGTGGCAAATCTAGCCAGTGTGTATACCGACACTATCAGTACTTTTAAGTACCGCATCCATGTTAATGGCGATCCCACCTACTTAGCACAAACAGGCACTGTGAATAAGATCCGCACCGTTTTACTATCCGGAGTAAGATCCGCTGTGTTATGGCGCCAGATGGGTGGTAGTAGATGGCAACTCGCCTTTAATAAGAAAGCCATTGTGCAAGATGTGAAGTCGTTATTAGAAGAATTCGCAGAGCAAGAAACTACGGTGTAATTGTTTATCTGAACACTGCTGCTAACTGTGCCCTGCAATAGAAACTTCGTGCAACGCTAAATTCAAAAAAAACTCGGGCCTTAAAACCCGAGTTTATTCTATAGAGGGACGATGACAGTAAATTACGCGCGTTTACGTTTACGCGCTACAGTAGTCGTGCGACGTTTACGCGACATAGTTTTTTGTTTGAACTTAGCACGTTTGCTTTTAGCCTTTCTTCTAGAAGTGCCTTTTTCGTCAGCTAAAACTTCTTCTAATAGATGCAAACGTTGCTTCTGTAATTTAATTTCATCTGACAAGTCTTCTAGGCTTGCGCGCTCAGG
>DALYEH010000094.1:0-2356 GCA_031972715.1 Gammaproteobacteria bacterium | reverse complement strand
GCAATTTAGCTGAAATCTCTGCCAAACTATTATCATACTCTTCTAATAAAATCAGCGCTTGAATTAAAGCACGCTCTTGACCTTTATGGCCACGGATTTTGTGCACTTCTTCAAGATTAGTCACATAATCAAGGCCAGTACGTATAATTAAACGTTGTAGGTCTTGAAATAATGAATTAAAGGCTAAACGTGCATGTATGCCACCCTGCCTTGCATCATTAGTTGCGTCTACATGCGTGGTGAATAAAATGCACATATCACCATTATCATGCCTTTCAATACTAATTTCATCTAAGCGAGCAGGATCCTTCTTCGTTTCGAATTTGATCTGCCCCACTATGCTCTTGTGATGGAGAATATAATCAGAGTTATATTGTCCTTCTTGCCAATTGTTCATGATCCGCCCTCTTTAGCAAATTACTGTCATTACTTCTTGTATCGCAGTATTGGCTAAAAACTTAAGGCTAAACCTGATTTATTTCGCAGTACCTCTAGACCTATGTCGATATTTAATTAACAACAAGGGTGGCATTAACAAGATTAAAAAAGCACCTATCAAAATCTTATAATACATAGCATGTGACATATGCATAAACTGTGTATGCGGAATATACACGATTAAAAAAGAAAAAATACAGGCTAAAATTCCAAGTGAAGCCACTAGCCACAAAGCTTTGACTCTAAATGGACGCTCTATATACTTTTGCGTATAACGCAACCGCAGAACAGAAGCAAATACCATAATATACATCAAACAAGTAAATTGTGCTGATAGAGCTGTCAGTAACCATATGAAGGAGTTACTGCCACTACTTATATATAATATAGACAGTACACTTCCAACCGCAGCTTGTGAGACTAATAAAGCAGTAGGTACGCCGCGCTTATTAACTTTACGCAACCAAGGCGGGAAAAAACCATGCTCTGCAACAATTAACATACCCTTAGCAGGACCAGCAACCCAAGTATTAATACAAGCTGCCGCACCTAAGAACAAGCAGCATGCCATCAACGGAATTAACCACGCTAAATTCATGTTAGATAAAAAAACCGCAAAGGCCTGTATTAAACCTGTAGCCAAAGATAATTCTTCGCCTGGCACTACCATCGCAATTGCTAACGTGCCAAAAATATACAAAAGTAAAATTACCGTAGCTGCGATTAATATGGCTCGTGGATAGCAAAGCTGCGGATTTTGTGCTTCTCGCACATGGTACGCAGAGACCTCAATACCTGCCAAGCTCAACAAGACTCCAGCAAATAAACTTATATTATCTAAACTACAATTTGGTACTAATTCCGCAATACTCAGTACCACAAAACTTTGCTTAGCGGACAATACCCACCACACCCCCAAAGCAATAATCAAAACACCAGGAATGATAGTGCCCAAGATCACTCCACAAGTGCTGATAAAGCCGGAAAACTCTATTCCTAAAAAGTTGATAAAGGTTGATCCCCAAAACATACTCAACATGCATACTAAAATAAAGATCTGACTATGCTCTAATTGAGGAAATACTGGTTGCAAGACGTGCGCAAACATCGCTGCAGTAAAAATTAATATTGTAGGAAACCATGCCACACTAGCCATCCAGGATAACCATAGTGTAAAAAAAGCTAACGGTTTGCCAAAGGCTTCTTGTACCCATTCATAACAACCACCAGGACGCGGCCAGGCAGCAGCTAATTCAGCTACTACTAATGCAGTTGGAATAAAGAAAATCAACGCTGCTAAACACAGAAAAAACACAGCCGAGATGCCTAGCCCCGCAATCAAGGATAAGTTACGCAAACTTACGATTGCAGCCATAGTCAGCATAGCTAAGCTAAAAGTACCCAGTACTCTAGTCTTCTGTTGTGTCATGTACTCTCCCAATTTCTTTATAAGGATCTGCGCAATTCAAAAAAAAACACCCCTGCAATAACGCAGGGGCGTTTTACTCTATACAAAACAATGCGTAACTATGCAGTCTGTGCTGAAGTAGCAACTGGAGCACCAGCAGCAGCTTCCGCAGCATTTCTTTCCTCTACATTGCGACGTTCTACTGCTGCATTTACTTTCTTACTTAGTAATTTTACAGAGAAGATCCACAATAAGCATACTGCTGCAAACACACCAAAAGCGATTGGCGCAATTGCAATAGCATCTTTAGTAGCGAAGGCTAGGAAAAGCATGTTCTGTACAAACGCACCACCTGCTTTACCTGCGCGACCACCGATTACGTCAACAGCTGCTTTACCTTTGGTTTTTAATTCATCATCTAAAGGTATGTATGCCATTTCTTTAGTTGGATCAAATAATGAATACTTGATTGACTTAGACAAAATAACCACACCAGCACCTAGAAAAGTC
>DALYEH010000093.1:2243-5777 GCA_031972715.1 Gammaproteobacteria bacterium | reverse complement strand
AACTTTATTGCTTGATAATCCAAAGTATTTTGTCCAGAATTATTATTACAATACACTAGCGATACACAAGTATTCGTACCAACCGTGGATGATTTATGCGGTATCTTTTTTGAAGATTTTGCAAAACATAATCCAGGCAAGTTCCCCAATATAATTAAAACGCAGGATGCAGCTGGCAAAATTGAGATACGTATGGAGGCTATTGCAACTGGTCCAGAAATCCAAGCAACATTTTTTGATATGTGGCGTCAGGAGCATCCTCATATTACACTAAAAAATGCTATGCAGCAATTAGATAGAGTTTCTGCAGCATGGACACGCAAGGTGCAACAAAAAAAATCAGATACAGCTACAGAAGAAAATGTTAGGCAGATCATCAAAGCTATGTTGCAAAAAAAATCTTTTGCACCGATGGCTGGTTTAGCTGGAGAAGAATTGATAAATGTATTAGAAATCAATCGTGAATTGCATAAGCGATTTGATGTCGGAGCTTAAAGTACTAAGTAGTATTACATTTTCTTTAATTGATAAAAGCATTTACTTTCTAGATGCATGTTTTTTAGTGCCATCAGACATGTAACCATACCACCATCACCTAATTTCAGACCTATTTCTTTGCCATTTATTTGGGCTTGTATTATGGCAGTATTGTCATTACTATGCATAGAGATATCATACAGATAGAGACTATCTAGCTTTAGTGAGTGGGATGCAGGCATTTTCTTATGAATACTTGCATAATGCACAAGCTCTTCTTGCATATGCCTAAGATCTGGTTTTAGCTTGTTAATCATAAAATTCTGATGATATTTTCCATAAACAGGTGTAAATATGACCGTTAGAAAACTTATGATTGTTGTTATGCATGCTATAGCTAAATATTTCATACTCAGCGCTTCAATCCCTAGTCTGAAAAGGTGTCACTAGCTGCAACTGCGTTTTCTGCTGCTTTTAAACAGGCTACTAGTTCAGGAGTTTGGCTCCAGTTACAATCGCCATTAGCATCTTCCGCGCATATTCCATACTGCTTGTAACAAGCATATTCCGCCTTCCATAAACAGGTGCTAAACGGATTTTCATTCTCTTTAGTGCAGAGTTCGCCATTACACCCATTTACAATGCAAGCTGCGTTGCAGCAGTTTATAAGCGCCAAAAGCAGTAGCATATACAAGTATCGCATCTATGCCTCTCAAGGAGCAGGTGGTTCCTTAATGTTAATTTAAGTTTAGCATTATATGTGTAGTTCGTCGTAAAGTCATAATATTGAACTATGTCACTGTACATAGGTCCAACCTACTAAAGATACGAGGTGTATTATGGGTAAGAATAGAGAATATATTGCTTTCATTTACGAGCAGCTACTTACTTCTAAAGTATTTGAGCAACTAGGTAGCATGCATAGCATGGAATATGGTCGTGCAGATAATAGATGGACCAAAGTACATTTATGGAAACCTCGACGTATTGCACAAATGGAAAGTAAATTGAGAACACAAGCAGTAAAAAGTAAAAACTCTTTAAGACAGTTGTACGAAAACCAGGCCAGCTTTACTTTTGATACGAATATAAAAGTAAAATTGGCAAGAAAATTGATGAAATATGATGTGGTAAACAATCTTGCAGAACAAAATAAGGGCAAAAAAGCGAATATATTCAGCAATTTTATAAACAATTTAAGCATGCGTGCTGTTTATAATTATCTAAATGATGTACCGCCAAATTACGTGCCAAATAAAAGTGACTATTTGCATAAGCCGAAAGTACGTGATTTGACTTTTGGTCAAAAGGCCTCGCTACTTTTAACTCCAATCACTGGACTGGTCGTTGCGATAGTGGTAGGTGCTATTGTAATAGTCGGAGAAACACTAAAATTATTAGCCGGACCTATATACTATCCATTCGTTAAAAAGTCTACTTTAGATGAGTACTTGGGAGAAGGGGTAGCTGTGCCATTGTATAGAATATATAGAAAAACTATCTACGCACCGATTGATGGGGTATCAGGTTTGCTAATGGGTTTTAATGCTGCATGGCGTACTATAAGTATTAATAAGGAGTACAACGAAAAATTAGCTAGTGAAAGTGAGGGTGGCCAAAAAATTGTATACACTTCTGAAAAGACAAAATCTGATAAAAAACTTATAAGTAATCAATATCAGCTTTTAGAAAAGAATGGTAGCATTACAAAGCATAGCCTAAATGTTAACGGTGATAAATACACAGGTGGAAAGCACATTACTAGGATTTAGGACATTACACATCTCTGTTAATGCCCCTGGCCTGGCTCTAATATGACCACGCAATTACGCCCTGCGTTTTTTGCGTTATACATGGCTTTATCAGCTCTTTCAATATTTTCTTCTAAGCCGATTTTATCATCAAGCATCATAATACCAAAAGAAGCAGTAATACTAGTGGTCTTGCCATTGCCTATATCGATTTTCAGATCTGCTAAACCTTGGCGTAAGCTTTCTGCTTTGTCGTAAGCAGTCACTGGATCTACGTTAGTTATACATAACAAAAATTCTTCACCACCATATCTAAATACCTTGTCGTAACCACGTACATTTTGCATTAAATAGCGTGCAACTGTGGCAAGCACGTCATCTCCAGATGCGTGCCCATATGTATCATTGATTAGCTTAAACTTATCCAAGTCGACCATTATTAGAGCACATTGCAATTTCTTTTGGGCAGTGAGGGTATAGATTTCACCTAAAATAATAGCCATGTCCGCTCTATTTATGGCTCCAGTTAATGGGTCACGCGTGTATACCGAATATTCTAATTCACGCTTTAGAGAGTTTAGTTCTAGTTGTAGTCGTTCTACAGCATTTGCAAATTTATCGTAGTCGTAAGGGCTAATTGTATGCTTGTTAGCACTTTCTGTTAAAATCTGTGCTGCTAATTTGTGTACATATTCATGAGAGTCACCAACAGCAATAAAGCCTGGATTTTTACGTAGTTCCGGAACAGCATAGTTATAATACCACTGGCCTAAAGTACATTCTTTATGTGCATCAGCACTTAAGTCGCGTTGATCGGGGTCAAGGCCGCAAGTGATAGTACGCATTATTTGTCCATACCATAGGGCATAGTTATGCAACGCTTGTTCTACTTGAATCGCAGCTTTTTGAAATTCATCGCGATTGTGATTCTCGATGTTCATTTATTTGTCCTGATTTTAGAACCCACATCTATTAATTTTAGCAGCAAATTCACACTGTAATGTGAAATATTTTAACTGTTAGTATTGTACTGGTGTAAAATACACTAGTTGCCAGTCATTACCGACACTCGGAATAAAGATCTGCGCGCTATATCTATTATGTTTAAAGTGTATGTCCACTAGCTCTATCGTCAATATGTATATATTGCCAGCAGACACTTGTTGCTGCTGCGCAAAGACTACTTTGTAAAGACTGCCGTTTTTTATACGTTGCGTTGCAAAATTGGCTGCAGCAATAACAGTTGGGTCAGATACGCTAATAAACGGCACAGATTGCCAATCTTGTAATATAATTGGTTGCGGGG
>DALYEH010000093.1:0-2233 GCA_031972715.1 Gammaproteobacteria bacterium | reverse complement strand
CATCTGCGAATACTGAGCTTGCTGTAATTAGACCAATACATAGTGATATAATTATATTTTGCATAATTATTATTGATATAAAATAAATAGCGGTACTGGTTTTAAGTTTAGAAGCTGCTGTGGTGTAAATAGATCAGAGCTGGGATTGCGTCTATCATGCTTATAGAAGAGTTTAATACCAGTATATTGTACTGGCTCAGCTGCAATATATGCGCGATATGAATCTTTCTTTCTTGCCTGAGTACCCCAACCATCCATGTCCATCACAATCTGCACATCAGGTGAAAGTTGGATCCTGTGATGATTTGTAACCATGCGTTGTGTAAATCTATGCACTACCAGGATTTTAGGTGGTAGGTTGTATTTACGCACAAGATTAGAGAGATAATTAACAGCGTAATTTATCTCTTTTGCATCAACAGTTCCAATACGTTTACCCGGTACTGAACCTGCAGGCATTGCAAATTCTGGATCAATACCCAGCATTACATTAGGCATACGTAGAAAATGCTCTAATCGTGGTATTTCTGCTTTTAAATCGCTTAAGCCAACTTGCACATCTAAAATTACAATTCCATTAACTTTTTTGGCTAAATATATAGCTTTTTCTATCTGCGCGTCAGACATACGGGCTCGATATTTGCCATCTGGTCCAGGATCTTTTTGTGCGACTACAGCGATATAGTTAATTGCTGGAATGACCGGTGTGCTCGGGTCAGCAGCCGCCCAATTACGTAGCTCTCTGCGCAACATATTTAACATAACATCTGGTGGATATTCGCCCAGTACTCCCATACGTGTAGATAGGAAATTACCGTAATAGCCAACGACACGGTATTCAGGGAAAATGGCATCACTACGGGCCTCGATCTTCTGCGAACAGAGTGATATTAGTAATGCTAAAACAAAGCTTATATGTAGTAAGTCTTTAAGAGTGCCTTTACTGTATATATTTCTTATTGTTATTTTTTTTAAACGCTGCATTTTTTTCTGCTTATTATTATCTGGTCAAGGTGACCAACTAATTTGCAGTATAGATATTTTGCAAAAGAAATATGTAAATAAAACGCTGAAATTTAGCTGTAAATTTCGCTACTGGATAAAGAGGGTGTTATTGATTGGCTGTACGCAGCAAGTGTAATATATTAGGGTCGTTTATATTAATAAACTTTATTTTAATGCCTTTTTGAACATAACTAGATGTTAATGCTAAATCGCTTTTAAAATCGAAGCATAATGTACTTAAGCGGTGTAATTTGTGATTATGCAATACTAACGGATCTATGCCACGCATTTTTATTGGTTGGTAAACATCATAATTATCAGCAGTTTGTACAAAATGTCGATCTATATTATATAAAATTGAACAAAAAGCTCGCATAGTAGGGTCGTCACTAGAAGTGATTTTATCAACCACTAGCCTATCATTGCCAAAATGCATATCTGTTTTGTCGATTATATTATTTTCCAAGGCATATCTAATTGCAGCGCAGGTGGCAGTATACATGGCTACATTGTCTGGCGAGCCCCAAAAAGATTTAGTGTAGTATGTGGAGAGTTTTGCAAACTTTTTAGCCATGCCTATATTGGAAAAAAACCATTGCGAAGATTCAAAATGTAATGAGCTTAAAATTTGCTCTACATCTTGTGGAGATAGATCTTGTAAGACTAAACCAGTATGTAAATTATACTCAATGCGATCCGCATTCATGTCTGGGTATGGTTGCTCAAGTGCTACAAATTTAGGATTTTTTGGCATTACATCATGAATTGTTAAATGATATTTACTCAAAATTTTATCAACGTGCATGCTGTTTAGAAACCAAGCATGAATGGCATCTTGATATGATTCAGTGCGTTGTGAGCCAGATTGAAATAAAATATCGGCTACATGTGAAAATACTGTATGTGATACATCGTGCAATAAGCCAGCAATCTGCTCATCTTGTGAAACATTATAACGCTTAAGTAATGCATATACGCCCAATGAGTGTTCATAACGTGTAAATGATGGAAAGTTGGCGCTAAAATACGCCTGAGGTCCTGATTGATCAATATGCTTTAAACGCAACAATGCTTGCGATTCTAATAGAGCCAAAATACATGGATTATGTTCTTGCACGTCACCCATTACCGTTTTGATTACTGCCGCATGCAGATTGCAGGCATATAAAATAATAAAACTGATAATAAAGGCGGATATTTGGCGCATATTAAATAAACCTTATGCCTA
>DALYEH010000092.1:0-5803 GCA_031972715.1 Gammaproteobacteria bacterium | reverse complement strand
CCGTTACGGTAAAACACATGGCAAAAACTCCGCCGGTATCGATTTAACGGTAGCGCCTTTGACTAAAAACGAATGCTTTTATGCTGTCAATAAACTCTCGGTTTGGCGCCAACCACATTTATTACAAAACGGCACGGCCAGTACCAATAGTAATAAATATGGCTTTGGAGAGTTTTTGGCTCTTTACTATCGTATGGGCAAAGGCGTATTTGCTAAAGGCGAGCTTGGCTATAAAGTATCGGGCTATATTCCTGGTAGGCAGCTTGCACGCGGCATGTATTGGAGTGTGGGTTTTGCCTTTAACGTTGATATTCCCCGCGCGTAATCCTTAGTGCATACCTTTCTCTAACTACGATTCCCCATTGTAATAAACAGATTCCCGAACCATACTTTATATATACAGGCTACCTAGCAGTAATGTAGCTATTCCATATAGTTAGGTTGATTACATGGATTTTGGCGCTTTTATAAAACGGAATTATTTTTGCGCAAACATAGTCATCGCGTTGGCTTGTTTGCCCGCTATGCTTTATGCGCAAACTTATACTGTTTCAGGAGCTGCGCCAGGAACAATAACCCCTGGATTTCCTACTCCAGGCGTCGGCACGACGGTAAACCCTCCATTACCAGCTACGCCTTTACCAGGTACACAGCTTTTAAGCGGCGATGTGGTCACGATTGCATCCGGTGCAACCATGGCCACCCCAAGCACCAGCGCCATACAATATACCATAGGCGTAAACACAACAGCGCCACCAGGGCCCTCGCTAACTATTAATGTAAATTCTGGCGGCACGCTCTCGTATTCTGGTAGCAATGGTTCAGGAGCAGCAATCTTTGTCAGCCGTAACGACAACACGCTTACTACTCAAAACATGAACATAGACGGCACCATAAGCTCCGGCACTGGCTTGTACGCAGCATCCTTAACTAATATTGTGGGCGTAACAGCGCAAGATACCTATAACATTAATATCAGCGGCACCGCATCTGTGAGTGGCACTATAGTCACTAGTGGTGTTTTACACTCTGCAGTGAATATAACTGGCACCCCAACTATTAACGGTGCCATAATTTTAGGAGTGTCTTCTATAGGTAGTAGTGCTTTAGTGGTTGGTGCTTCTGGTACTGCAACATTTACACCAACTTATTCAATATCTACAATTGACAGCGTACAGATTTCAAACAACTCTACTTTCAACTTAGGCGTCACGAATTCAGACTTAAGAAGTATCTTGATTGATAGTGGTAGCACATTAACCAATAGCATAACGATTAATGGCACCAGCACTGCCGATGGCAACATAGTGAATAACGGAACCTTCAATATAGGCGCGCCTATCGCCAAAACAGGTACATTCACGGGCACAGGCACTAACGTTGTCACTGCTGGTAGTGCGGCTGGTATTAGTATTACAACCTCTAATTATAGAATTACCAATCATAGAGCAGCGTTACTAGATGTACAGAATTATGGTAACATTACCTTAAGCACTGGAAATTTCAACCTAAATAATGGTGGCGCTAATACGTTCTCTATAGCTTATGGCACAGCTTCTGGCTATTCTCCAGGCTATTTCCCTGAAGGCACTTATACATTAGTAACTACAACTTTAGGCACCATTACTGCGCCTACTTTTAGCGCAGTACCAGCTAGCACTTTATTTTTATCCTTTGGTACACCTTTTGTAAGCGGTAATACTATTAAAGTGACTTTGACACGAACCGGCTTTAACGAATACCCAGGTACAGATTTAACGCAAAGCATTGCAGGCAGCCTTGAAGCCATTGGTAATAATAGCCCTAACTCTTCAGCGCTAACTTTGTTAAATGCCATGGAAGCAACAACCTCTGTTGCTTCTTTGCAAAGTAACCTACAACAATTAGCCCCATTGACTACGGCGCCGATCTTCGGCTATCAAATCCAAAACGACAGCATGCGTCAAGCTAAATTGCGCTTGGCGGAATTACGTGATCACAATGGCAGCTATTTTGCTGGCGATATTGGTAAAGATGCGCATTTGTGGTTGCGGCCTTTTGGTGCGTATGCAAACCAAGATGCTAAAGAAGACTCTCTTGGTTATTACGCTCGCAGTGGTGGGATCATTGTAGGTTTTGATCGTAATTTAGACGATTATTATACCTTAGGCGCTGCATTTGCATACGTAAATTCCAATGTACAAGATAAAATTAACACGCTTTCTATCACAAACTTACAAAGTTATATAGGTATGCTCTATGGTACATATAATCTTTCTTCCTCCAGATATGTAGACTGGGTGTTAGCAATTACTGCCAATAACTTTGATGCAAATCGCCTGATCAATTTTAATAGCTTCAATCAATTTGCAAGTTCATCCTATAGTAGCCAGCAATTTGCTATTAATGGAATCATTGGTGAAGACTATGAAGCTTTCGGATTCCTAGAATTAACTCCAGAAGCTTTTGGGCAATTAACTTATGCTAAGCAATATCCGTATACAGAGACTAATGGCGGAGGTGCAAATTTAAACATCGATAGATATAACCCTACGATTGTAACTCTAGGCTTAGGGGCTAAAGCCGCCATGCCATTGCTTGCAGATCCATCGATCATTGTACCTGAATTGCACACTATGTTTTTCTACACCCCATTTACCGGTAATCAAGATACAATTTTTAGTTTTGTAGAGGGTGGCTCTCCTCTAACAAGCAGCTTCTCCTTAAGTCGCACCGGCTTATTGATAGGTGCTGCATTTACCGTAGCAGTAGTGGATAAGTTAGAACTTAAATTTAATTTTGATTATGACATTGAGGATCGCTACCACGGGTATACTGCATGGTTGAACCTACGCTATGTGTTTTAATCAATTCCTGCACTTAGTTAAAGGAGCAAGAAAATGTTAGCTTATTTATTCTCCCCTTTCGGACGCATAGGCAGAATATCATTTTTATTAGGCATTTTTTTATGGTCGATTGTATTTTTTATTTTGCAGGCCGCTGTAACACATTTGCTCTTAAATTCTCTAGGCCTGAGTGATTCATTACATGTTTTCCAGATGCACCCAAATTATGCGGAAGTATCAACTGCACAAAAACTCATTGATTTTAGCCTGATTATCCCTTCAACATGGATACAATTTTGTTTGTACTGCAAGCGCCTCAGGGATATAGACTGGAGCATTTGGCTGACAATTATACCCCTGGGTGCGTCCGGGATTATTCTATATGCCCCACAAGATCAAGATATTCTTTACGGTGCTTATATTTGCTTAGCAGTGGTGTTTTTAATACTATTATTCTATCCGTCCGAAGACGAGCCTCTAGGCGATTAACTTCAGCCGATACCTAAACGAGAATAGATACATGCTAAAGCTTTTTTTTTCTCCTGTTGGTACAATCAAGCGCAAAGAATTTGCCTTGGGCATGGTAGTCACTAACGCGATTTTTTTAGGGTTAATTCTAGCAACAAGCTTGTCACTAATAAAGCATGCTCGTGAGATCTATGCTAATCATACAATACTTGGCAGCATAATTTGTCTGTACGTGATATATATAATAGCCTACATCAATACGACTTATTGTTTAATCAAAAAACGTAAAAGAGATGCAGTACTAAGCCCAGTACACTTATTTATCATGAAACTTCCTGGAATAGCATATTTAGGATTTTGTGTAGTATTTTTTATAATGATTTTCACCGGCTTAACATCCGGGGGTTTACTACCTTTTACACTCCTTACAGGCGCCTTGCTTGCATATGTCGCGTATTTAGTGTTGAATGTTTTGATCCTTTTGCTCGCACCTTCAAATGAGAACGAGCAAACACCACCTAAGTTTTAGATGTAGGTGGTGTTGTGGGTGCTGCATTTTCTTTTGGTGCAGGTTGTTGCGTCTCTGGTTGTGGTTGTGTTGTTTGTTCTACTGGCTGCACCATAGGCATTGGCATTGGTGCAGCGGGCTCAGCTTTCATTACTGGCGCTGGACACTGTTGTGCTTTCATAAACTCTTGCACTGCATTCCTATAATCTTCTTTCCATGATTGAGGCGTAGCTTTGGCTGTGACATCTGCGGCGGCAGCAAATTTAGGCAGCAGAACTGATTTTTTATACCAATCTTGTTTTTCTATATTACTTGAGGAAACTAGCAATACCAACACTACTAAAACACAGCCACGTGCAATCCCAAACACTGCGCCAATAATCCTATCAATTGTTGTCACTCCTGGTAGTTTACCCGCTTTAGCTACAACCATTTTAATCAGCAGCCCTAATATGACAATGGCTATAAAGACTAAAACCATACCAAGCACTTCTTTGACAGCTGCGTTTTCAAAAAAGACTAGGTAATCACCCATGGCTTTACCATAAATATATGCAACTACAGCGGCAATCAACCATACGAGCACGGAGATAATCTCACGTACAAAACCTCTGTAAATACCTATCACGGTAGAAAGCAAGATCACACATCCAATCAATACGTCCGCTGTATTCATTTCCATTTGCCAAATTACTCCATTAAATCAATTTGCTTAGCAACCTATCGATTGTATCACGCATCTCACGCCTGTCTACAATCATGTCAATAAATCCCTGATCTTGTAAAAACTCACTGCGCTGGAAAC
Organism: Gammaproteobacteria bacterium; assembly: GCA_031972715.1. Taxonomy (GTDB): domain Bacteria; phylum Pseudomonadota; class Gammaproteobacteria; order UBA6186; family Azoamicaceae; genus JAGVLG01. Next base: position 1,197 of record DALYEH010000092.1, on the reverse strand, counting down.
CTTCAGGTAAAGTTTCGCGTACAGTTTGCTCTATCACACGCTGGCCTGCAAAACCTATCAAAGCTTTTGGCTCTGCTAAATTTAAATCGCCTAACATTGCTAAACTAGCTGATACTCCACCCGTACACGGATCTACCATTACAGAAATGTAAGGTATGGCCAATTTAGCTAGTTTGGCTAATGCCGCACTAGTTTTAGCCATCTGCATCAAACCAATTAATGATTCTTGCATGCGCACACCACCGCTACATGCAAAGCAAACTAATGGTGCACGTATAGAAATGGACGTGTTCACAGCTTGCACAAATTTTTCGCCTACTACTGCACCCATGGATCCGCCAATAAAGGCGAATTCAAATGCACAAACTACGATTGGCCTGCCTTTCAACTGACCACGAAATGCAATCAAAGCATCTTTTTCATTAGTTGCTTTTTGCGCAGCTGCTAAACGATCTTTATACTTCTTAGTGTCTTTGAATTTTAATCTATCTACTGGCTCTAAATCTGCTGCTATTTCCATTTGCAAGACAGGATCTAAAAACATTTCTATACGCTTACGAGCACTTATTCGTAAATGATGGTTACATTTAGGACACACTTCAAGATTGCGTTCTAATTCGCTTATAAATAAAAATGAACTGCACTCTGGACACTTGGACCATAAGCCCTCTGGCACCCCCTTCTTTTTTTGTTCTGAAGGCAGTATCTTTGAAGGTATTAATTTTTTAACCCAACTCATTTGTCTAACCCTGATTAATAAACCATAAATCTTGTCTTGTCCGTGGTATATGCACATGCTCCGGATATAATACCTCGGTCAGGTATAAGCCATTAGGCTCCGCAGTAATGCCCGCCTTAGTCCTACACTTAGCCTGCAACACTTGAGCCGCCCATGCTTCCGAGCGTCTACCACTACCAATCTCTAATAACACACCAACCATATTTCGAACCATATGGTATAAAAATGCATCCGCTATTATATCAATAATCACTAGCTCTGCTCTACGCTCAATAGCAATCATTTTTACATTCCGTCTGGGCGAAATGCTTTGGCAACCAGAAGCTCTGAAACTAGAAAAATCATGCTCGCCAATCCAAGCTTGCGCCGCCCTAAACATTCTATCTGCATCTAGAGGGCTATAATACCACCCTACAAAGTCGCGCAACAAACTAGGTCTGATTTGATGGTTATAGATT
>DALYEH010000091.1:0-5908 GCA_031972715.1 Gammaproteobacteria bacterium | reverse complement strand
TCTATAGCCAACCCATTGATTTGCGCAAAGAATATGGCAATATGGTGTCTGGGTACTTAGTTTTGTTACAAAAATAGGGTTGGTTAGATGAATACTTCCGAGCTGCGTAAAGCCTTTTTAGACTATTTTCATGCGCACGGGCATACCGTTGTGCCCAGTTCTTCTTTAGTGCCGGCGGATGACCCAACCTTATTGTTCACAAATGCGGGTATGAACCAGTTTAAAGATGTATTTTTAGGTACAGAACAGCGTGGTTATACGCGAGCTACAAGCAGCCAACGCTGCGTACGGGCCGGCGGTAAGCATAATGATTTAGAAAATGTAGGTTTTACGGCACGGCATCATACCTTTTTCGAGATGTTAGGTAATTTTAGCTTTGGAGATTATTTTAAGCGTGAAGCCATAAAATATGCCTGGGATTTTGTGACGCAGGTTTTAAAATTACCACCTGAGCGTTTGTGGGTTACGATTTATAAAGACGATGATGAAGCCGCAGAGATTTGGTTACAAGACATCAAGGTCGACCCAAACCGTTTTACTCGATGTGGAGAAAAAGATAATTTTTGGTCTATGGGCGACACAGGCCCTTGCGGACCGTGTACCGAAATTTTTTATGACCATGGTGCAGATATTCCAGGTGGGCCACCAGGCTCAGCAGATGCAGATGGCGATAGATATATAGAAATTTGGAATATTGTATTTATGCAATATGACCGTGATGCCAAGGGCAATCTCACGCCTTTGCCAAAGCCTTCAGTTGATACAGGCATGGGCTTAGAGCGCGTTGCGGCAGTAATGCAGGGTGTACACAATAATTATGAAATTGATTTGTTCCGCAATATTATAGAAAAAACTGCTAAGGCTTATGGTATTCATGATTTAAAGAACAAATCATTGCGAGTAGTAGCGGATCATTTGCGCGCATGCGCTTTTCTAGTGGCAGATGGCGTGGTACCTAGCAACGAAGGCCGTGGTTATGTATTGCGTCGTATTATGCGTCGTGCTATACGCCATGGGCATAAATTAGGGATTAATAAAATATTTTTCCATACTTTAGTCCCGTATTTAACGCAAGAAATGGGCGATCAATTCCCTGAGCTTGTGCGTGAGCAAAAGAATATACAGCGTGTATTTGAACAAGAAGAGCAGCAATTTGCCAAAACTATAGATGTTGGTTTAAAAATCTTAGAAGAAACAATTAATAATTTAAATGGCACGGAAATACCTGGCGATGTAGTTTTTATGTTGTATGATACATACGGTTTCCCTACAGATTTAACCGCGGACATAGCACGCGAACAAAATTTATCTATTGATGTTGCTGGTTTTGAGAAAAGGATGGAACAGCAAAAAGCTAGAGCGCGTGGTGCTAGCAAATTCAGTGTTAAACAATCAGAGTTTACTCCCAAAACAGCTACTACGTTCACTGGGTATGAAAAGGTACAAGATACTGCGAAAATAGTTGAAATATACAAAGATGGTCAAGCGGTCAATGAGTTGGGAACTAATGAGACAGGGTGTGTGATTTTAGATCGTACTCCATTCTACGCAGAGTCTGGTGGGCAAGTAGGCGACATCGGCGCTTTAAGCGGCAAGGGGTTTGAGTTTGTTGTAATAGATACAATTAAAATTGCGCAAGGACATGTGCATTGTGGTGAAAATTTAGGTGCCACATTACACGTGGGCGATACTGTTGAAGCGAGCGTAGAAGCACAACGGCGCATAAAAATAAAAGCTAATCACTCTGCAACGCACTTGCTGCATGCTGCGCTGCGTAAAGTTTTGGGTACGCACGTACAGCAAAAAGGTTCTGTGGTAGATGATCAGCGTTTGCGTTTTGATTTTGCACAACCAGCGCCATTAACTACCGAGCAAATATTTGCGATAGAAAATCTTGTGAATCAAAAAATACAAGAAAATCTAGCAGCAGAAATAAAAGTCATGTCTACAAAAGAAGCTATGGCTAGTGGTGCTATGGCTTTGTTTGGTGAAAAGTATGGTGACAAAGTTCGCGTCTTAACGATGGGCAAAGATTTTTCAATAGAATTATGTGGCGGTACACACACTGAGCGCACTGGTGATATAGGTTTCTTTAAAATTGTTAGTGAATCTGGGATTGCAGCTGGAGTGCGTAGAATAGAAGCGATTACTGGTATGACTGCAGTAGCATGGGTACAATCACAAGAACAATTTATGCATCAGTTGGCAGAAACTTTAAAGACTACACCAGGAGAATTAGAGCTTCGCTTGCAGCAGATAAACGCCAGAGTGAAGAGCCTAGAGAAACAAAATGCCAAGTTACAGGCAGAGTTAGCAGGCGGTAATGGTAGAGATTTAATACAAGAAGCGCGCAGTATTAAAGGCGTAAAAGTGATTGCTGCGGAATTACCTGCAGGGGATGCAAAATCTTTGCGCGAGGCAGTAGACAAATTTAAACAGCAATTAGGATCAGCCGTAGTAGTGTTGGCAGCCAAAGAAGATAACAAAGTCAGTATGGTTGCTGGTGTTACTAAAGATTTTTCTAACAAAGTTAATGCTGGTGAATTGATTAATAGTGTTGCGTTGCAAGTAGGTGGCAAAGGCGGTGGACGAGCTGATATGGCACAGGCTGGAGGCGACCAACCAGAGCATTTATCCGCAGCATTAAACTCGGTTTATGCCTGGGTAGAAAGCAAGTTGTAAAGGTAAAGCCATGGCGCTATTAGTTAAAAAATTTGGTGGCAGTTCAGTTGCTGATTTAGAAAAAATACAGGCAGTTGCTGTAAAAATAGGTGAGGCCTATAAAAACGGCGATAAATTAGTCGTGGTTGTTTCAGCTATGCAAGGTGAAACTGATCGCCTTTTGAATATGGCATATAATTTGACCGACATGCCTAATGCTCGTGAATTGGATGTTTTACTAGCCACAGGCGAACAAATTACCATAGCCTTATTGAGTTTGGCACTATCTAACCTGGGATTTGCTGTGAAATCATATACCGGTGCACAATTAGGCATTCATACAGATCAGGCCTTTAATAAAGCACGTATTACTAATATTGACACAACGAAAATTTTAACTGATTTAGACGCAGGCACTATTGTAGTAGTAGCTGGTTTTCAAGGCGTAGATTGTACAGGCAATATAACAACTTTGGGGCGTGGCGGTTCAGATACTACCGCTGTAGCGCTTGCAGCAGTATTGCAAGCTGATGAATGTCAGATATATACAGATGTAGATGGCATATATACTGCTGATCCGCGTATTGTGTCCAACGCTAGACGCATGGAGCATATTTCACTATCAGAAATGCTAGAACTAGCTAGTTTAGGCGCCAAAGTCTTGCAAATCCGCTCTGTAGAAATAGCGGGTCGGTATAATGTCCCTGTGCGTGTTCTATCTACTTTTGCGCCTGGTTCTGGCACATTAATTTCATATGAGGATACCGGTATGGAGCAACAAAAAGTTGTTGGCATCGCGCATAGCTGTAACGAGGCTGCAATTGTAGTGCGCGGTTTGCCAGCGCATTTAGGGCAATTAAGTGATGTTTTAAGCCCGCTTGCAGAGGCAAACATAGAAATAGACATGCTTATGCAAAATGTGGCGCGTGATGGTTTGATAGATTTTTCTTTTACCGTGCAGAGAAGTGATTTAAATAAGACATTAAATATAATTAACCCTCTCGTCAGTATATTAAATATAGAAGCGATATTAGTCGATGCGCATGTAGCAAAATTATCTTTAGTAGGTGTTGGCATGCGTTCGCATCCAGGCATCACAACTAAGATTTTACAGACTTTGAGTGATATTAACGTGCATATACAGTCAATTTCTACCTCAGAAATTAAAGTCTCAGTGATATTGGACGAAAAATATATAGTAGAGAGTATCCAAGCTCTACATGAGGCGTTCGAACTAGATAAAGGATATATAAATCAAAATTGTCAGGAATTTTCGGATAATTTAGTAGAAAGAGTGTAATTTACAGGAATATTTGCATAAGAAGGATTGACAAGGCGTAAATAAAAGTGTGCAATACACACGCCCGATAAGGATTCATTATTTTTAGTGAATGTGCACTGATTAGCTGACAAAATAATTAATAAATAGCAGTATGGAGAAAAACGAATGCTGATTTTAACAAGAAGGGCGGGAGAAACCCTAATGATAGGAGATGACGTAAGTATTACTGTGCTTGGTGTTAAGGGTAACCAAGTCAGAATTGGCGTCAATGCACCAAAAAACATTTCAGTTCATCGCGAAGAAATTTATCAAAGAATTCAACGTGAGAAATCTCAACAAGCTGGATCACAAACTTCTATGGAAGATGAAGAAGATGGCATTGGCAATAAAATGCATTTACCTTCCAATGATACTGATAGCCCACTAGGCGATCAGCAATAAGTTAATTTGATAAAAGCTTTTTCAATGTGGTAAACTTCCATCTTGATTTATATTGCGTAGCAAAGGTGTTGCGCAATTGAAATTTTGTAGATATTGCCTAATGGCTGTAGCTTGCAAGTGAAGCAAGGATTGCGTAACGCAGCAAGCAAGTCATGGAGCGCAAACTATATAAAAATAAAAGTCTGTGATGTAGAATAGCGCATGAATTGGAGAGATGGCCGAGTGGCCGAAGGCGCTCCCCTGCTAAGGGAGTATGGGGATAAAACTCCATCGAGGGTTCGAATCCCTCTCTCTCCGCCAAAATATAAGCATGATCTAGTTTATATTTGATAGTGCTACAAGGAAGTATTATGCAAAAAAGAATCAGTCCCAAAACTAAATTTTATATTGGCCTTATTATGTCTTTAGCTGCGATTGCTGCAGTAGTAAATTATCAATACTATAAAGAATCATATTTGCCTAGCTTGCCTAAATTTCGCCCCGGCGCTGAAGAAAAGGACTATGTGAGGGTTTTTACCGATATATATGCCACGAATGAGTGGGAAGATGGGTCAGGCTTAGGATCAAATCCAGTGCATGCAAGGCCATATATGGTGCTTTTGCAGGATTTGCTTTTTGACCCTCGTATCACAACCATAGTGGACATAGGCTGTGGTGATTGGCAGATAATGCGCAATATGACCCTGCCACAGGGCAAAAGCTACGTTGGCTATGATGTAGTAGAAAACTTAATAGAGACTAATAAACAGGCATATACGCGTGATAATGTGCATTTTGAGCATACTCTTGGTTTACAAGATTTAGCGCAGAAAAACGTATCTGGGGATTTATTAATCATGAAGGACGTTATGCAGCACTGGCCAATAGAGGAAATCCAGTATTTTATTAAAAATATTCTGCCACGATTTAAATACGCCATCATTACTAATCAATATGAACCTAATAAACGCGGTCATAACAAGGATAAGCAAATGGGGCCAGTACATTCAATCGGCTTATTGGAGTCACCATTCAAATTAAGATATGCTATTCAGCTGATGGAATATGATGGTCCGGATCATAAACAGGTAATATTTTACCAGAATCCAAACTTACAATAATAGTTGACATATCGCACTATTTGACACATAATCTGGCCTCAGCTTGCGCGCCCGTAGCTCAGTTGGATAGAGTACCTGGCTACGAACCAGGCGGTCGGACGTTCGAATCGTTCCGGGCGCGCCACTTCAAATTACGATTTCCTATTAAAAAAGCACTATTTCGAATTTTAGATCGAACGTCCGACATTAAAATAGTCCGTTCGACAAATTTGCAGGATTGCAAATTTGGACCGCGTAAGCGGCCGCGAAGCGGCGAGCCCCAGGGATGGGGCGAGTCAATCGTTCCGGGCGCGCCACTTCAAATTACGATTTCCTATTAAAAAAGCACTATTTCGAATTTTAGATCGAACGTCCGACATTAAAATAGTCCGTTCGACAAATTTGCAGGATTGCAAATTTGGACCGCGTAAGCGGCCGCGAAGCG
>DALYEH010000090.1:3580-6112 GCA_031972715.1 Gammaproteobacteria bacterium | reverse complement strand
ATACTTTACTACGCATCTGCCTGTTACTCCAGTACTACAGTTCTAGTTCTAGGGGATAGTTTGTCGGCAGGTTATGGTTTGGCACGAGGTCAATCATGGGTAGACTTACTAAGTGCACAACTAGATGAGCAAAAGTACTCCGTAGTAGTTGTAAATGCTAGTGTTTCTGGAGCAACATCTGCAGATGGTCTGAATGCATTACCAAAATTATTAGAGAAGTACCAGCCAGATATTTTGGTGCTTGGCTTAGGTTCCAATGACGGTTTGCGTGGCAATCCAGTGCTGCTATTGCAAAACAATTTAGCAAAAATTATAGAAATGGCACAAAAAGATAATATTAAAGTACTATTGCTTGGTTTTAGAATGCCACCAAATTATGGTAAAACTTATACGGAGGCGTTTAGTGCAGTGTACTCGAAATTGAGTAAGACTTACGAAGTACCTTTAGTACCTTTTTTGATGTCTGGTTTTGAACAAGACTTGCGTTATTTCCAGAAAGATCAAGTGCATCCTAATGCTGCGGCGCAAGAGATACTGTTAAAAAACGTGTGGCCCTATTTAACCCCTATGCTGCAGAATTAAAATATCCTTTTAAATTTCGAAGTACCTGCAATCGGCGCACGTAAACGCATGATTAAAAGGCTTACAATTGCTACGCATATTGCTGTGACGGTCGCCACATATAATAAACTATCAGTTTTATTGAATATTAATAATACGCCCACCGCTACTCCAGCGAGATTGGTAGCTGAGGTGAACATAGCGGTAACCATGCCTGTAGGTTGTTTGCAAGAGGCTAATGCCAAGCGTGTCAATGGTGCAACAAGCATTGAGGTGCCAAGTGCTATTAACATCATACAGCCTATACCTGCAACTATTGTAGGATAGAGTATAGAGATCACCCAAAAGAGTATCGTACCTGTTATAGTTAAAGTTAGTCCATGCTTTATAAGTACCTTGACACTATAACGATCTAAAAGCCATTTTGTGGCCATAGCACCTAATAAGAAACAGCCAAAAATAATCGTTTGCGCAGCACCATAATACATGATAGATGTATGATAAACTTCAATCATAATAAAAGGTGATTCGAATGCCCATAAAAATTCAACAGCAACTAATAGAAAGTAACTCATGCATGGGATCATAAAGTCTTTGTTAGAGACAATTTTTATGTAATCCTTTCTAATTGCTTTTATATTAAGTTTCTTGCGTTTTTTGTTAGTTTCTGGCAAGTAGCATAATAGCGCTACAAAGATCAATAAACTTGCAATCGCCAAAATCCAAAATATATAGCGCCAACTCGCAAATTGCACAATGATTGAGCCGAATAATGGACCTAGAGCAGGAGCAAGAATGGTAATTGCACCTATAATTGCAAACAGTTTGATAGCGTCCTTGGTAGCAAAAGACTCATGTACAGCTGCATATCCAGCCACTAAGGTGCAAATAGCGGTACCTTGAATCAAACGTGCAAGTAACAATGTACTAAGCGAATCTGCTATTGCACAGAATATTGAAGCTATAATAAAACACAGTGCTCCGCCCAAAATAACTTTACGTCTACCAAAACGATCAGAAATTGGTCCAAGAATAAATTGTAGGGAACTTGCACCTAAAAACCAGAATGTTAAAGTAGCTTGTATTTGATGTTCAGTTAGGGCTAGATCAGTTGCTATTGTAGGCATACTTGGCAGATACATATCATTAGATAAGTACAGTATTACCTCGTACATAATCAATAAATATGGAAAAAATAGTTTCTTCGTGATGTTAGTCATGATTCCTTAAAACGTGTTATCTGCAATTAAAAAGACCTACAGCTACCCCAGTATAGTACATGTTCGGCTGTGGATGTGTGCAGCTAATATAACTAGTACTGTGGCTTAATTCAGTAAGCTAAGTCTTTTTGCCAGGATTAGTTCTCAGACTGTAAAGGATATACAAAAAATTTAGGTGCCATGGTAATATACTCCTCGCCATTCAATTATCAAAAGTAGGTGTAAAAAATGATATTTCAAATTCGTAAGAATCGTCGTCGTATAGGCAAAGGTAGAAAGCGTATTCATAGAAGAAATCGTTCCTAAGATGTCATCAGCGACACTGGACCTAACTAAGCGCTTGATTGCCTGCCCATCTGTCACACCGCATGATGCTGGATGCCAGCAAATTATCGCGGCTGAATTACAAAAACTCGGTTTTAAGATTGAAGACATGAGGTGTGACGACACGCAAAACTTGTGGGCTACGCGTGGCAACAAGCCTCCGCATTTTGTGTTTGCAGGACACACTGATGTGGTACCTCCTGGCGATCACAATGCTTGGAGCAGTGATCCTTTTGTACCCAGTGAGCGTGATGGCAAGTTGTATGGTCGTGGTGTAGCTGATATGAAGGGCGGTATCGCAGCTATGATTGTTGCAGTGCAGGAGTTCATCACCTCTAATCCAGAATTTCCTGGCACAATTAGTTTTTTAATCACTAGCGATGAAGAAGGTCCTGCGCATAACGGCACTATAAAAGTTTTAGAAAAA
>DALYEH010000090.1:2621-3570 GCA_031972715.1 Gammaproteobacteria bacterium | reverse complement strand
AGCGCGCTGTAAATCCCATACATAATACGTTGCAGGCTTTATTGGCCTTAACACAAATTGAGTGGGACAAACCATGCGCAGATTTTCCTGCTACAAGTTTGCAGATCACGGGTTTGCATTCTGATAGTGGTGCAGAAAATGTTATTCCTGAAAGTTTAACTTGCAGATTTAATTTACGATTTTCGCCTAGCGTGACTCCAGAAGCAATTAAAGATAAAATTGTTACTTTACTAGACACACAACAAAATCTTCCCTATACAATCACTTGGCGTATTAGCGGTGTACCATATTTGTCAAAACGGGGCCTTTTAACCGAGGTTGCATCTAAGATCGTGCGCAAAATGCAACAGTTAGAGCCTGTAGTACGCTGCGTAGGCGGAACGTCAGACGCTAGATTTATAGTTCGTGAATTAGATTGTGAAACATTAGAGCTAGGTTTATTGGACACTACTATGCATGAGATTAATGAACACGTAAGTTGTGCTCATCTTGATCAGTTGTCTTATATTTATAAAGAAATTCTACAAGAATTATTTTTGAAATAAATCCCTATTGTGTTCTGAGCAGTTTATGAGCCGTCAGACGCAGTTGTGCTATAGCTTCTTTTTCTTGCGTACTTGGCATCAAAAGCTTACGTGCATCTGAGCTGTTACCTAACCAATAACGTTTTTCACAATATTGTAGCGCGGTTTTAGATATCTGTTTGTCAATAGAGTTTGGATCTATACATGCCTGCTTGAAAATCGCGAAATCACGTTCCAACTCATCAATCGCTGTATACAGCAACGCTATTTGATCTTGATTTTCATCACGTTGCGCTTGCAATAGTTTTCGTTCAATACTGTTCTTCCTAGCTTTAAAGCAGAGTAAGATACTGTCTTTTAATTCATCGCAGCAATTTAGTTTTGCAGCATCTAAGGTTATAACTTCTGGTAAAGGCTGTACTAAA
>DALYEH010000090.1:634-2611 GCA_031972715.1 Gammaproteobacteria bacterium | reverse complement strand
ACAAGGTTGTGCCAGGCTTTTCTTACATTTTGCAATACATTCTGTAAAAGGCTTGGTGAGCCTGGCCGTGAATTCAAATTTTCTGGCTGGGTATTTCCAGTATCCCGTCTTGAGAATGGTTCTGCCTGATATGGCTGCGAAAACTCCAACGCATTCTGTACACATAGAGCTGTAATATACGGATCAAAAATATTCTGATTTTGCATATGTGCTTGTGTTACATATGGATGTAGCATGACTTTATTCATGGTGTTAAGACTTTGCAATGTGCCATTAATCTCAATCAATCCGAAATGCGCACGAATCCTATCTAATGCACGACGGTTATAGTATTCATTATTAATATGTAACTCTGTTTTTGTTAATGCTTGAAAGATTGCCTGGGCAGTGGCAAGATTTTCGAAGCTAAACTTTATATTGCACAAAAATGCATCCCCTGTACTAAACTCTAATAATAAAGCGGCTATAAATTGTTGGGCACGGTTTTCTAAATCTTCATCGCCGAGACTAAAAATACACTCTTTGCTTTCTATTTGCTGCATATAGGCGATGAATATCTGCCAACTATGCTCAGTTCCTTGATGCAGGTCGAAGGCGTCATGTGGATTAACAGGCGCTGTAAGTATGCTTTGCTCTCTACTTAAACCTTCTGCAATATTGATATTGTTCACCTCATATAAACTAACACTACGCTCTGGAGTAATTACTGTTTTATATTCAATACCAGAAATGTATTTTTTTGTAGCACTGGAAGTAAGATACTCGCAAACATCCGTAAAGGCAGATAAGTTGTCAGCATTCGATGGCTTAGATCGTTTATGTAAACGTAATAGTTTCGTGTAGGAATTTTTATGCGCCTCATGTACTGGGGCCTTAGTATGATGAGCAGAGTTTTTGAGAAACTGCTTGACATGTGGAAAGTTGCATCTCTTGAGTAGATCACTGCTGTCAGCAACTGAACAGCTTGATAATAAAGCACGAGCTTTATTGGCCTCAATCCTAGCTGCAACATATGAAGTGACAAGCGAAACTAATACCATGCTTATTGCTGCTATTACAAATAGAGGAGCTGCTGGTAAGAAAAAAGTTAAACCGATACCTAATGTCAATAGCGCCCAAGATGTGCCGGTGGTTAAGCCAGTAATAAATACTGCTGTTTTCAAATTAAATATCGTGTTGTCTTGTAAATAGTGATGCATCAGCAGATTGAGATCTGCGCTATCGTTATTTAAATGTTTTGTGCGTATTTCTTCTAATGCGTTGCTAATATTAAGTCTAGATTTATTTTTCTTTAGATATTTTGCAAGTTCTTTTTCTAAATATGAATGCTTGCAATCTAAACGTACTTTTTCTAATAATTCAACAGCTGCTGGGTTATTACCATCGTACAGTGTTCTTAACACACTTTGTGCTTGAGCTGTATACATAATACCTAGAGGAGCCAAGATAGTACGTATTATCGCTTTAATGCCAGTTTCTCTTTTCAAGGGGATATCAGCAGCTTCTAATTCCAGTTGCATAGCATCTAGGCCTTTAACATTAAAAATATAGCTGCGTATTAAATTACTGCCATAATAATATAATAGTGAAGGTGTCTCCTCATCCACTGCTAAACTGCCTTGTAGTGCAGTCTCAGGGTTTTCTTGCAGTGTTTTTAGATAGATCCTTATTGATCTCCAGGTGAACATCGAGTTAATTGAAGCAATTACCCCAGATACAAAAGGTAATACCGTCAAAGCAGCAGCATTGATTAGAGAACTGAAGCGTGTAATATGTGTTAAGGCTCTGTTTGCAGTAGTGATATTGATTTCATTGAGAATTTCAGGTTTTCTTAATTTAGGCTTGCGTTCTAAGCTGTTGCGCATAGCTGCATTCAAAACATCGACCGTAATGAGATCTAACTGCGGTTGATTTATGAAAGTGTCAATTTTTTTAAGCATATTTTCAGCTTTTTCTTTTTCAGAAGCTGTTTTTATA
>DALYEH010000090.1:0-624 GCA_031972715.1 Gammaproteobacteria bacterium | reverse complement strand
TTGTTTGCTGCATAGGCACTAATGCCAAAACCGACTAAGGTATAAATGTAAGCTAAAGGTGCAAAAAACGAAAGCACCATACCAAAGAATATGCTATACATAACGCCAGAATATAAAACTTTGAAGAAACCATGTTTACTCAACTGATTTTTAGCATATTCTTTGACGCTATTAATTTGTGCATCAGGATCATGTGGATTTTGCTCATATAAACGTATGATCGTGTCTTTGTCTAAAGACTTAATTGCTTGCTGAAATTCACTGAATGAATTGCGCAATATTGCATTATTATTGTTGGCTTCATAACCAACCTGTAAAATCCCAAGTATACCAGTTAAAGGAGTGATGAAGTCAGCGGCAATTCCCGTAGCATCATGTGAGGAGTGTGGGTGGATCCCCTCGCCAATTTCTGTTACAGTTTCGCTGCTTACAGTGCTTAATTCGCTTATATCGTGTGTAAGATGCTCTAAATTAATCACTAATGTGTCTATCAATACTTTGCGTGCAGCACGACCATCGCTGTCTAATAAGTTTTTTTTGATTTTTACTTGTCTGGAGCGATTACTTTTATCTCTCTGTAAGCTTTGCAAATATTTCTGATAGCTGATGTAACTTGTCAGGATT
>DALYEH010000089.1:994-6122 GCA_031972715.1 Gammaproteobacteria bacterium | reverse complement strand
TTTAATCAGGAGTTTTAGGTATAAAACTAATTAAAAGTCTAACTTGTTGATAAATAAGGTAAAATTTTGGTTATTTGGTGGCGCGCCCGGAAGGATTCGAACCTCCGACCACTTGGTTCGAAGCCAAGTACTCTATCCAACTGAGCTACGGGCGCAACTGCAACAATTATTCATTAATTTTCGTGCGCTGTCAAAGCTAACAGGCGCTACCCCAAATATTTGGGCAATCACAACTTGTAGGTAAATATTTTGTCGGCACATCAGTAGTGCTACCGTCTAGAGCGCCGCATTCTACTGTGTAAATTGGATCTTCAGCTGTGACCTGTTTACAGATTCTGGAATACGTGCCTGCTGAGCCAGCAGTTGGCGCTACATAACCTGTAAAATTCAGGCTACCAACATAGACGCAAACCAGGAACTGATTATTTGCAACGTTCGCGTTGCCACCAGGATAAATGTAGAGACCATTCACCACCGGCGGTGCGTTTAGTGCCGTAACAACATTATTGGCAAAAGAAGTTTCAGCATAAGTTATGGAAGTGTTGGAATTATTTTCTTCATAGGCAAGTTTAGCTGCCATTTCTAGCTTAGAGAGGGTATTGAGTGCATCACCCACTTGCGCCTTATTGATATGGTCAACATATATAGGTACGGCTAGGGCCATAAGTGTTCCAACAATCGTGATGGTAACCAATAGCTCAAGCAGGGTATACGCTTTAGTCTGAATCGTTATTGTGTCCATATTGCAAGTTTAGACCAAGTAAGTCTTTACTGCAGAGCCAGCATCGGATAGTATGCATGCTATTTATATGACAAAGGCAAGAACTATGAGTACCGGCAATATTGATAAAAAGCGGCGCCTAGCGTTAGTGGCGGCAGCGCACCACCTAAAACCCGTGGTGATGATAGGGCATAAAGGGTTGACCAGCAACGTTATAGCAGAAGCCGATCAGGCTTTAACTGCTCACGAATTAATAAAAATCAGGATCAGTGTGGAAGATAAAGATGAGCGTCAAGCGATGATGGATGAGCTATGTACAGCTTTACAGGCAGTTGCGTTGAATTTGATTGGAAATATCGCGATAATTTATAGAAAGAATCCTGAATAGACAAGACAATTTTATTCTTGGTATACTGTACCAGCTAATTAATTAGAAACGAGGACTTTTAAATGGCAGCGACCAAAACCAAACAAGAGACAACCACTAGCAAACCTACTGCTAGCAAGACTACAAAAACCACAAAAAAAGCTACAGCAAAAGCTAGCAAGAGTTCTGCTACAAAAAGCAAAAAAACTAGCGTAGCAAAACCAAGTAAAACTGCTACAGTTGCTAAATCCACAAAGAAAAAAGCATCCAAATCAAATACTGTAAAAGCAAAACCAGCAAAACCAGCAAAAACTGTAAAAGCAAAAACAGCAAAAGCTAAGACAAAAAGCGTAAAAAGCACTGTGAAGAAAACAGCTACTAAACGCAAAAGCACAAAAGTTAAAACTGGCAAAAACACAGTTGCTACCTTCTTAGCTGGTATAGTAAAACAAGCGACCAAGGTGCAAAAACAAGCTCAGACCGAAACTAAAGCTTGGATCAAAAGCTTAAACACCCAAGACAAGCAACTTTCACAGTTAACTAAAAAAGCAAATAAAGCTACGCCTAAGGGCAAGTCCAGTATTGAAAAAAAAATAAATAAATTGCAGTCAGAAATGTCAGTGACAAGAACTGGTTTATTAAACGCAGAAAACGCGACTGATAAAGTAGCTACTTTGATCGAATGGGTATCACAGTTAAATGCTAAGCCAGCTGTCACTGCTTTCTTGCGTCCTAGCACCAGCAAACCTTCACTAGTCAAGAACAGTGCTGCTACTAATTCTAAAAAGGGATCTCCTGCTCCAACACCTTATGAAGAAGAAGATTACTTAGAAGAAAACGACCAAGAAATGAATTTCATGTTTGGTGAAGATGATGATGAAGAGGCTAGCCGTTAAAGGATAGTCATGGCCCCGAGTATCTTGGTGATATGCGGGGCTAGTTCTTGTCTGTATTGCTATCTAGCCTTTATATAATTTTGCATATTCCTGTAATAATATCGCGTAGTAAGCAAAAAAATCTTGTGTTTTAAAATTCTCTTGTGCAAACTTGTTGGCGTTCTTTGTTATCGCGCGAGCTTCTTGATCATGATCTGTTAGCCAAGTATAAATAGCAGCAACATTGATTTCATCCACAGTACGCATTGGTACATAGTTTTTATAAGGCTCTAGACCCAAATGAAACCATTGTATTTGTGGTGAGTTAGGCTTAATCAAGACTGTATTCGCTGCCATTTGCCAAATCATTCGTTCCCATGTACAGCGCGAGCCGTCTAGAGCAATTTGGTATTTGTATTTAACGCTATTTTCAGGATCAACATAAGGCATAGCGTTAGCACCTTCCGTCATGCCAACATCCAAATAATGCAACTTTTTATTCAGTGCAACTAGTTTAGCCCTATGTAACATGCTATCAGTCGTACCACCGCGCCAATGCAATACTGCTTCTTTGCGACGCCATGGGTAAAGCTTGTTCGCAAGCGCAATACGTCCTCGTAAAGTATCCCAGTAACGTATGTTCATCCAATCTGGGATCAGAATAGTATCTTTTTCCACTGCTATGCCAGTATGTTTAGCAAAGCTGAATATCGCTACTGGTGCACATTGATCAGGTATAAAACCTAAGTAATCATTAAGAGATACTATAAACTCACAATCTGGCACTTTGCCTTGCGCATTCAATAGCTCTATAACGCTATAAATTGTTTTGTAAGCACGCGATCCTTTTAACTCATCAGGCGATTCTACAGATAGCTGTTTATTTTTGACTGTAAACTTTACCAGCTTAGTTTCGGTGGGATGTTGAAATGTTTTAAACCAGCTTTGGATCTGTTCAGATCTAATACCATGTTTAAACGGTGCTAAATCGCTAGCAATCTGCTTTTGTACCCAAGGCTGGGCTTTGGCATGTTCTATGGCTTTATCTAAGTCTTGGGGCTTAAAACGAGATGTAAATGCACTCTTGGTGATGCGCACATATTTTACATATAGTGTTTTGTAAACAAGCAGAATCGGAGCCGGATTGACGGCACACAAAATCCCTGTGCAGGCTAAAAAAATAACTAAGCAAAGCGTTGCTTTACTGAACTTAATGTTTGGCATGCAACAAAGATATTGGATATGTGCGCGTATGT
Organism: Gammaproteobacteria bacterium; assembly: GCA_031972715.1. Classification (GTDB taxonomy): domain Bacteria; phylum Pseudomonadota; class Gammaproteobacteria; order UBA6186; family Azoamicaceae; genus JAGVLG01. Next base: position 2,903 of record DALYEH010000089.1, on the reverse strand, counting down.
CAATGATGCTTTGGTTTAGGTATGGTAGAAGGATCCTGTTCTTGCCTTGGTTGTGCTGCGTATGTAGATCTTTGGGCTTTATCTGCTTCACTTTGTAATTTTTGCCCGAACATTTTGATCCTAGACAACGCATAGATTAAAATATTTTTAGACATGTTGTATTGGTTTTCTGGTGTTTTAATATCAAAAGTTTGCGTGACTTCTGTCGGGATGAGTGTTGAGATTGTGCCTATGTTTACTTTAATTTCATTCAAGATTTTTTGGATATCTTCAGAAATTTTAGCATAATTTGTAGGGTTTTTAGCCAGCACCAGCAGATGATCCATTTTTTGTGCTAGAGCAGGCAGACCAGCAAGTATTTTTGATATGTCTTCAAATGATTGGGAATCGTCTTTCAAGTTTTCATCTTGTTTTGCCATGGGGAGTAGTTCCTTGAGCAGAAAAATTGCCAAGTTAGCATCTTTCAATATTTGGCTGGTGCTTTGGCGTAGCAACTCATCTCCACCCACCGGTGCAGCAGGCTTGTTGCTATACTCTTTAAACCCTGGCAAAAATTCACGTTCATCGGCCATATACTTCTCCTTCCATTTGCTTAGACTGCCAGTAGCCTATAAAGTTTCGTGTATGCGCATAGGTCGGAAAACAGGCCGGCCTAGTGGATTATATCCATTGTTGCTATTACACTTAGATTTAGGTATATCAAGGATGGACTTGGAAGGACGCCAACCATGTTTAAAAAATTAACGGGAATGTTTTCCAGCGAATTATCAATAGATCTTGGCACTGCGAATACTCTTATTTATGTGCGAGGTGAGGGGATTATTTTAAATGAGCCGTCAGTTGTTGCTATACAACAGAATGTTAGCACTGGTGAGCACAAGAAAGTGGTGGCAGTGGGTCTAGAAGCAAAGACTATGCTTGGGCGCACTCCCGGCAATATCACGGCTATACGTCCACTGAAGGATGGTGTGATTGCAGACTTTAGTGCTACAGAGAAGATGTTGCAGTATTTTATCAATAAGGTACATAAGAACCGTCTTTTTCGTCCCGGACCACGTGTTTTAATTTGTGTACCATGTGGTGCAACACAAGTAGAACGTCGCGCTATTCGAGAATCAGTCCTTGGCGCAGGGGCTAGAGAAGTATATCTAATTGATGAACCTATGGCTGCAGCGCTTGGCGCTGGCTTACCAGTTGAAGCTGCAAATGGATCTATGGTAATTGACATAGGCGGCGGTACCGCGGAGATTGCGATTATATCTTTAAACGGCGTAGTCTCTGCACAATCGGTACGCATAGGTGGCGACAGATTTGATGAAAGCATAATTAATTATGTACGTAGACACTATGGCACCTTAATTGGCGAAGCTACAGCAGAAAAAATTAAAACTACTATAGGCTGCGCATTCCCCAACGCGGTAGTAAAAGAAATAGAAGTGCGCGGACGCAATTTGGCAGAAGGTGTTCCAAAAACCTTCGTACTAAATAGCAAAGAAATTTGTGATGCGCTACAAGAACCTCTTTCAGGCATAGTTTCTGCGGTGAAAAATGTACTAGAATTGTCTCCACCAGAGCTTGCAGCAGATATAGGTGAACACGGGATCTTGTTAACCGGAGGCGGAGCACTATTAACGGATATAGACAAGTTAATTAATGACCGAACAGGTATTCCTGTGCGTGTTGCTGATGATCCTCTGACTTGTGTGGTGCGCGGTGGTGGCGTTGCACTAGAGATGTTAGATCAGGTACGCAATGATATAGTTTTTGCTGAATAGCTTAAATTTTCGCTGCAGTTAGAGTTAAAAATTTCGCACTAAAACGCATCAGTAGTTTTACTTTGCTTGGCAATTCAATTGCCCCAGCATTTACTGCATGCGTTGCATGGCGTAATTCGTCACAACGCATTTTT
>DALYEH010000089.1:0-984 GCA_031972715.1 Gammaproteobacteria bacterium | reverse complement strand
CTAGATGCTTCTCTAGATGTGCTGTAACCTGGTACTCAGTTTCCGCTAAAAAGCCCAGACTTACTTTATCACCATAGAGTCCTGCAACAACTCCAATTGCGTAAGAACCTGCATACCAGAATGTGTTCAGGTAGCTGGTGCGACCATTTAATTCTTGTAAACGTGTTTTACACCAAGCTAAATGATCGCTTTCTTCGTTTGCCGCCTGGATTAAAGCTAAGTATTGCTGATTGCTCTTACAAAATAATGCTTGCCCACTGTAAAGTGCTTGTGCACATACTTCACCACTATGATTGACTCTTAGCATTTTTATAGAATCTACTCTTTGCTCATTGGGTAAATTAGACTCGGGTGTTGTAAGTGCAGGGTAATTTGCAGCACTGTCCGTGTGACGCAATAAGCTATCAACTTGTATAATGAGACGATCTAGAAGCGTGAATTTTAGCAAGTATCGTCTCCATGAGTGAGATAGTATTTCTGGTGGTAATCATCAGCAGCATAAAAGGGCTGGGCAGGTATGATTTCTGTTGATAGCCTATAGCCTAGTATCGTTTCACGATGTTGTTTTGATTCCTGAGCTTGTTGTTTTTGTTCGTCATCGAAGTAGAAGATTATGGATCTATATTGCCACTCACGGTCATTAGCCTGTGTATCTGCCGTCGCTGGATTGTGTATGCTCCAGAATATATCTAGCAGGTGATGATACGAAACTTTTTTGGGATCGTAGAAAATTTCAATTGCCTCTGCATGACCCGTGTCGCCCTTACAGACTTGTTGATAGCTTGGATTTACAGTATGACCGCCACAGAAACCTACAGTGGTAGATAGAACGCCTGCGATTTGATCGAATGTTTTTTGTACGTTCCAAAAACATCCTGCAGCAAAAATAGCCCTCATTGAAGAATTCCCCGTTGCCTAATATCCCTGTAATATTTTAACACAAATATTAGACAACGAGGAAAAGCACTCAATTATTGACAATTA
>DALYEH010000088.1:5818-6122 GCA_031972715.1 Gammaproteobacteria bacterium | reverse complement strand
GCAATACGTATCCCTTCTCAGTAAATTTGATTGCATTGGTAAGTAAATTTAAAATAATCTGTCGTACGCGAGTGGGGTCGCCTATTACCTCGCTAGGTGCTGAACTTTGGTACTGCAGATAAATATTGATGCCTTTCTCGTAACAATTGATAGACAACATTTCTACTAATTCTTCTGCTAGATCGCGCAGATTGAAGGGAATATGTTCCAGAGACAATTTACCAGCTTCAATTTTTGATATGTCTAAAACGTCGTTTATAATAGACATCAATGATTCTGTACAATGCATGATTGAGGTTGCGTA
>DALYEH010000088.1:0-5808 GCA_031972715.1 Gammaproteobacteria bacterium | reverse complement strand
GGGTTTCATTTAATTCAGAATCTATAAGCAACTCAGTCATGCCTATAATCCCGTTCATAGGTGTGCGAATTTCATGGCTTATAGACGCGATAAACTCAGACTTAATTTTGGCTGCAGATTCTGCTTCTTTTTTCGCTGCACTCAATGCTTGATTCATATTTTCCATATCTTGCGCGTAACTTTCCATTGCAGCGTCGGCTAACTTGCGTTCGGAAATATCACGTACAAGCCCGACAAACATTACAAAATCATCTAAGATCACGCTACTTAAGCCTAGTTCCAGAGGGAATCTTTCACCGTTTTTACGTATGCCTGTTAACTCTTTAATTTTTGTATCAATGTTTTTATTGAGCACTGTCGCATCGTCTGGTGTGAGCATTGTCACTCTCTTGCCAATCAATTCATTCGCGCTATAACCAAACATGTGTTCGGCTGCTGGATTGACGTCTTGTATATAACCCTTGGCATCAGTAGTGATAATTGCATCAACAATGGTGTTTAAGACAGCGGTTAGTTTTTCTTTACTTTCGCGCAAACTTTTTTCGGATTCTAAGAGTTTGCTGTATGGAATTAGCAACACAAACTTGCCCAGGGTGAAAATACATAGATAACATGCTAATAAACCAAAAAATGATATTATGAAGGTATCTGTGAAGTTAATTTTATTGTAATTTATAGCAAAACTAGCGATTAACGACAGTAAGATGCTACTACCTAAAAAGTAGAGCAACACGTTAACAGGGATTTTACGCAGCGTCTTGCTAGCAGTCATATAGCTATATTCATATAAATACTGGTTATATTATAAACTACTGCTACCTAGTGCGCCAAAATCTAGCCAGCGATGTAAGATGCTATGCCATAGGCCACAGAGGCTGCTAAACCACCGATGGTAATTGTTTGCAAAGCGGACTTGAATGGTGAAATACCAATCAATTTGCCTTTAATTGCGCCAAAGATACCCAAAGCTGCAGATGTGGTAACGATTGAAATTTGTAATGCATCATAAATGTTGTGCATAACCATGTAAGGCGCCAAGGGAATAAACCCACCCACAACGTAGGATATACCTATGGTAAAAGCGCTAATTGGTGCGCGGTGTGCGTTCGGTTTCTCTAAGTTTAACTCGTAACGCATCATAAAATCTGCCCACTTTTGTTTATCTTGCGCGAGTGTATCTACGATTTGCTCTATGTGTTGTTTTTCTAGGCCATAAGCAGCGAAAATCTCACGCGTTTCTTTGCGCTCCTCTTCATATAGATGATCTATTTCATACAGCTCACGTTTACGCTCGATTTCATAATGCTCTACGCTGGTGCGCCCAGCTAAGTATCCACCTAAGCCCATCGCAATAGCGCCAGCAGCTATTTCGGCTAAACCTGCGGTGACAATAAGATTGATCGAGTCAACTGCGCCAGAGATACCAGCAGCTAGGGCAAAAGGTACGGTAAGACCATCCGCCATACCCAAAACTACATCCTTAACGTATTCAGAGGCCGTGAAATGCGCTTCTTTGTTGTCTTTATTGGTAACTGGCAAGTTGCTCTCCTTATGAATGCAGATGTGTCGGTGCTAGTACAACTATATAATAGATGATATATCAAACCATAGGCCAGTTATATAGGCTAGACTTAATTAGCTAGTCAAAAACCTAAAAATATGAAAGATAACAATAATTGGTATAAACAACTGTTCAAACGTTGCGCGGGGTTAGAGCCGTTAGTCACCGCAATAGTGCACCCTGTGGGCGAAGAATCTATTTTGGGCGCTTTGGCGGCTGCAAAGGCCAATATAATTGAACCGATATTTGTGGGGCCGCAGGCGCGTATCCTAAAGGCAGCAAAAAAATCTGGTGTTAATATCAGTAAATATACAATAGTGAATGCTAAGCACAGTACTGATTCTGTAGAGCAGGCTGTACAATTGGCCAATCTAGGTAAAATTGATGCCTTAATGAAGGGCGAGATACATACCGATGAGCTAATGCATACTATTGTAAAAAAGGAGTCTGGTTTACGTACGGCGCGACGCATGAGTCATATTTTTGTGCTTGAAATGCGATACTATCCCAAACCTATATTTCTGACTGATGCTGCAATAAATATATTTCCAGATTTAAGTTGTAAAAAAGATATTGTACAAAATGCAATCGACTTATTTACATCTCTTGGCTATGGTACCCCTAAAGTTGCTTTAGTCTCTGCAACCGAAGAAGTAACACAAGCAATACCTTCGACCTTAGATGCAACGGCTTTATGTAAGATGGCGGATCGTGGACAGATTAAAGGTGGAATTTTAGATGGGCCCTTGGCCTTAGACTTAGCTTTGTCTCCTGCCTCAGTAAAAATTAAAGGTATAAAATCTGCTGTCGCTGGTAGAGCGGATATTATTGTCGCGCCTGATATTGAATCAGGTAACATGTTATACAAGCAGATGGCATTTTTAGATCAAGCCGAAAGCGCGGGGATAGTGTTAGGTGCAAAAATTCCTATCATATTGACAAGTAGAAGTAATGATGTTGAATCACGTAAAGCATCGTGTGCAATGGCGCTACTATATGCGCGCAAGCGAAAAAGCAAATGATTTTGATTATAAATTCAGGTTCTTCTAATACTAAGTATGCATTGTATGATCCGCAAACCTTAAACCAAGTACAGCGCGGACAGGTTAAAGACGTGCAAGAAGTTTTTGCCTGGTTACAACAGCAGCAAAACCAGTTTAAGATTACCAGTGTCGGGCACCGAATAGTGCATGGAGGTACTGAGTATTTTGCGCCAGTATTGCTAACTGATAATATTATGCAAGAACTCAAGAAGTTAATTCCACTGGCTCCCTTACACCAACCATATAATCTGGCAGCTGTAGAGTATATAAAACAAGAGTATCCAGGCATAACACAGGTAGGTTGCTTTGACACTGCTTTTCATAGAAGCAATAACAAGATTGCGCAACTTTATGCTATTCCAGATCACTATACTGAAGATGGAATTATAAAATATGGCTTTCATGGCTTATCATACGAATATATTGCCAGTGTCCTAGAGCAATATGTGGGTGAAAAGGCAGGTGCTAGGGTCATAGTCGCACATCTTGGTAATGGTGCTAGTATGTGCGCAATGAACGGCTTGCGCAGCGTAGCCACTACCATGGGTTTTAGTGCCTTAGACGGGCTGATGATGGGGACAAGATGTGGGGCCATAGATCCGGGAGTGTTGTTATACCTAATGCAGGAGCAGAACTATAACCCAGACTCTTTAAGTAAGTTCTTATACAATGAATGTGGTTTGCTTGGGGTATCAAACGTAACTAACGATATGCAAAAGCTGCTAGCAAGTACTGACCCTGCTGCGCAAAGGGCTATCGATTTATTCTGCTACCGTGCCGCGACAGAGCTAGGAAAATTATTAGTTAATATTGGCGGATGTGATGTTTTAGTGTTTACCGCCGGTATAGGTGAGCGTGCCAGCAAAATACGTGCCAGTATATGTAAATGGTTAGAATGGTTGGGCTTAAAGTTAGACAGCGCAGCAAATGACAACAATACAAATATTATAAGTACGCCTGATAGTAAAGTGATGGTTGCTATGATCCCCACTAATGAAGAGTACATAATTGCAAAGCACGTGAAAAATCTTGTCAAGTAGCAGTTGGCCATACGCTAAAAATTTGTTAGAATGCGCCATTTGCTAAGGTATTAAATACACATATGCCAGATGAAACAGAAGACTACTCTATAGACTATTGCGAGAGAATCATTACCGTAGTAGAAGAGGATTGCTTTTCTACAATACCATTGTTAAGTGCGTTCTTTAAACCCAAGTTCAGTATTGCACACGATCTTTTACAGTGTACAGCGGCATTCAGCGCCGCTACAGCCGCAATGTGGTTTGAAGACAACAATCTCCCAGATGCTGCAGCGATGACGGCGAAAATGATGTTAGGAATGTCAGCAAGTAGGATTGTTGTAAACTTAGCTTTTAGAGTCACAAGCTGTATGCACAGTGAACCAGACATTTGTTCTGGCCAAGCGTATAAATTAGTCTTAAAAGAAGATATCTTGTCAACCATCCCCCTTATAAGTAGCTGCTTTAAGCCTAAATTCACTATTGACCAGGATATAATGCAATGCGGAATCGCTATAGGCGGAGCGATGGGCGTAATGGCAAATGGTCAACAAGATTACAAAAGCTCAGCAACTATGACGCTAAAAATGCTCTCTGCTATGACTTTGAGTAGAACCGCCGTGAATTTTACTTGTAGAGGTACAGCTGCCTGCAGCGCAATGCTTTATAATTATGTAAGAGCATGTAAAACAAAATCACAAATAGCAGCTAGTGCAGAAGCTGAACTGGAAAATTTGAACGACACTGCTCCTGTAACAGAGGGCCTTATTATTTAAATTTGCATCGGGTAATTATGCTACTGTAATTCTATTTTTACCGTTATGTTTAGAACTATATAAGGCCTCATCGGCAGTTGCCATAAGTTCTTCCATATCACCATACTTTGGATAGCTGGCGATGCCAGCGCTAAATGTTACTCTAAAAGTTGTATCTCCAGCGTACTGATCTATAGCAGCAAACTGTGTGCGTAGTCGCTCTAGACTTTTTAAGGCTTCTTCTTCAGTGGTTTCAGTAAAAATTATCACGAATTCCTCGCCGCCATAACGCGCTATAAAGTCGGTGGATCTTAATGTGGTTTTTAACAAGTTTGCTAGTGATATTAATATATTATCACCAGTTAAATGCCCATAAGTATCGTTAACCTTTTTGAAATCGTCTATGTCAAGTATGGCGTAAGTCAGCGTCCTATTGTAACGTTCACAAATGTTCAGTTGCATTTTTAAATAATCATTAATTTTTTTGTGCACAAAGAGACCAGTTAAGCTATCTTTGCTCATGCTCACATTCATATATCTTGATCTCTGTACGCGGTTGAGAATAGCATCTAGTAAATGAGTAGGCTCAATAGGTTTAGACAGGAAGTCATCTACTCCTACTTCTCTTGCATAAAATTGTAAATTTACATCCTTTTCGCTAGTGAGCAAAATGACCGGCAGAGTTAATAGTGATTGGTGTTGACGTATTACATGTAGCAAGTCTATTCCGTTATAATTTGGCATATACAAATCAATGACTAGTAGCTCGGGGTTCACTTGAATAATTTTATTTAGGGCTATTTCAGGTTTGGTTTCAATATATACTTTAATACCATTTTTTTCTAAAGTTAAGGCGTAGAAATGTGCTAGCTCTTCATCATCTTCAACTATCAGGATTCGATATGGCTCAAGAAGGCTAGCATTAGTAAGAATATTAATTCTTTCTATTAAAAGCGCTATATCGATTGGTTTTGTAAAATATGCACTTGCACCTGATTTTACAGCATTGATCCGACTGGCAAAATCATCACGAGTAGACATAAAGATAATAGGGCAGGTAAGCATCCACTCTTTGCGCAAGGCCTGTATTACATTATATTTACCCAAAGATTTTTCAGCGAAGTCTGCATCTATCATAATGACTAGAGGTGTAGCGGTACTGAGTTGCTTTGGTAGCGTTTCTAGATCTTTGACTAATTTAGTGTTACAACCGTAATACATAAGTTGTCTTGACATAGCTATAGCAGCTTGCGCATCCTCGTCTAAGATAAATATAGTATCTGCTTTGCTCAGTAGTGTAGCTGGAATATCGCTTTCTTTAATTGTCTCTAATTCTACTTGCTGCAGTAGAATCAGCATATCATCTATCACAACTCTCTCCGCTTCTGGAGGCTGTGTGTCAGCATATGATCCTAATTTTTGCAATTCTA
>DALYEH010000087.1:1603-6185 GCA_031972715.1 Gammaproteobacteria bacterium | reverse complement strand
AATGATCGTCTTTAATTAAGGCTTGTACAAGTAGGTCTCTCATAGTCTTAAGGTTCTCAAGATCACCACCAATACCTTCAATCACATGATTTTTAATAAATTGCAAATCACTTCCTGCACCAAACATGTTACTCTGTGCTAAATGGTTTCGTAATTCTGATTCGTCAGAATTTCTATAATATTCCATGAGGGAGTTATTATAAGCGATTCTTCGATCGACAATCTCTATACAGCGCATAATTGCATTAGCACGTTTTTCTATTTGCTCTGGCTCTTCTACCTGAGTATTTATATTTACAGGGTTATGGATGATAGAGCTAGCTTTTTTTTTCTGTTTTGGCATTTTTGCTCCGCAAGTAATTATTTCTACGATAATATCAAGTTAGCTACCAAAAAACAACTGGGTGAGCGTAAATGCTAAGATTAGCAAACGTCTGGAATACATAACTTATTGTCTATACTATTTTTATTTAATGTTGAATACGCATATGTCAAAAAAAGCCTTTTCCTTAATTGAAGCGATGGTAGTTTTAAGCATTCTGGCAATAGCTGCAACTATAGCGGTGCCCTATTACGCAGATTATGCCAACAAATCTAAAGTAGCCTTAGCAGCCATTGTGTTAAATGAGTTAAATACCAAAGCTATTGCCTTATACAATGAGGGTTTGATTACGCCGGGTATGACTAGTCTAAATTTAGACAGTATCACTTGGACCGATGGCACAGTTGAAACATACGATCGTACCCCAGTAGCCTCAGCACAAATGTATTTTCCCAGTGGCGTAGCTAGCTTAGCGGCCAATGAGTGGGCGTTTTGTGTATATGTGGCTGATTTAAGCTTTTCAGGATACGGTGGGGCGGGCGGTGCGCAGTCGCGCTTATGCAGCAAAGTAGTAGCGGATGGCGGCATTTTCCAAACCTATTGTGGGCGTTGGGAGAACAGTTCCAATGAAATTCCTGCTGAATACTTACCTGAAGAATGTGATGTGGCGACAGTAAAAGTCTCATAATCTTGCATTATTCTTAAAAGAAAATTATACTGTATGCATGAACAGTATAATTATAAATGAAACATTAGACCTACCTTCTGATATGACCCAGCCTCAGGCATTTTGTGGCTTTACATTATCAGTAGATGAGCATGTTCAGCACAATTTGGATTTACACAAATACCTCATTAGGCACCCGGCCGCGACTTATTTTATGCGTGCCGAGGGTGATGCTTTACAAGAGTTAGGTATTTTGCATTCAGATTTATTGATTATAGATCGTTCACTAACGCCACAGCACAACTCTATAATAGTGGTGACTATGCAAGGGGTCTTTAAGTTAAAAATTCTATATATTATAGGAGGAAAAGAGTTTTTAAACTCTGCACAACAAGGGCATAAACCTATAGCAGTGGCGAATTTTCCTGATCTACAATTTTGGGGTGTAGTGACGCATGCAATCCACGATGTACGCGCTAGTTGATTGTAACAATTTTTTTGTATCTTGTGAGCGGGTTTTTAACCCAAAATTACGCAATCGTCCAGTTGTAGTACTGTCAAATAATGATGGTTGTGTAGTCTCGCGTTCTAATGAAGCAAAAAAACTAGGGATCGCCATGGGCGAGCCATATTTTAAAATACGCGACTTAATACATAGGCATGGAGTAGTGGCATTATCGTCAAATTTTGCCTTATATGGGGACTTATCTGCGCGTGTGATGAATGTGATCATGCACTATTTTCCAGAAGTTTTTATTTATTCTATAGATGAAGCATTTATAGATTGTAGCAATTTACAAAAAAATTTTGATATTTATAACTCTTGTGTAGCATTGGTACAAAAAATTGAACAATATACAGGTATTCCAGTATCTATTGGTATAGGTGTGAGTAAAACTTTATCTAAAGTTGCCAATCATGTTGCTAAGAAACATAATCCAACAGAGAGTAGGGTGTATTTTCTAGACACACCACAAATTACTGCAAAAACCTTAAAAAATTTTGCAGTTGGCGATGTGTGGGGTATTGGTAGACAATTGGAAAAAAAACTACACTCTATGGGTGTTTATACTGTAGAAGAATTGCTGCAATTACCGCCTTTAAGCGTGAAAACGAATTTTAACATAGTTATGCAACGTATTATTCTAGAGTTAAAAGGCGTTGCATGCATAGAACTAAAAGATAGTTCTGCTAACAAAAAACAAATTATGATTTCTCGTTCATTTGGGCAGCGAGTAACTACTATAGAGCATTTACAGGAGGCTTTAGCCACATATACTAGTATGGCGTGTGAAAAGTTGCGTAAACAAGGCTCTACGGCAGGTGGAATATATGTATTTTTACATACTGGCTTGCATGGTAGTCCAGATACAGTATACAGAAATTCTTTATACCTTAAATTGCCGCATCGCAGCGCAGATACTCGTGAGATCATAACGTTTGCTAAACGCGGATTACAAGAATTATTTAGACCTGGATATCAATATCAAAAGGTAGGTGTGATTTTATGTGATTTTGCAGATGCAGATAGCATGCAAATTGATTTATTTGGACATCAAAAGTTGGTGCATAGTGAGTCATTAATGCATGTAATGGACAGTATTAATAAAAAATTTGGACGTACTACGATCCAATTTGCGGCTTCCGGCTTAGATAAGCCTTGGCGTACACAAGCATCTAAGTTGTCTACAGATTATCTTTCTAATTGGCAAACCTTGCCTGTAGTGAAGTCATAACTCCTGAATCCAAAGGCAAATGTCAATCGGTATAATAAAAATTGAGCTCTAGACTAGCAGGTTACCTATATGCTACGCTCAGCGCACAAATAAAATAACCATCCTTTCGTGGAGATCTGACATGTTCAAAAACAAAACAACAATGACATCAAGTCGTAGCTCTAGTAGCCTATCGACTGTTGAGGACACAACTACTATTGATTCTAGTGGAGGCTACACTAGCGATGAAGCACCCAAAGATGAAAAATCAACTGTACGTAGAAGCAATCGTAAACGCAAGCCTATAGAAACATTAAACATTACTTCTGAGAGCTTAGAGCAAGAAAAGCCAAAAAAATTGAAACAGGAAAAAAGTGCTGAGGAATATTTTGTTAATGGGTTTAAAAAAATCAAAAGTTATACTGGAGACATGCACAAATTATTTGACAAACTTTTAGATGCTTTGCGGCAGATGGCTTGTGAATATGACGATATGTGTAAAAATTCTACCGGACTGGATCCTGGAATGCAACATGAAAGGTATACAGATTATTTGCAGGCTTTTGATCTGAAAATGCAAGATATATATACACTACGTGTAGGTAGTGCAGAATATACTAACTCTGTGTTGCCTGAATTCTTAGTAACTTCCCAAAGAACAATATGCAATCTAATAGCAGAAAATAGAGCCTTACGTGCTCAGTTGCACGAAAACACAATGAATATGGCTGATCAAGATTTGCAAATTTGTACGCTACAAGAAAATTTAGCAGCAAAGGATGCTGAAATCATGAGGTTAAAAAATAATCAAGCAAATAATGTTGATATATTCTCAGCTGATTTTATGTTGGAATTGGAGCAGGTAACATTAGCTCAGCAAGATACAACGGTAGAGACACAATTACTAGAAGAAAACCAGCGCTTGCATAAAGAGTTAAAGGATGTACAAGCTACATTAAATAGTTTAAGGGCAAGAATGGCGAAAACAAATGAGGCTGCTAAATTGGTTTTCCCAAAAATTCTAGATGCTTTGCAGCCAGCTATCATGTATTTTACAAATATTACAGATCCAAATAGCACCGTGCGCTATGCATCTAGTGATCAAATAGAAATAAAAAGGCAAATGTTGGAAGTACAATCTTGGGTACAGAGAGCCTTAGATAGTATCCAAGCTTTACAACAAAAACGTAGTGCTGCTGCAAACCAAGCTGCTGTATTCACTCCACAGTATCAAGATTCAACTGCAAACGTACAACATTCATCCGCACAAAGTAATCCAGTAAATCCTGATTTAACTCCAGGCTTGAACTTCTAAGTTGAGAGATTACCTAAATATAGAGCTATCAATAGTAATGATCCCATAGAAAAGATAGAGCTTATGGCAACTGTTTGCTTCATAAGCTCTTCTTCAATTTGGTATTGTTTAGCTAAAAGATAGACTATAAAGGCAGTAGGCGCAGCTGAGGATATAATTAATGCTTGTAGCCAGTATCCGTTGAGTCCAAATGCATACTTGCCGACCACAAAGGCAATAAGCGGGTGTATAAGATTTTTAATAACAATGATGGAAGTTAAAGGCTTGCTGAAAGTTTCCTTTTTGAGCGCTACATCACCTATATTCAGGCCAAAGCTAAACAAAGCTATACTAGAGGCGCCATGCCCTATGTATAAAGCAATATTTAGTGGAATTGCAGGCACCTTTATTTCCCAATGATTGAAAATTAGCCCTAGCACTGGCGCCAAAAGCACAGGAGTAGTGATTATCATCCATAACTTTTTTAACAAAGAATGTTCTCTATGGCGTAAAAAACTAAAAATTGCAATAAAGAGGCTTTGGATTACAACTAGTTGCAAAATGTTACCTAATATAGCAGCGGT
>DALYEH010000087.1:0-1593 GCA_031972715.1 Gammaproteobacteria bacterium | reverse complement strand
TATAGATAATAGCATTAGGATAACCAGCAGCTAAAATTTTGATACATACGGAGGATTTGCTGGATAGATCTCTATAGAGGACTAAAATCAAAGCAGCTATTGCCAAAAATGTTGTAATAAAACTATAAATGTATCTTTCGTAAAATAAAGTTGACAGATCATGTTGTAATGTGGACGTAAATATATAACAAGGCATGGCAAGTTTTAACAAAAAGATGCCAAAACCTTCGATTTGGTTGGCGTTCAGTAATTTTGCTCGTTGAAAAAAGATACCCAAAAGAATAATGGATATAATAACTATAAAAGATTGAATTATACTCATGTACACACGTATTGTCTTGCATATGCTCTTACTACTTTAGGTAAAGCATATACTTAAGTCAAGGATGTTAGTGCATAAATAAACTTATCATTGCATTGTTGGCCATATGGGCTGCGATTGGCTGAGTGAGATCACCTTCATTTTTTTCATATAAATACCCCATGGCCAAACCACCGAAAAATGTTGCGATGTTTTGTACGGGTCCTCCAGTATGTGCTGCAGAGAATATAACAGCTGAAGTTAAAATGCTAAATTTGCTAATTTCTGGTTCTGCTTTTATTTCGGTAACAGGAGGCGCAGCATGAGGTTGCGGTGCAGTCTCTGTGGCTTCTGTAGCCGGCAGCTCAGCATTAGGTTGAGGTGAGCTCTCGGTGGCTTCTGTTGTAGGGGTAGTTGTAGCTTTGCTTTTAAACCAAGATATCTCGTAACCTGTAAAATGCGTGATGCAACTGCAGACACTAGAGGCTATATTAGAACACACTCTACCAATCAATTTGAGCGTTTCAATTAACATGAATCTAAAAACAATTTCTTCAAAAACTGGAGCGTAGAAGACTGAACCCACTACACTTGCAGATGCTGTGAACACGGCACCAACTCCGGGTAGAATTGTAGCTAGAAGAGTAGGCAATAGGATATCAATTACGGTCAAGAGCAGAAGGTTAAAAAATAGTAATTGTAAACCTGTCACAAAGCCAGCATGAAAATTTTTCACAAAAGCAGAAGCTTTTTGTTTGAGATTAGATATAAAGTATTGCAGAGTATCTAAAATACTTTGTTTTAATTTATCCGCCGCAACACTATTCGCCTGAAACAGATACCATAGGTACCTACCTAGCAAACCTACTATTACTAATGCGAACCCTATAGTCGCAAGCACTAGCGATTTTCGCAATAGACTATGCACAGTTTTACTGCGAATACAGTTCCTAAAAGATCTCTGTAAAAAAAATGTTATTTCTCTGCAAAGATCAACAATCCAGTCAAAAGCATTGGCAATAGCACCTAGCATATATACACCTTTATTAATGTTATTGTGGTGATACCAAGAATAGAGGAGGTATTTTAAGTTACTCATGGTGGTTAGTCAATAGGTTTGCTAATGTAGGTGTGCAAACTTAAAGCTAATAGCATAAATAACAGCTAATAAGTCGAATAACAAACAAAGAAAATCTGCTACCTGCTGTGTCTAATTTTATTGTATGTTAATATCCTTCTTGCTATTTCTTAAAAGTGAGTGAAAGATGAACAAAAAACTAATTAGTATTGTA
>DALYEH010000086.1:3079-6271 GCA_031972715.1 Gammaproteobacteria bacterium | reverse complement strand
AGTACGCCCTATAAACCAACCTAGATTTGCTTCACCATTACTACTTGGTAAATATTTATCATCAGCGAACATATAGGCATGGTATCCAGACAGATTAAGTGCTGCACCGGTGTATGGAGAAAAATATTGATCTACTATTAAGCTGTCTGTATGTGCTACCACAGAAGCACTAATCAGCATGCACGCACATAGGCGCCAAATCATTGTTTTCATTAGCGCATTGTATGTTAGCTAATCACAGATGTAAAGATAGCTCTATAAGCTATCTAATACCTTCTGCTGATTATCTATAGCTTTCTGATATTGATCCATTGTCTCGCGCGCCTTATCGACTGCCGACTTCTGCTCCTGGGGTTGTGCATTGGGGTCAGTGCCAGGTGCTGCAGCGCCAGGTGCAGATCCATCAGTTGGTTGCGATGCAGGTGCCGTTGATGCAGGCGCTGCAGAACCACCGGCGGTGCCTGCATCTGGACTTTGCTGATATGCCTCATCAATTTTATTCAAAAAATCAAATGCATACTTTGCAACCGACGCCAGTGCATCCTGATCTAGGGCTCGAATCGATAAGTCTAATTTGAATTGCAAATATTCTTGTTTAAATAAAGCGCGTGGTGTCCAGTCCTTCGGAACAATGGTGAAATATAGCGCGACCAAGTACACAGACAAAAGTATTAGTCCATACACCACTAATTTTAACAAAAATTTCAATAAACGAGCCATATCGATCTCCGAAAGCTGTATGCATATTCAATTTTAGCAAAAGATACATATTTGATTAGCCATATGGAGTGTTTCTAGGATTATTTTGCGTATTAGCTTGCGTTGCGAATCCAGGCATGTTCTGCACGCCTTGCACTACTGTATGCGAAATATGTGTCATAAAACTGCTACTAAGATGGTCAGCGAAGCTTGGGATCTGGGATCTCGTATATTGCACTGGTGCAGCGATGTAACGTGCCGCTGCTTCGCGTATATTATTGACTATAAACTCGCTTACATTCGCTCCGGTTTCAGCTCCAAAGCCAGTATTCCAGATTAGCAAAGTAGCTGCAGCCACTGGTATTTCCTGTTGAATTTCTTGTAGTAGTGTATTCTGCTGTTGGGCATGCGCATTAGGCTGATTATTAGGCTGCTTTTGGCCCATTTCACGTCCGACCACCCGCATGGTTACCGCTGCACCCAAAGTTGCAAACATACGCCCTAGAATACGTCCTATCTGTCTTACAAAACTTTGATCTGACTGTGGCTGGGTTGGGTTCTGCGCATCTGTTTGTGTATGATTGTACATTTAACCTCCTATAATTTATGCATTCCAAAATGTTCGCATCCAGAATAACTGTAAAAATCCTAGCAATAAATCACAATTTTCTTGATCACCAGCATTAGACCTATATTGAACAATGTCTATAAAATGTCGATATGTCAGCAGTAATCAGTGCTATGCTTAAGAATATATAGATCTCAGGGTGAAAAATGAGTTTGGGTTTTGAGCGTACGTTTGAAAAGCTGCTGCGCGATATTCAAACCGGTACAATAAGCAACTGGAAGATAGACCTGCGCGCAAAAAATTTGCAAAAAAAGCATATTGAGCAACTTGCAGAGGTGCTAACAGATAATTTTCATAGCGTGAAAAATATTATGGAAATAGACTTAGCATATAACAACTTGACCGAGTTACCACCCAATATACTAAAAGATTGCGATTCGCTCCACATTTTAAATCTAGACAATAATCATCTTACAAGATTACCTAATCTGCCGGATCGCCCATATGCCCTACAAGATTTTTTTGCGAATAATAACCCGTTAGAGAGCATTCCAAGCAACTACTTCGACGATTGCGTTTCTTTAAAAGCAGCATATTTAAGCAATACACAAATCTCAGATGCGCCCTATTTTAAAGATAGTTTGGGACTAGCGTGGTTACACTTAAACTCTAATCCCATAAGCAAATTTCCAGAAAAGTATTTTCAATATCTAGAGCACTTAGATACACTATATCTCCATGATATGCACTTAAAAGTACTGCCAGATTTAGCAGCATGCAAAAAATTACATGAGGTATGGATCGATGATATTAAAATTAAACAAAACCACGTCTGTGATACTGTGCAACTATTTGTTTGTAAAACCACACAGTAGTCTTAGCGCAGACTCTGCAAATGATTTAAGCACCCTTAAATTTCTGCTCTAACTCTTCTACTGTTTCTGGAGAAATTTTACTAAACATAGTGACTTTTTCAGCAACATTGGCGCCGACTGCTAAACAAGCAAAATTTGCTGCCTCAAGAATTGATACTTTATTAATGCTTTCACTTGAAACTAATTTTAAGATTTGTTCCGCCGCGGACGGGATAACTGGCCATGCCGTGATAGCAAAAATGCGTAATAAATGTAAACAATTGCTTAAAACCAGACCTGTAGTCTCTATATCAGTCTTAGCCAATGCCCAAGGTTGTTGTTTAGTTATATATTCATTACCTAAAGCCCACAATAGACGCATATTATTTATTACATCACGATATTTTAGTTCTGCATGCGCTTGATCTAATTTAGCACACAATTCAGTTGTTTTTTGCACTAACTCTTGATCAATACTAGCGACATCATATGCAGGCACTTTGCCTGCAAAATACTTAGAGACTAAAGTCAAGACTCTAGCAGTAAAATTGCCTAAACTATCTGCCAGATCATGATTGATAGTTTTGGCAAAATCTGCAAAGGTGAAATCTGCATCATTCGATTCTGGTACATTTGCCATTAAATAATAACGCCAGTAATCGGCAGGAAACAGCTCTAAAGCTACATCCGAAAATATACCGCGCTTTTGGCTAGTAGAAAATTTGCCGCCGGCATAATTCAACCAATTAAATCCTTTGATATAATCTACCATTTTCCACTTTTGCCCTGTACCCAGCAATATAGCCGGCCACATTACAGCGTGAAATGGCACATTATCTTTAGCCATAAATTGTGTATATTGTACATTCTCAGCCTGCAACCACCACTCCCTCCACGCATCTGGAGTGCCGTTTTGCTTAGCCCAATCAACACAAATGCTTATATAACCATTCGGCGCATCAAACCATACGTAAAATACTTTATCTTCAAAACCTGGCTTTGGTACAGGAATACCCCATTTCAAATCACGCGTTATGCAGCGTTGCTCTAAGCCTTCTTCTAACCATTTAC
>DALYEH010000086.1:482-3069 GCA_031972715.1 Gammaproteobacteria bacterium | reverse complement strand
TCTAAGAACAAATGTTTTGTTTGCCTGAGCTCTAATTTATCCTGAGGATTTAAACTAGAACGTGGCTGAATCAATTCAGTTGGGTCTAACAAAGCGCCACAACCATCGCATTGATCGCCGCGCGCCATAGCATAATTACACTTAGGGCAAGTCCCAGTAATATGCCGGTCTGCCAAAAATCTCTTATCGGCTACAGAATAATACTGCTCTATAGTTTTTTCTACTATATAACCGTTGCTATCCAATTTTTTAAAGATTTCTTGCGTGAGGTTTTTATTTGACTCAGTTGATGTGCGCCCGAAGTAATCGAATGCTAAGTTAAAGCGCTCATAAATCGCTTTTTGCGTTTGGTACATCAATTCACAATATTCAGCTACGGGCTTACCAGCTTCTGCCGCAGCAATCTCTGCTGGCGCCCCATGATCATCAGTGCCGCATACGCACAACACCTCTTCGCCACGTTGACGTAAATACCGTGCATAGATATCCGCGGGTAATAAAGAACCGACTAGATTGCCCAAATGTTTGATGCCATTAATATATGGCAAGGCGCTGGTAATTAAATATTTCATGGCGCGCATTTTAACATAAGCGTAAGATGCGGTAAAGAAACTTATAGCACTAACTAATTAGCAGGAAGTGCACACCGGATCTTTACCTTCTACATCTAGCTGAATGGTACTATGATATATACCATATTTTTCTTGCAAGATTTTAGCGAGATTTTCTACAACCTGAGGCTTAAAATTCTTGCTTTCAGTAACTATATGTATTGATAAGGCCGTCTCTGTGGTACTGATCCCCCAGATATGTAAATCATGATAAGAAACTATCTCAGGGATAGCGCTTATTTCATCTATAATTTTTTCTAAGATGATATGTTTAGGCACACCTTGGAAAAATAAGGCAAATGCCTCTTTAAACAGCTTCCATAGGCTTACAATAATAGTGATGCCAAATATAAATCCAAGCCAAGAATCTACTCCATACCAGCCTTTCCAAAGCATCAAGATTCCGCCAGCTACCACTGATAATGACAAAATAACATCTAAGTTAAAATTCATATAAACGCTTAAAATGCCTATGTCCTTATCTTTGCCTTGCAAGAATAATAAAGCAGTAGCTCCATTAATCAAAACGCCAAAGAAAGCAACGACTATAACCATTTCTGACATCACCGGCTGAGGCATCAGTAGGCGTATTGCTGATTCCCACATTAAATTTCCGACAGCAATGATCAAAATTATAGAATTGAGGAAGGCTGCAATTATAGTTGCACCTTTGAAACCATAAGTATATTTATCTGTGACTTGGTTTTGAGCAACCTTGTATCCGAACCACACCAGACCCAGACCTACAACATCGCTTAAGTTATGTACCGCATCTGCTAATAAAGCAACTGAGTTTGCTTTAAAACCATAATAAATTTCGCACATAACAAAAACAGTGTTTATGATCACACCGATCATAAAACGATTTTTATTGAGTTGATTTAAATTTATTTGCATTGAGTTACTCTAAGCTAAAAACTAAGACATAATTAAGTATAATATACTCTAGCGCATCCGGATGCAGACACATGAAAGATATCACCTCTCTAAACTTACCAGTATTGCTCACTGCATTACCCACACGCATAGCAAATGCGCATAAAGGCGACTTTGGTCATGTGTTAGTAATTGGTGGAGATTTTGGCTATCCAGGCGCGCCTGTGCTAGCTGCGTTAGGCGCCCTGCGCGCAGGTGCAGGCTTAGTAACATTAGCCTCTCACCATGACACATTAACCGGAATCAATGCTGTACATCCAGAAATTATGTGTCATAGCATTGATCAAGTTGAGAGCCTTAAAGACCTCTTGAATAAAGCTAGCGTTATAGTTATTGGGCCAGGACTGGGCCGCTCCACATGGTCGCAACAAATTTATGCAGCCTGCCATGATTGCAATTTACCGCAAGTCATTGATGCTGACGCTCTGTTTTTTTTAGCACAAAAACCCAGTAAAAATACTAAGTACGTCATAACACCACATCCTGGTGAAGCTGCGAATCTACTGCAACAAAAAGCTCCTATACTCGAAGCAAATCGTTACGACGCTATCCAAGAATTGATAGCCAAGTACGCTGCAACAGTAGTACTGAAAGGCAGTGGCACTTTAGTTGGTAGCCCAAACACTGAAATCAGCATTTGTAACGCAGGTAACCCTGGCATGGCTAGCGGAGGCATGGGTGATTTGCTAAGCGGCGTTATTGGCGGTCTTATAGCACAAGGGTTAGACCTAGATACCGCAGCTAAACTCGGCGTATGCGTGCATGCAGCAGCCGGAGATATGGCGGCTCATGATGGTCAACGCGGAATAATTGCCACAGATTTATTGCCATACATTAAGCAGTTGCTAAAATGAGTTCTATTAAATTTTATAAGTAGCTATGGAAATTTGCTACGAGTTGTGTTTAATATAATAGCAATCAATCAACCAAGGAGTGAATCATGGGTGACAAAGGTAAAGGCAAAGACCGTACTAAAGATAAAAAGAAAGATAAGAAGTAAGACTGAGTTTACCACGCTAGGACATACGTCTGGCGTGGCT
>DALYEH010000086.1:0-467 GCA_031972715.1 Gammaproteobacteria bacterium | reverse complement strand
GAAAACTATGACCCATTCTCTTGAAATATAGGAATGTGGGGGTCGTGCAATCAACTTCTTAGAAATAGCCTCTGCATCGAGTTTCCAAGCAACTGGTTTACCAGTTTCTTTACCGTCTGCATCTCGTTCTAGCCTAGTTTCTTTATCATTAGCAAATGTTTGCATAAAGCGATTAGGAGACACGCCCAAAAAAGGCTCGAAAATTAAAACATTATCTGGGATTTTATCTTCAAAAAACATCCCGTGTCTAACCATAGCTTGATACATTTCGCGAGCTTTACTTTTAGTGTAAGGATGCAAAAATACAATCTTCCTAATACCTGCTGCAATAATATGTTTTGTACAATTATGGCACGGGTAAGTATTTACATACATTGTACAGTCACGTACAGCAATTCCGCGCCGGGCTGCATCTAATAGAGCTGCCATTTCTGCATGTGTAGAGCGCTTATATTCAGTAATACCAC
>DALYEH010000085.1:1765-6347 GCA_031972715.1 Gammaproteobacteria bacterium | reverse complement strand
GTTACTGCGCACTCTGTTAAACAAATGAAATAACTCTTCTTCTAAGCTAATATTTCCAGCAATTTTATCAATATCATCTAAACATAATACTTGTACATGTTCAAAACCTAATAATACACCTTGATCCTGCTTGGGATCAGATAAAGGTAAATATACTACAGTTTGCTTGTATTCAGGGGCTGCATGGCAAATCGCTTGTAATAAATGACTACGCCCAGTACCTGGCTCACCAAAAATGTACAAAAAATTGTCGCCCAAACCATGAGCAAAGTTCATGACTGCTTGTACTACTTGTTGATTAGGTCCGGGTAAAAAACTTGCAAAAGTTGCATCATCTCGCAAGCTAAAACCTAATGGTAACTGTTGCAAACTCACGAGGTAGCCCTATAAATTAAATCTAAATTATTACTGTTTTCATTGTCTTCTGCAGTCTGCGGATCAACAATTAAAAAATTACTCATGCGCAAATCATGTAACACCTGTTTACTGCCGCCATCTGCTTGAATTATAAATGTGCCATACGTTCCGGAGACAGCGCCTATTTCGACTTGCTTCACTGTATGCAAACGCTTGAGGTGATCTACTACTTTAGCATAATCATTCACAGTCGAGACGCCCTTGATACGCAATACTATGTTTTGCGCAGCATCTCCAGACTTTTGCTGCATACTTTGTTGTATAGTGATTAGCTTATCGGCTAGGTTATTAATCATAGCCTCTAATTCAGCGTCTAGATTATTACTGACACTATGCCAAGTAATTTGCTGCTGGTTTACCACCAAGTGCCAATCGCAACTCCATAAGTCGCCTTCATGTTTAATTTTACCTAATAACATAGAGTCTGTGCTGTAACGCTGTGCAGCCAACTGCAAAGGCTGTATATTGGTACTCAGTATGTCTTGTTCACTAATGAATAATCTTTCAGTGAGGTCTAGCAATGGTAGCATGATTGGCACACCATAATTTGCGGCTAAACTACTAATTTTCTTTGTAATGATGTCGTTAGGCCCATTTGCAATAAAAACAGGATTCTTGGGGTCATCTTGTACTACCCACAATAATATTTGTTCGCGATTTTTACCTAACGTAGCACGACCAATTTTATGTAGCAGGTTATTTATCATGGCTTCATTAAAACGCAAACGTAAAGCGTAGGCATTCTCATGATCCAGATAGGAATAATGGCTAATAAAGCGATCTGGATGCTCACGTGCCTCCAGATACTCAGAGGCTAATAACACTTGATGCGAACTTGCAACTTTCTTAATCACTTGCTCAAAGGCGATGGGCAAATGTTGGTTGCGCGTGGCCATAGTGTTGTCGGGCACCTGAATTACTGTCGAATAGAGATTTTCTGCAGCATCTGCAAAAGTATGAGAAGCATAACCAAGCAAGATTAGGAGGGGCAAAAATATTTGCACAATACGCCTTCTTTCCATATCATCTCCGAGTTAGTCTGCGGAAGAGTATACAGCCCCAAATAACCGTACTACAAGACCTATACTATTAATAATATGACGCAAGCAAGATATCAAACATCTAGGTCACTAGCTAATCTCTCTCCCAACATCTGGGACGTAATCGTTATTGTCATAGTTTTAGGTATTCTATCCGCATTGGCTTGGGGCGCATCGCAAATGGTACTACCATATCAAGTTGGCGATCCTATAGCTATTACACTCGATCCTAGGGCTCTTCCTGGTTATGCAATTAGCTCAGTACTGCGCATGTTTATTGCCATGCTATTTTCTCTGTTAGTGACATTTACCGTAGCCCCCCTTGCCGCTAAAAATCTACGTGCAGAAAAATTTCTATTGCCACTTATAGACGTACTGCAATCTATACCGGTTTTGGGCATGCTGTCTATCACAGTAATTGGTTTTATTAGTCTCTTTCCTAACAGCCTCTTGGGTCCAGAATGCGCGGCAGTATTTGCAATTTTCACCTCGCAAGTCTGGAATATGATTCTAAGCTTGTATCAATCCTTACGCACAGTTCCGCACGACCTGCACGAGGTCTCCAAGATGTATCATCTTTCTGGTTGGCAGAAATTTTGGAAAATTGAGGTACCACATGGTATGCAGGCATTAATCTGGAACACTATGGTCTCTATGTCTGCAGGTTGGTTTTTCGTTGTGTTATCAGAAGCTATAGAAGTATCTAAACAAAAGATTACTTTGCCAGGTATAGGCTCTTATATCTATCTAGCAGTACAACAAGCTGATCTTAAGGCGCAATTTTATGCCATAGTAACGATGCTAATCATCATTTTTTTATATGACCAATTAATATTTAGACCATTACTGGCCTGGGCTGAAAAATTTAAAACAGAAATCGATGAAGATGACCAAGTATATTCCTCCTGGGTAATCAATATATTAAACAAAACACGTGTTGCTGTCACAATAGAAAAGTTTTTTAATATCATTGCAGACTGGTTTATTAATGGTTACAAACGCCTACGCACTCCGAAAGTTTTGGAACTGCCCACTCATACACAAAAGCAAATTGCCAATACAACGGCGTTACTATGGAACGTAGTGATTTTTGGCTGTTTAACAGTTACTGGTTTCACTTTATTTTCTTTAATACAAGAATCTTTGGAAATTAATGAAGTCATACATGTGGTATACTTAGGGTTGTTGACGGCATTAAAGGTATTCGTTTTAATTATTTTGGCATCGGCAATTTGGATCCCAATAGGTGTATGGATTGGTTTACGTCCTAAAGTCACAGCCATTGTCCAGCCTCTGATCCAGTTCTTTGCAGCTTTTCCAGCAAATTTATTTTATCCGTTAGTTGTGTTCTTGATCTTACATTACAACTTAAATCATAATATTTGGACTATGCCTCTAATGATTTTAGGTACACAATGGTACATTCTATTTAATGTGATTAGTGGCACGGCTAAAATACCAAAAGATATACGTCTTGCAGCAAAAAATTTCGGCGTTAAAGGCCAACTTTGGTGGCGTAAAATTATTCTTCCAGGGATTTTCCCAAATTATGTTACCGGTGCTATGGCTGCTGCTGGTGGCTGCTGGAATGCTAGTATTGTAGCAGAGTATGTTGAATGGGGTGATAAGACCATAATTTCAACAGGAATTGGCCAATATATAACTGTATCGACACGTGACGGTGATTTTCCACGAATTGCATTAGGCATTAGTGTAATGTGTTTATATGTTCTTTTGTTTACGCGTACTATTTGGCAAAGATTATATCAGTTTGCTGCACAACGCTTTACTATGGATAATTAATTATGCTTCAAGATTCGTCCACATTAATTGAAATTGCTAATGTATCTAAATCTTTTATAAGCGCAGAAGATCAAGAGCTTTTAGTTTTAGAGAATATTAACTTTACATTACGTGAAAATGAGATTGTTGCACTCCTTGGCAAATCAGGATCAGGCAAATCTACTTTATTACGCTTGATGGCTGGTCTTATCAAACCATCTGCTGGCACATTGCATTATCGTAAACAACCTATTTACGGTCCGGTACAAGGCGTTGCTATGGTATTCCAGTCTTTTGCATTACTACCCTGGTTAACTGTGCTTGAAAATGTAGAGCTAGGCTTGGAAGCTATGGGCGTGGAACGCAAAGAACGCAGACAACGCGCCATCGATGCAATAGATACTATTGGACTAGATGGATTTGAATCTGCTTATCCTAAAGAATTATCCGGTGGTATGCGGCAGCGTGTGGGATTTGCAAGAGCATTAGTGGTGGAACCAGACATTTTGCTAATGGATGAACCTTTTTCTGCTCTAGACATATTAACTACGGACAACTTAAGAGGTGACTTATTAGATCTGTGGTTGAGCAGACGCACCAAAATTAAAGGCATAATTTGTGTCACCCATGATATTGAAGAAGCTATAGTCATGGCAGATAGAATTGTGATTTTTAGCAGTGATCCAGGGACTATACAAACTGAAATCGAGGTCAAATTGCCATATCCACGCGATACAGAAAGTCTGGCCTTTAGAGAACTGTTAGATCAAATTTATATGATCATGACTACCAGTGAACGCGCTAGAATTAAGAGCAAGGCACAAGAAGTTGAATTGGCAGTCGAAGAACAACCAGAAGTTGATATTTCTGGTTTGATTGGTTTAGTGGAAGCTATGGAAGATCATGAAGTCGATGGACATGTTAATCTACCAGAACTTGCTGAGTCATTACATCTTGATGTTAACAATGTATTCCCATTAACTGAAGTACTAGATATGCTTCGCTTCGCTAAAATTAGCGAAGGTGCTTTAGTGTTTACACAATCTGGCAAACGTTTTGCCAACGCATCTATGCAGGAACGCAAGCAAATATTTGCACGGCATTTACTTGAATTTATACCTTTAGCTAAGCACATACGGCACGTATTAGATCAAGCACCTAACCATCGTGTTTCAGATCGCTATTTTGTAGATGAATTAGAAAACTATTTTAGTGAAGAAGAATCCGAGCGCATTTTCCGTACCATCATTGATTGGGGCCGGTATGCTGAAATTTTAGCGTATGATTATGACTCTAGGGAACTAAGCTTGGAGAACCCACAGTAAATGCGTCGCCTAATCTTG
>DALYEH010000085.1:0-1755 GCA_031972715.1 Gammaproteobacteria bacterium | reverse complement strand
CTTGAGTATTGCTGCATTATTATTATTCCCTGCATTAACTTATGCCGTTTCAGTGCAAACGCGAATTTTAGGCGTAGCACCAGCATTAGCTAGTAGCATCCAAGCTGATTTGACGCTACAGCAAGCTAGCACTGAAGAAAAATTAACCGCGGATCGGATTAGAAATTTATATCAAATATCTAATGAGCAAATCACTGCCACTTTAGAAGCTAAAGGATATTATAATAGTACAATAAACGCTGATCTGAAAGTTATAACAGCTAGTGAACCAGACAATGACCAGTGGATTGCCACATTTATAATTAAGCTAGGACCGCCCACCACAATACGTAATGTTGAAGTTTTATTGGAAGGTCCAGGTGCAACCAATAAAAAACTTAAACGTGATCTTAGCACATCAAAATTAGTATATGGACAGATCATAGTACATGCTAATTATGAAGATACAAAAGAAGAATTATTGGCAACAATGAATGCCAATGGCTATCTACAAGCAGAATTTACTCAGAGCGTAATAGAAGTAGATAGATCTGCGCATACAGCAAACATCACTTTTATCATAGCAACAGGACCACAGTATACGTTTGGCACTATCACCTATATCGACGATAGTTACAGCCAAGAATTTTTGAGTAAGTTTGCCCCTTTTAAACCAGGTGACCCATATGAGTTACAAAAGCTAATTGATTTTCAAAATAATTTTGAAGCTGTGGATTTATTCGCTAAAATTCGTTTCGATCCATTAAACGATTTAGATGATCCAAACAATACCGTAGTGCCAATACAAGTGCGCCTTGTTGAAAAACCTAAGAATCGCTATACAGGCAGCATAGGGTATGGCACCGACACCGGGTTGAGGGGTAGCCTTGGTTGGTTACATAGACGTAGATCAACAGACGGTCATAAAGTCTTTACCAATCTCTATGCTTCGCAGCGACGCAGTACGGTACGGGCAAATTACATTATACCCGGATCTCGTCCTGCTACCGATAAATATATTCTAGGCGCGCTAGGACAAGTCGAGCATTTTGAAGAAGTTTTATCGCGCAAAGCAGAAATTTTCGCTAGCAAAACTCTACGTAGAGGGCACATAGAAAGCACTTATGGTTTATGGTACTTCACAGAAACATTCCGTATCGTATATGCGTTACCCACGCTAAATAAAAAATATCTTTTGCCTACAGCTAGATGGGTGTGGACTGATGTGCATCATGCCGCTGCCTATGAATATGGATCACGTTTAGATTGTAAAGTTCGTGCTGGAGCTCAATTTTTGTTATCTGATAACAGCGTTGCACAGGTAGAAGCGAATTACAAACATATTTTTGCAGTTACTCCCTTGTCACGCTTCCTATTTAGAATGAGTTTAGGCGCAGTTGCTGGAAGCGACTTTGAGTCACTGCCACCTAGTTTGCGTTTCTTTACTGGTGGTGATGATACAGTACGAGGGTTTGCTTATAATTCTCTAGGGCCTTTAGCCGTGCCTAGTGATCTAAATTCTGTTACAGGCGGCAGATATTTATTTGTGACTAGTGGAGAGATAGAGCACAAACTTTACGAACAAATAAGCGGCGTTTTATTTATTGACGCAGGTAACACTTCTTTGAGTACCAATATCCCATTAGCCTTCGGCACTGGTTTTGGTTTACGCTATAAAACCCCTGTAGGTAATTTACGTTTGGACCTAGCCAAACCTTTGAATCAAATCAGCTGCCGTTGTCTGAGCTTCTTTCTCAGTTCCAAAAGAGGCGACTT
>DALYEH010000084.1:3067-6366 GCA_031972715.1 Gammaproteobacteria bacterium | reverse complement strand
AGCGACCAGTCTTCCTTGATCCGCTAGCAAATTAATTACTTGCTCTAGCGCAGCTGCTAAATCTTCTAACTCATGATTTATATATATGCGTAATGCTTGAAAACTACGTGTAGCTGGATGTTTATGTTTTTCTTTGAAAGGAATAGCTTGGCTTATAATAGCCGCTAATTGGGTAGTAGTCTTAATAGCTTCTTTACCACGATAGGTTACTATCGCATTTGCAATACGCATACTAAAGCGCTCTTCGCCATATTCTTTAAGTACGCTAGCTATTTCCTTGGCATCGGCCTGTGCCAACCATTCTGCTACTGATATTCCAGTTGTTGGATCCATGCGCATATCTAATGGCCCTTCGCGCATAAAACTAAAACCACGATCATCTTGATCTAATTGTGGGGAAGAAACACCTAAATCAAATAATATGCCATTAACCTTACCCACTACACCGATCTGAGCACAAAAATTTGCAAGCTGGTTGAATGATCCGGAGTACACATGGACTCTAGGATCACTGGCAGCTAGCTTTAAGGCATCCGCATTTGCTTGCGGATCTTTGTCCATTACCAACAATATTCCTGAATTATCCAGATGTTTTAATATACCGCGCGTATGCCCGCCTCGCCCATAAGTTGCATCTACATAGACCCCGTTGGCCTGTATGTTTAAGCCTTCTATGGCCTCATGCAGCATGACTGTTTGATGTTCTGTATTCATAATCTCTAATTCTTTCAGCATTTATATACCTATAACGATATGCCTTGCAGTTCTACAGGCAAATCTGCCTGTGTTTTACTGGCACTTAACCATTCTTTGCGCTTGAGTTCCCAGACAGGGGTACTCCAAATTTCAAATTTTTTACCTTGTCCAACTAGCATTATTTGCTTATCTAAATTCGCATAATCGCGTAATAGCTGTGGTAATAATATGCGGCCATTCGCATCCAGACTCAACTCTGTAGCATGGCCTATAAGTAGCCTTTGTACCCTACGCGCCGCTGGATTGAAGCTCGGTAAAGCTTCGATTTTGGCTTCGATTTTATTCCATTCAAGGTAGGGATATAAGAGCAGGCAATGCTCTTCAGTGTCTATAGTTACTATCACAGCATCTAATTCTTCGCGATAGCGCGTTGGCAGCGCAATCCGGCCTTTTTCATCAATATTGAGTGCGTTTATGCCCCTATACATGACCTATCTCAGTGATGATAGTTATTATTCAGATCCACTTTGATCCATTTTTTACCACATATAATTAATATAGGTTGTATAGCTAAGCATTGTCAAGAAAAGCTGATAACTAAGTTTGTTGCAGAGGTTGATGTTTTAGGTCACATTTAAGTCGATTAGCAAAGCTACTCTTATGGATCTACAGTAAGAGCTTTAGCATAATACCGGCAGCATTATTTGTATACTTGGTGCGTAGTTCAAAGTCATAGCTTATACCTAGTTGTAAAACTTTAAAAAATACGAAAGTGTATGTAACACCGGTCTGGAATATCCAACGCCCGGGGTTACTAGTAATAGTAAAATTACTGAGGCTATTAACAAAAGAGGCTGTAGTTTCTTGGATGGTACGATCTAAGTCATAATATCCCATAAATCTAATTTCACTATGCCCATGTAACCAAGTATTGTCTTCTGGCACTGCAAACATCATACCACCTCCAATATTAGAGACATTGCTCCACCTTCTACTCTGATATGTGCGCGCAGCACTGCTATTATGTTGTCTGTAGTCGGGCTGGTATAAAGAAGAGAAATTAAAGTTTTCAATTAGAGTAAACTGCCAATAATCATTATCTGTTGTTTGAAAAAAATTGGTATTGAAGCCTGCTTGCCAAGTTCTATAACTAGCGACTCTATAAGGGGTAGTAGTAATAGAGTTCTTATTACTTAACCCCATTATAATCCAATCAACGCCGCAACTATCGGTCCCAAACTTCCAAGTACCATATAAAAATGCGTGTAAGCCAAGCATGCGTATAGTACGCCGCTGGGTTTGCTGATAGATATTGCTATTTGAATTAGCAAATGCTAAACCAACTATATTCCCACTTGCTGTGACTTTTTCAAGGCCATAGATGCCACCAGACGCTTTTGTATAATACGCATAATTGCTTAGATCAGCTTCTTGATTTGTTAAAGCGCCAAAGGCTTGCACCCATAGGCCCACGTTTGGTTGCTTGGTACAGCATTCTGCATATCCACTTTGCAAGATTAAAGTTAAAGACAAGAGCTGAAACAACTTCAATAAAAATGTGGATTTGACGCCTATAGATCTAAAACACATACTTAGCCTTAATTAACAAGGTATTATCTGTAAATCTACTGCGTGCTTCGAAGTCATAATTCAGTTCAAATACTAGGTGATCAGCAACTTCAAAAGCAATACCAGCACCCAAGAGCAAACCAAGTCTGACTGGTGTGCTTGTCACAGTAAAGGAATCACTACCCACTACAAAATTTGCTGTAGTATTATTGTTATCATTTATCACGTCATAAACTACTGCTGCGCGTAATTCACGCATGCCTATGCAACGCCACGCATCCAAAGGCATCCCGAATTTCGCCCCTAGGCCCACTGTTAAGATGTTTTTATTCACGCTTTGTACATTCAAAGCGGCAACACTACCAGTTTCACTGTAAGCATCTTGATGAATGAATGCGTATTGTAAAGAGGTAAATGGCGTAAAGCGATAAGATTCATAAAAATCAAAGCCTTTGCCGCGCACTACTTTAGCAGCTAGTTGATAGGCATGATATGAACTATAAGTTGTCATATTGCTACCAGATACATTGATATCTCTATGCGTATGATTGCTATTAAAGTTGCTAGTCAATAACCAATCCCAGTAATTGTTACATTTGAAATTGTATGTACCATAACCCATTAAATGCCAACGAGAAATGTTATCTATAAAGTGTTGGTTAGATAATTCTTTAAGATGTGTGAATGAATAGCCGCCAGCCAATCCAAACACATTATTACCAAACATAAAATCGCGACCAAGTAGAGCTACCCCAGTTTTAGCGTTATAACCATCATCTTCGTCATCTGGTCCTTGCTCTGTTAAGCTACCTGATACAGAGGTCCAGACAGAACTGCCAGGCAATATATCCCCCGCATTTATGCCGTGATGTAGAGTGCCTTTTCTATTCCAACCATTACGCAGACCTGCTAATCTGGTTTCTACTTTATTGAATACTATGCCTTGCATTTTGGCATCATAAACAAAAGCATTAGAGATAGGGATCATCTGGTGTAAACTGTTGTTTAATTGTCTATTTATTGACAAAAATGCA
>DALYEH010000084.1:1330-3057 GCA_031972715.1 Gammaproteobacteria bacterium | reverse complement strand
TATTAGGACTGGGCAAATTAAACATGTTTTGTAGCACATCGGCAATTTCTACATTCACAGGTACGGTGACTGCTTCGGCGTTTATGCTGACTATGATTTGCGAAGTGGTTCTGGTTACTTCAATGCGTCTATAAAAATCACTGGTTACACCTGTATATGTTGGAGCAGCACCCGAGAAGGAAGTACAAGTCATGATTGGGAACTGTAGTACTTCTCCTCCCGTATCGTTTATATATATCGATAAATTTAAATTTCCTGAAACTAATGCACGTCCAGTGACTGTTAAACTGTCATATAAATCGGCACTGGTGATTGTTGAATTATGGTTTTGTGAATTTCTGTAAATCGGAATATTAAAAGCACTAGAGCCATTGATTGTGCGATTACCTCGTATGGTTACAGAGCTCCCAGCCGATTGAGACAATACTATGCTGTCAATAGGCATGGACACATCTGCTGCAAGTGTAAGCGCACCGTTCACGCCATTTGTATAACCACTAGTGAAAGTCGTACTACCATCTACCAATACAGTACCAGTATTCGATATTATTCCAAAGATATTAGCACCACTGGAACATGTTAAATTGCCGGTTGTATTGTTTGTTATAGACCCAGAATTAATAATGTTAGTTGCAATAGTCATAGTACCTGAATTTGTTATCGCTGCGGAGGTGCTAGCACTGCCAGTAATATTTAACGTAGCATTAGCAGCATTAGTAATAGCATTGGTAGTGGTGGCCCCATTCAAAGTCAAGGTGCCGCCAGCGTTATTCGTAATAGTGCCTGTGCCTGAAAGAGTACCAGTTATGGACATAGTGCCAGCATTATTAATTGTTGTTACAGCATTGTTGGCACCACCACCCCCGGTGATGGTAAATGTACCGCCAGAGCTATTTGTAATTGTATGATTACTATTAATCGCAGATGTAAAGGTCAATGCGCCACCAGAAAGATTGTTTAAAGTCCCTGCACCAGATAGAGTACAGGACGTTACGTTCATAGTGCCTGTGTTATTGATAATACCGGTGTTTGTGGAGTTTGTACCTATGCTAAGAGTAGCGCCACTTAAATTGTTAATAGTGTTGTAATTAGAAGGCGCAGTTAAAAACGTAATAGTACCACCACTTTGGTTATTGATAGTACCGGTACCACTTAATGTACCAGTATAAGCAATAGTACCTGTATTGCTTATTGTTCCGTTATTTGTAGACGTGCTTTCAATCAAGATGCCATAGTTGCCGCCTGTGGGGCTGGAGTTATTATTGATAGTCGCCGTAGACGGTATGTTAGCGCCATTTTGCAAGACAATACGGCCGCCACTTGCATTGGTGAATATTGGTAAATCAAATGTTGAAGCAATATTTAAAATACCACTATTACTACCAGATACAGAACTACCACTCACGCTTGCACCAGCATTAAATGTAGCACCACTTACTATTAACAATCCCGTGTTAATATTAGAAATCGCCCCAGCACCGCTAGTTGTCAGTGTGCCGCTAGCAATATTTATGCCTGGAAATATATTGGTAGATAAACTGCCTATAGCATTGGTAAATGTTACTGTAGGTGTAAATGTACTGCCAAAAGAATCCATACCTATAGTTAAATAATTGCCTTTTACACTACCAGTAAATGGATTAGTCTGCGTGCCACACAGGAACATGCTACTTGTTATCTGCCCTGTGCCAGTTACAGTAGAAGCATTATAAACGTTAATGCTAGGT
>DALYEH010000084.1:0-1320 GCA_031972715.1 Gammaproteobacteria bacterium | reverse complement strand
AATAGAAAGGCCAGCAACAGGTATAGTTATAGAGCCAGTAGATGGTAAAAATATGCTGCCAGTGTTCGTGACTGTAGCATGTGATCCAGGAGACCAAGCAGTGGCTACGTCAAATGATCCAGTATTGGTAAACGCACCAGTTAAACCATTGATTGACGCAGAGATAGTACTAGTACCAGCGTTCACAAACGCACCGGCACCAGCTAGTGTTTGATTAATATTCGCTGTAGCATTTTGATCTACTGTAAAACTGCTAGTGATCCCGGAAATAGCATGCGCTACTGTTAATGCGGAACCGCTAAAAACACGAATAGTTGCGACGTTTGCCACTGTACCGCCGGTAGAATATGTTGCATTCAAATTAGTAGTGACACCACTAGAATTCTGTCCAAAATACAACAAATTACCTGAAGTTAAAGCATGATTCAACTGCCCGGTAGATCCAATAATATAAATATTGCTGGCAGCAGAAGTAGTAAAAGTAGTCGCAGTTAGTGGCACACTGATATTCAGGCTGCCAGTCTGGTTTACAATCAAATTAGTCAAAGTACCGCCGTTATAATTCATTGTTCCGCTATTAGCTAAAGTACCAGAGACTGTACCAGTAATATTGCCGCTGGTAGTAAATGTACCCGTATTAGTTAGCACCACACCATTTACAGTCAGCAATATAGGGGCTGTGCTGGTAGAAACTAGTGGCAAAGTGTTGTTTACTCCGACATTTAATATAGTTCCAGCGTTTGTAAATGCCCCTGAAGGCAACGCACTTGCCACACCTAAAGTCAAGGTGCCTAAGTTAGAGGTCGCCGCTGCACCAGCAGACATTGCTGAGCTTATGGTGACTGAGGCACCACTTGCGATATTTAAGCCACTGCTTAATGTGTAGGCTGATCCACCAGTTAAAGTAAAAGTTCCTGAATTAACATTTAATGTGGAGATCCCTGTTACAGTAGTAGGCGGTGTGAAACCACCAGTCGTGAATACTAGGGTCGATGAATTGCCAGTAATACCACCAGTAATACTAGCGCTTCCGCCTAAAGTAATTGTAGAGCCAGATCCAACCGTTAATGCCCCAGTAATTGTGCTGCTCAAACTGACTGTAGAAGCCGCACCTAATGTCACTGCACCAGTTGTGGTGCCTGTAGCCTGGGTGAAACTAGATCCAGCACCAGCAGTAACGGACCCAGTAATGGTACCGCCACTATTAGTTAAAGAAATTGGGCCCGTAAAATTCATAGCAACTGTAGATGCTTGCGTAGTATTATTTATCACACTTGCCCCGGCACCTAAGCTAATCGTGGTGCTTGAGGCGGTAGCCCC
>DALYEH010000083.1:407-6466 GCA_031972715.1 Gammaproteobacteria bacterium | reverse complement strand
AAAGTAGGGGTGCACCCTTTAGCATACTTAGATAACGCTGCTACAACTCAAAAGCCGCAAGTAGTACTTGATGCACTCACACATTATTACTCTACTATCAATGCCAATGTACATCGTGGTGTGCATTTCTTAAGTGAGACAGCCACTGAGGCTTATGAGCGCGCACGGCAAAAGGTGCAAACCTTTATCAATGCAGAATACACAGAGGAATGCGTCTTTGTGCGTGGCGCGACTGAAGCTATAAATCTTGTTGCAAACTCCTTTGGGCAACAATTTATACGTGCTGGGGATGAAATACTCATTTCTGTAATGGAGCACCATGCAAACATAGTCCCTTGGCGTTTGCTTTGTGACCGTACAGGTGCAAAATTGGTGGTCTTACCTATAAACCTTCAGGGTGAACTGGATTTAAGTAGCTTTGAGACACTACTAACCCCAAAGTGTAAATTAGTTGCCTTAACCCATGTTTCAAATTCTTTAGGCACCATTAATCCTATTAAAGAAATAGTTGCCAAAGCGCATGCTAAGGGTGTTCCAGTATTGGTAGATGGTGCTCAGGCGTTAGCGCACCTTAAAGTAGATGTGCAGGATTTAGACTGTGACTTTTATGCAGCTTCAGCTCATAAATGCTTTGGGCCTATGGGCATAGGCATTTTGTATGCAAAACGTAAGTGGTTAGAACAAATGCCGCCATACCAAGGCGGTGGCGAAATGATCTTAAAAGTGTCTTTTGATGACATAAGGTACAATCAAATCCCATATAAGTTCGAAGCAGGCACACCTTCAGTAGCAGATGCTATTGCTTGGGGCGCAGCCATAGATTATATGCTGCAACTTGATCATGCACAAATTCGGCAGCACGAAACAGCGTTATATGATTTTGCGAGTTCTGAATTACACAAATTAGATGGCATAAGATTTTATGGGCAGGCTAAAGACAAAATCAGCATCCTGAGTTTTACTTTAGATGGGATCCACCCACATGATATTGGCACTATTGCTAATGAGTATGGTGTAGCAATACGCACAGGCCATCATTGCACAATGCCATTAATGGACTTTTTTGATATACCTGGCACCGCTAGAGCCTCCCTTGCTATGTATAATAACGAAGCTGATATAGAGCAACTGATCTTTGCATTAAAAAAAGTACAGCAACTTTTTAAGAGGCATAAGTAATGGATTTGGATAATTTGTATCAAGAACTAATTATTGATCATGGCACAGAACCAAGAAATCATCATGTAATGCACAATGCTAACCATCAGGCAGAAGGATATAACCCTTTATGCGGTGATAGGATCCATTTATATTTGCATTTACAAGACAACATTATTACTGATATAAGTTTTGTTGGCAAAGGCTGCGCCATATCTACTGCCTCTGCATCGATTATGAGTGAAGTGTTAAAAGGAAAAACTGTAGCCGAAGCGGTTATTTTATTCAAAGAATTTCAAGAAATGATGACTACAGATGCTTCTGCAACATTGCAGCTAGGTAAATTGGTCGCGCTTTCTGGAGTACGTAAATATCCAAGTCGCGTTAAGTGTGCAACCCTTGCATGGCATACGCTGCAGGATGCGCTACAAAGTGGAGAGCAGTAATGCAACGATGGGTTGATGTAGCTTATCCGGAAGAAATTGCTGACCAAACTTGTAAGTTACTAGAAATAGACCGTAAAGCGATAGCTGTTTTTAATTTAGGTGGTGCATACTACGCAATTGAAGACAACTGTCCACACCAGCATTTACCTATAGCTGATGGCATAATAGAAGATTGTACTATAACCTGCCCTTATCACGGCGCTAAATTCAATCTTACTACCGGCGAGCTACTTGCCCCCCCTGCTTGCGACAACCTCACAACCTTCCCTGTAAGGATAGAGGACGGCAAAGTCCAGATAAAAATCTAGCTGAACTATCTGCATACATATACCTATATCTTAAACATTCTGTAGATTCACTGCACTATACTGCACTTTAGAAGAATAAAAAGAAGGACCATAGGTTATAGCCATGAAAATCCGCGGCAAGTTGCTTTTAGCATTTATTATACCTACTTTAATAATGAGCGCACTCAGCCTTGCAGGATTCATTTGGAATAAAATTCTTTTTGCAGAACAGGTGGAAGTAACATCAGTTAAACTGCAGGATATACTCAATCTAAACACTATAAATAATGAGTTAACAAGATACGCTAAGACCTATGCCATCGCTTACGATCCTATTGAAAAAGAAAACTTCGCCTCTGCCCTACCTAAGATGAAAAAATTTGCAGATAGCTTTAAGTCCATGGGTTTATTATCAGAAGAAAAAGAACATTTTGCAAATGTTGAGATCCTGCTTGAATCTAATATACAGAATGCAGAGAAAATTTTTGCCTTATCAGACCAGTTATTGACCACAACACAAGAAGAAAGCGATCTTCTGTTAAATAAATTAGCTGCCATAGTAACAAAATGGGAATTTCTGTTGAAAGATCAAACTGACAGAGATTCTATCAATAAGCGCATTCTAATTTTGCATTTGCAATCAAATATATATGCATATGCATTATCTGCAAAAATTCAAGCGATGCTTAACATAAACCAAGCTAACGCGGCTATGGGTACGTACCTTACCAACATGAAAACGATAATAGAGAAATTAAGCACCAGCAGTTTGTCACAGCAAGAAGTTGTGATTCTTAATAGCCTAAATTCTAGTATCGCTGGAGTCATAGAAACAGCAAAAACAAATCTAGAGTTGATTAGCCAATTAGATGCAATTGTTTTGCAAGAAGAAAAGAATTCAATGGCTATCGATAGTCTATTAGAAGATAAACTATACACTATATCTGATAAACACGATAAAGCTCAAGAAAATAAAATAATGATCGCTAATACTTTTCTAATCTTCTGTATCATTATTTTATTTGTTGTATGCTTGCTGCTTTCTTTATTATTTGCCAAAACTCTAATCAAGCCCATTGATTATCTACGTGATTCTATCTCTAAGCTACGCGCCGGAGAAAATGTAGAAATTAATAGGATCTCTAACGATGAAATTGGTGACTTATCTGATGCATTTAAAGACTTAGTACATGAAAACCGCAAACATTCAACAGATTTAAATGAGCAAAACTGGTTAAAAGAGCATATTGCAGATATCCTACACTTAGCACAATCTGAATCATCCTTAGAAAAAATGTGTAATATAGTCACAGGCAAAATCTGTGAATTGC
This sequence comes from Gammaproteobacteria bacterium, assembly GCA_031972715.1. Taxonomy (GTDB): domain Bacteria; phylum Pseudomonadota; class Gammaproteobacteria; order UBA6186; family Azoamicaceae; genus JAGVLG01. The sequence continues at coordinate 3,244 of DALYEH010000083.1, read as the reverse complement.
TAGCTGCTGGCTGTGGGGCATTCTATATAACTAACGAAGATGAAAATAAAGTAAAGACTCTATATTTGCTAGGCACGTATGGCTATAAAGAAAGAAAAAATATATCCAGCGCCTTTAAGTTTGGTGAATCTTTGGTAGGACAAGCAGCACTGGAAGGTAAAATTATTATTCTAAGTGATATCCCAGAAGAATATGTGCACATCACATCTGGTTTAGGTGACAACAAACCTAGCTATATTATCTTACTACCCATCGCGATGGAAAATAATACGCTGGGTGTTATGGAATTTGCATTATTTCACAGAGTCACTAACATACAGCAACAGTTCCTAGAGCAACTATCAAATAACTTAGCAGTCGTAATAGAAGCTATCAAGAATCGTCAGAAAGCCGAAGTTGCCCTTAAAGATTTGCAAAAGACTGCTGAAGAACTACAGGTACAGCAAGAAGAGCTGCGTGCAACTAATGAAGAATTAGAAGAAAAGACACAAGTCTTGCAAAAATCTGAGGAAGAACTTAAAGCACAGAGCGAAGAAATGCAAGCTTCAAATGAAGAATTAGAAGAGAAGATGCAAGCAATCGAAATACAAAAGCAAGAAATACAGAATAAAAACAATGAATTAGAGAATATCAAAAAAGATCTAGAGCAAAAAGCAAGTGATTTAGCTCGTGCAGGCAAATATAAAACAGAGTTTCTGGCAAATATGTCGCATGAGCTACGTACTCCGCTCAATAGCCTATTATTACTTTCCAATTCTTTTGCTAAAAACGAGGACGGCAACCTGACTAGCGAACAAATAGAACAAGCAAAAATTATTCATAAGGGTGGTAATGATTTATTGACTCTTATAAATGATATTCTAGATCTTTCTAAAGTAGAGGCTGGCAAACTAAATATCCAAATTGAGAATACAAGTATTAAAGATATCCTCAATGATTTACGTACACAATTTGAGGGTATGATTACAAATAAAGGTTTAAAATTTATTGTTGAGTCAACCGTGCCATTTGATCAAATGCAAACTGATTCTTATAGAATTAAACAGATTTTACGTAATTTACTATCTAATGCACAGAAGTTTACAAATCAAGGCTCAATAAGTCTTTTAGTATCCGCTTCGCCAGATAACAAAACAGTGACTTTCAAAATTGTTGACACAGGGATTGGTATAGAAAAAAAGAAATTCAAGGACATATTCGAAGCATTCCAACAAGCATATGGCGACACAGATCGTACCTATGGTGGCACTGGTTTAGGCTTAACTATTTCACGCGAATTAGCAAAATTGTTGGGCGGTGAAATTCAATTAGAAAGCGAATTAGGTAAAGGCAGCACTTTTTCTTTAGTTTTACCGACGAATAGCATACCTACTACTGCGCTTACAACTACAGCTCCGAATTCTTCTATAGAAACTAACTCTGCACCTATTGAGGCTATCAAAAATGCAGCACCATTGCCAACTAAAACCAATACTAGTAGCAATAAAAAAATACTAATACTTGTCAAAGATCCTGCTTTTACTAAAACACTGACGGATGTGATAAGCAGAAAAGGCTATGAGTGCATTAATGCCATAGATCTAAGCAATGGTATAGCTTTGGCTAGAGAATATATACCTGCTGGGATCATACTTGACCTTTCTACACAAGAAAATAATAAATTTATTAATATGTTAAAATCAGAAACTGTGATGCGAGATATTCCTGTGCATGTAGTCTCAAATAAAGACGCTAACTTTGCACAAGCGGTAACTTCTGGTGACTTTGGCAATGTATTCGAAAGCAGCGCGAGAACGCAATATCTCTATACAAGCAGTAGGTACTGGAGCAGCTGCTTTGCAGGCACTTTCTGCCAATAAGTATGCTGGCTTGATATTAGACATTAACCTACCTGACACTTCCGGGATAGATCTTTTAGAAAAAGTAAGCAAAATAGCAACTCCCCTGCCCCCAGTAATAATCTATTCACAAAAAGATCTAACCACAGAAGAATATACGCGCATACATCAATATACTAATAAAATTGTTCTTAAAGCGGGCGATACATCTATGGAAAGACTACTTAACGAGTGTTCCCTATTTTTACATGCAGTTAATAAGAACAATAATCCTAGGCCTACAGAAAACAAAATGATAGCAGATACTGACAAAGTATTAGTAGGCAAAGAAATTTTACTCGTAGATGATGATATGCGTAATGTTTACGCGTTATCTATGGTTCTAAAACGTCATGGCATAGTAGTTACTATTGCTACTAATGGTATGGACGCCTTACAAAAGCTTGAGAGCATGTCTAAAGTAGATCTAGTAATCATGGACATTATGATGCCTGTGCTAGATGGATATGAGACTACACGAAGGATCCGCAAACTACCTCAATTCAAAAATTTACCAATTATAGCAGTCACTGCTAAAGCCATGCCAGATGATAAAAAAGCATGTTTGGAAGCCGGAGCCAATGAATATATCACTAAACCGATTGATGCTGATAAATTGCTCTCTATGTTGCGCGTATGGCTATCCACTGACAGGAACTCATAATCATGGATTCGCCAGATCTTGACCGTTTAGAGATTGACCTATTATTGGAGGGCATTCTAAAACGCTATGGTTATGATTTTCGTGACTATGCTGCAGCTTCACTTAAGAGACGTTTACAACACAATCTTGCAGCGACAAACTCTAAGAATTATATTGAGTTACTAGATAAGATCTTGCACGATGAGAATGCATTTAAAGCCCTGCTTCTGGATCTGTCAGTCACTGTTACTGAAATGTTTAGAGATCCATATGTTTATGAATCAATACAAAATACAACTGATGGTAAATTAGAAATT
>DALYEH010000083.1:0-380 GCA_031972715.1 Gammaproteobacteria bacterium | reverse complement strand
GCTGCTCTACTGGAGAAGAAGTATATTCTATGGCGATACTCTTGCATGAAGAGGGCTTATTGTCTAAAACCCATATTTACGCGACCGATATCAATATACATGCCCTAGACGTTGGTAAAGAAGGTATCTATCCTTCTGAGCAAATGAAGATTTATGCAAAAAATTATCAACTAGCGGGAGGTAAGTATTCACTGTCAGATTACTATCATGCCAAATATGGAGCAGCTAAATTTGCTGACTTTTTACGCAAAAATATCACCTTTGCATATCACAACCTAGCAATAGATCACTCTTTTTGCGAAGTACAGATGATCATTTGTAGAAACGTATTAATTTATTTTAACCGAGATTTGCAAAACCGCGTATTTGAACTATTCGAC
>DALYEH010000082.1:5489-6476 GCA_031972715.1 Gammaproteobacteria bacterium | reverse complement strand
AGCATAGAGCATGCGCATTAGGTGGGTTTGTGCTAGGATTGCAATCGCGCCGGGATAGCTCAGTTGGTAGAGCAATTCATTCGTAATGAAAAGGTCGTAGGTTCGACTCCTATTCCCGGCATCATGCACAAATAAGTCAAAAACTAGACCCGGCATGATATTTAACATGCAAAGCATTTTGATAGTAAAACTTAAACTTCAAGTTCAGAAGCATGGCTGTAAGAAATACATTATTACATAAACTAGACAACTGACTGCGAATTTGATAAAATAGGCCGCTGCTTGAAGATATAGGTGGTTAAAATGTCTGGAAATGTGGCAATTAGTGCGGGTGTAACTACAACAAAACAACAAAATACCCTTCTATCATTGGAGGGTAAAGGCCCGTGCACCAGCCGGTTAGAGGAATATCTAGATACTCGTAGCTTGGTAGCATTTTCCCATTCTTGTAAGGCAGCTAAACGCATGGCAAATAATGCACTGTCTAGACTCTTAAGCGCTGTGGTGCATGGCGATGAAAAGGAGGCTAAACGCATACTTAACTCATGCCCAGAGTTATTGCTAGTAAAATCTGCAACCACCAAAGACTTTTCAGGCAAGCAAATTACAGGACTAAGCGCATTACAAGCCGCCATATGTGCAGGCGACGTAGAAATGATAAATATGATTAAAAACGTTTTGCTGCAGAAAAGGCAACTTGGTATCTGCTTGAGCTTTGAGCCAGATCGTGAAATACCGCGTCAATTTGAGGAAATTTACCCTGAAGGTATGGATGCAGTAGAAAAACATCAAAAAGACCAGGCACAAACATTCAAAGATTATACGCTAAATGAGATATTTGTTGCGATTAATGCGAGTAAAGATGCGTATGTTAAATATGAGTTAGATAAGCCAGGGCAAGTTATTATAGCTACAGAGGAAGAGCTAAAGTTTCAACAAGAAAACCCTGGAATAATCAGTGAGCGCAGAATATTAAATGTGGCTTTA
>DALYEH010000082.1:0-5479 GCA_031972715.1 Gammaproteobacteria bacterium | reverse complement strand
GGCTTTAAACAATTTCAGAGCATATGTTGACGACCTCTCAAATCGCGATCAAATATTCAATGCTTTTTACTTGCTGGCTGCTTATGAAGTATACGGAGAAAGATTTGATGACTTTGCTGGCAAAGCAAATTCAGAGGCGCAATGGAATCGTAGAGATGTATTTTATCGTCTGGTAATTGGATATATCCAGCGCCATTTACCGGCCTGTTACTTGCAAGCATTTGCGTCGCCTATTGTAGAAGTTGTTAAATATGGGAGTCTCAAGAGAGATTTTAAATTCAAAAATCGCCCCGATATGTTTCCAGGCAATGGTGGGTTTAGATTAGGATATGAGTACGAAGGGATGCTCCCGGGGGAGATGTCAGTGGACGCTACTTTTGAGTGGGTGAGTCCGTATAAACAGTTGTTGCAAATAAAAAAATCATGTTTGAAGAACTTATGCAGTAACAGGCTCGATGGCAGCAGCTTCAGTGTTGCCACCGAAGCGGCACCAGCTCCAGTCTTGCCTTCTGATCAGGTGCGCAATGCCGTAAGCAATTAATACTGTAATATTTGTTGACCGATAGCCGTCATATTTTTATATATCTGCGTTACATGTATGTTTTATGCTATTGCTGCTGAAGTCTCTCTGTGCAGACAAACTTTTATTGTATTCAATATTAAGTTTTTGCGCGGCCATTCTGTAGCCAAAAAACATACCTGTCGCCATCACACCAGCATCTACTGTAGACAATGCTGCGATAGAAGTTAAACATGCTCCACCTGCTTGAATGGAAGATTTAATGTAGCTTTGTTTATAATCAGGTGCATTTTTAAGAGGAATGACGCATCTGCTTGCTAAGTAACCTAAAAAGAAAAACCCAAAAAACTCTAACGCATACAACAGAGCCATTTTTTCTACATATTCTTGATTTGCTGATACCGGCATGCTTGTTTCTCCTGATTGAATTAATTAGATGAGTGAAGTTGCTTATTATTTGTTAGGCGTCGATTATTAAATATATGCTCAATAAAAGCAAGGGTTAACAAACTACTGCGGCTCCGCCGGCACGGTGAGTGTTAAAGTATCTTTAGTTTGTTGTATAGAAAATTTTGACAGCACATTCATTCCTAGCAGTGCAGTATCTAGCTCTGGAATAATTACCGCGGATACATTTTTTATTTCAATACCAGCTATGTTAAGATTTTCAATTCTAGTCAGATATCCAGACACCTCGCCATTGGCTGTTTCCATAGTGATGCGCGTCTTATTTGATAAGTTGGCCTGTTTAGCTAATTCTGGCGAGATAGCGATTGAGGTGGCCCCAGTATCGATAAGGAATGTCACTGGAATGCCGTTTATTTCGCCTTTAACGCGGAAATGCGAGTCGTAATCCTTCGGGATGGAAATTTGCTTGCCGGCATCTGATTCGCTGATGCTGGGCGCTTTGGTGCCGAATAAAGTGGAGTTTAAAAGTAAGGCAAAAATCGCAATGACAGTTATCCAACCAATAACTAAGAAGGTTGCACCTAGCTGTCTGCTCTGGGATTCTGTATTATTATTGTCCAATTGGGTTTCCAGGTCTGTTATTATATATCTTAACTTTAGTATACGATTCAGACATATAAAGGCTAATATAGATTGGTAGGGGGTCATATGGCAACAATTCTAGCGATATTCATAGCGGTATTTCTTGATCGTTATGTGCGCAGCTATCCCGGTGGTAAAGTTTTGCAAAATATCAGGAGTAGCGCCTGGCTAAACCCATATTTAGCTAAATGCATAAGTTTGTTGGAAAAAATTAGCATCAAACAAACTCCAGTTATTATTTTGTCAGCTATATTGCCTTTGTGCATTTTACTGTTTTTCTTAAAAGTGCTTTTCGGAGTTTTTGGTGAAGGTTTAGGGCAGTTTTTATTTACAACACTTACTTTATTTTACTTCCTAGGCAATCTTGATGTTGAAGAGCAACCAACTCCGTTCGTGTTAACGCATGAGACTAGTTTTGCCGTGCTCTTTTGGTACTCCATCTTTGGTTTTAGCGGGGCGTTCTTATATTGGTTCCTAGTAATCGCTAAACAAACATCCGTTCTCAACGACCCTATCAACTCAGGCATACGTCAAGGTTTAATTTTATTGCATGCCCTAGCGGCTGGGTTTAAATGTTGGTTAAGTTGTGTGCGTGATCCCAAAATGTTAAGTAGTCAGGTATTACAAAGTTGTGGTCAAAGTGCTGCATCCTCTGCTAATACTGATGATGAGCTGCGCTTGATAAATAGAGCATTTATAGCGTGGGTGGTACTAGTTGTAATAGTTGTAATGCTCTAGAGGTGTATTATGTCAAACATGAATTCTATAGATGATATTGATCCTATAGAAACCAAAGAGTGGCTTGAATCTTTGCAAGCAGTGAATTACTACGCTGGTGGTGATCGTGCTAAGTATATTCTGCATAAATTAAATAAAGCTGTTGGCGTTGATGTGCAATTAGCGCCTTCTTTTTCAACTGCATACGTCAATACGATTCCAGCAGAGTTAGAAGCAAAATTTCCCGGGGATTTTGCAATGGAACGAAAAATACGCGCCCTAAATCGCTGGAATGCAGTTGCGATTGTAGTGAACTCTGGTAAGAAAGATTTGGACCTCGGTGGGCATATTGGCACATTTGCGTCTGCAGCTACATTATACGATGTTGGCTATAATCATTTTTGGCGCGGTGGTCTTGATGGTGATATGGTTTACTTCCAAGGCCATTCTTCACCAGGTATGTACGCTCGGTCATATCTAGAAGGACGTATTAGCGAAGAACAGTTAGATAATTTTAGGCAAGAAGTAACAGGTAAAGGATTGTCTTCTTACCCCCATCCTTGGTTGATGCCAGACTATTGGCAATTCCCAACTGTCTCTATGGGGCTTGGGCCACTACAGGCAATTTTTCAAGCCAAGATGCAGCGCTACCTTATAGCCAGAGGTTTAATACCGGAATCAGACCGCAAAATATGGTGTTTTTGTGGCGATGGTGAAATGGATGAGCCAGAATCTTTGGGCTGTATTAATGTTGCTAGCCGTGAAAAGCTCGATAACCTAATCTTTGTGATCAACTGTAACCTACAGCGCTTAGATGGCCCAGTGCGTGGTAATTATAAAATCATTCAGGAATTAGAATCCACATTTAGAGGATCAGGTTGGAATGTAATCAAAGTAATTTGGTCCAGTGCTTGGGATGATTTACTGAAAAAGGATACTGAGGGTTTGTTACGGCAGCGTATGATGGAAGTAGTAGACGGTGAGTACCAGAATTATGCAGCAAAAGATGGCGCTTATATTCGTGAGCACTTTTTTGGCAAGCACCCACAGCTATTAAAAATGGTAGAGCATTTAAGTGATGAGGACTTACAACGTTTGCAGCGCGGCGGGCATGATGCGCGTAAAGTGTTTGCTGCTTATCATGCAGCTGTAAATCATAAAGGCCAACCTACCGTTATACTAGCTAAAACTGTAAAAGGTTATGGCTTAGGTGCTGCTGGTGAAGCCTTGAACACAGCACATAATGCTAAAAAAATGAATTATGAGCAACTTTTGTATTTTAGAGATAGATTTGATCTACCATTTACAGACAAAGAAGTTGAGGAATTAAACTTTTACAGACCTGCAGATAATAGCCCGGAAATGCAGTATTTACAGGCACGTCGCGCGGCCTTGGGTGAGTATGTGCCTATGCGTCGCAGAAGGGCAGACGAAAAATTAACCGTGCCTGGCCTAGCTGAGTTTGAAGCCTTTTTTACCGGCAGTGGCGATAGAGAGCTTTCTACCACCATGGCATTTGTGCGTATTATTACGCAATTATGTAAAGATAAAACACTTGGTAAATACATCGTACCTATTATTCCAGATGAAGCTAGAACATTTGGTATGGAAGGTTTATTCAGACAAATAGGTATTTATTCACCAGAAGGGCAGTTGTATACGCCGGTTGATGCTGAGCAGGTGATGTATTACAAAGAAGCTCGTGATGGACAAATGTTGCAAGAAGGTTTGAATGAGGCAGGGGCTTTTTGTTCATGGTTAGCCGCTGCAACAAGTTACAGCACACATAATCGTATAATGATCCCGTTTTATATTTATTATTCCATGTTTGGTTTCCAGCGCATTGGTGACTTGGCTTGGGCAGCTGGTGATTCTAGAGCCCGTGGGTTCTTAATCGGGGCTACTTCTGGACGTACTACATTAAATGGCGAAGGCCTACAACATGAAGATGGGCACAGCCATGTAATGGCAGGCTTGATCCCTAATTGTGTTACATACGACCCAACTTTTAATTTTGAATTGGCAGTAATTATTCAAGATGGTTTAAGGCGTATGGTGCAGGAGCAGGAAGATGTGTTTTATTACATAACTGTTATGAATGAAAACTATCTGCATCCAGCAATGCCTAAAAATGCAGAAGAAGGTATCATTAAAGGTTTGTATAAATTGCAAGCTGCTACTGGCACACACAAGCACAATGTACAACTATTGGGTTCAGGCACAATTTTACGCGAAGTAATGGCCGCTGCGGAATTATTAGCAGAATTTGATGTGTCTGCAGATATTTGGAGTGCGACAAGTTTTAACTTATTAGCACAAGACGGTATGGATGTTGAGCGTTGGAATATGTTACATCCAGAGTCAACGCCAAAAGTACCATACATAACACAATGCTTAGGTGGCACAAAAGCACCAGTGATTGTATCTACAGACTACGTGAAAGGATATGCAGAACAAGTGCGTAATTATGTACCACAAACTTTTAAAGTGTTGGGTACCAATGGATTTGGGCGCAGTGATTCACGTGCTATGTTACGACACTTCTTCGAAGTTGATCGTTACTATATAACAGTTGCCGCTTTGCACGCGTTGGCCGCAGATGGAAAAATTAAACCAGCTGTTGTGAGCAGCGCAATTAAGAAATTCAATTTAGATCCAGAAAAAATTAATCCAGGAACATGCTAGATGCTTGAAAAAATTGTAGTGCCTGATATAGGCGATTATGCAGATGTATCAATTATTGGTGTGGCGGTGAAGGTTGGAGATGAAATCAAACCAGAAGCCGAATTGATAACCTTAGAAACAGATAAAGCCTCCATGGAAATTCCTGCTCCAAAAGCAGGGGTAGTCAAGGAATTACTTGTAAAAGTGGGTGATAAAGTTTCTAAAGGCAGTGAAATTTTAGTACTAGAAACAGCAAGCAACGATAGCGTGGCCGTGCCTAAACCACAAGAAACTAGCAAAGCAGCCGCAGCTAATGTAAGTCAGGCACCAACAACTTCGGCACCGGCGGCTCCAGCTACAGCTACAGCGCCAGCGCCAGCTAAAGTAACACAACCTATATCTTTACCATCACAAAGTAATGTCTACGCAGGTCCTGGCGTGCGTCGTTATGCGCGGGAATTGGGTGTGGATTTAAATAAAGTTGAAGGTAGTGGTAGAAAGGAACGCATTCTAGAAGGCGATGTACAA
>DALYEH010000081.1:4301-6485 GCA_031972715.1 Gammaproteobacteria bacterium | reverse complement strand
CTTAGTGGGAGTTAATATTGAAATGTTACTAAAACCGCCAATATTCACTATGCAGCGCGGCTGCTTAGGATCGGCAAATATGGCTTGATGCAAGGCAGGCGCCAAAGGTGCGCCACAGCCACCTGCAGCCATATCCGCGCGTCTAAAATCGGCAATTGTAGTAATGCCAGTGAGTGCTGCAATAATATTTGGATCACCAATCTGTAACGTAAACGGTTTAGCTGCATGCGGAGCATGCCATAGCGTTTGTCCATGGCTGCCTATTGCCGTAATTGTGCCTGGATCAAGTGTGTGATCGGATAAAAACTGATTAATTGCTGCGGCAAATATTTCACCTACAGAGCGATCAAGCTGCCCGTACTCAAGTAATGTACAACTGCCGGTTTGTATTAGATCTAGTATTGTTTGTTTATAATTCGCAGGTACAGCGTATGTGCCTGCTGCAATAGTATTTGGCATCTCATTTGCAGCAAATTCAAATAAGCCTACGGAGATCCCGTCCATGCTTGTGCCAGACAACGCCCCTATAATTCGTTGCTTAATCATTGGCAGCAACTTTAGTCGGATTGTCTAGTAGCGCTAACATGTTTTTAGCATGAGAGCTGAAATCAGATTTGTTCTTGCTAGGTATAGGGTTAGAACTAGGTAAAGACACTGTAACAGGGTTGTGGTGTACTCCATTGATACGAAACTCATAATGCAAATGCGGACCACTAGCTAAACCAGTCTTGCCTACATAACCTATGATCTGACCCTGTTTGACGTAACTGCCATTTTTTATATGTTTGTTAAAACGCGACAAATGTGCATAAAAGGTTGAATATTTATTGCCATGTGTGACTTCCACTGCCTTACCATAACCACCTTTATTACCCAAAAAAGTAATCCTACCATCACCAGCAGATTTGACCGGTGTACCCATAGGCGCAGCATAATCCACACCTTTGTGTGCACGGATCTTGTGTAATACCGGGTGTCTTCTGGCATGCGAAAAGTGTGAGCTAATGCGTGTGAATTCTACTGGGCTACGTAAAAATGCTTTTTGCAAACTGTATCCGTCAGGAGAATAATAAGAATCGCGGCCTTTATCGTCTTTATAACGTATAGCTTTGTAAAGTTTACCTTGATTATTAAATTCTAAGGCTAAAATTTTGCCGGGATTTATTCTTTTTTGATCTACGAATTCTTCTTCATACAAGACTCTAAACGAATCGTTGTCACGAATATCTAGAGTAAAATCTATATCGCAACCGAGAATTTCTGCCATTTGCATAATTAATTTATCGTCCAATCCAGCCTTCTGTGCGGAGTAATATAAAGAGCCTGTAATTTGTCCTGTTGTGAAATTCAATTTCTTGATAGGAGTTTGCTCTTCATAGGAATAATTAAATTTGTTGCCTTCGTTAGTTAAATGCAAAGTCTTTGTGCTAGAAACATTTAATTTGACAGCTTTAAGTTCGTTGCTGTCATCAAACAAGAAATCTAACTTTTGTCCTGGATAGATTTTTGCCAACTCTTCTACTTTTTTGCCGCTAGAAAGTAGGTTAGTAAGAGTTATTTTGGGGATCCCTAGTCGATCAAATAAAATTGATAATGTATCACCAACTTGCACAGTAATAGTCTGCCATACAGCCAAGCCAGGTTTAGCAAGCTCTGTGGCTTGTGCTACTGCCATGCTAGGTAATTGTAACACTGGCTCTTTGGTTGCAACATTTGTTGGATTGCTGAGAGTTAGTGTTGCGCTAGAGTTAGATTTATGGTTAGATTTAGTAAGTAACGTAGGGCGCTTAATTACTGTATCTTGTGTTACAGTATATTCTGGATTGTTAGTATTATGACTGAGCAAGGTGAAAATAATACATCCTAGCCCTACTAAGACCATATACGATATAAACAATCGTCGCAAATGAAACGATTTAAATTTAGTTGTTGGTGGGTGATAATCAAATCTCATTGATTAATTATATAACTGCAAAGCCAATTCAGCTACGAGATTAGCTTGTATTGCGATATTGGTCAAGCACTTATACAAGCAAGTAAGAAGGTATATATGCGTGATTATAAAAATGATCTGGAATTAATTAAAAAAGGTTCAGAAGAAATTTTACTTTTGAATGAATTAGAGGATCGTTTAAAATTAGGTAAACCACTAAGAATTAAACTTGGCATGGATCCAACTGCACC
>DALYEH010000081.1:1315-4291 GCA_031972715.1 Gammaproteobacteria bacterium | reverse complement strand
GTTGTGCTAACTAAATTGCGGCATTTTCAAATGCTTGGTCACACAATACTATTTTTAATTGGTGATTTTACTGGCATGATTGGCGATCCTACTGGTAAGGATGTGACACGTAAGCCTTTAACTAGAGAGCAAATCGAAGAGAACGCCAAAACATATGAAAAGCAAGTCTTCAAAATTTTAGATCCTGACAAAACACAAATTGTCTTCAATTCTACTTGGATGAATGCCATAGGCGCTGAGGGCATGATCAAATTAGCAGGACAATATACTGTGGGACGTATGTTGGAACGCGATAGTTTTAAACAACGTTATAAAAATGGTGGCTCTATATCTATACATGAGTTTTTATACCCATTAGTACAAGGTTACGATTCAGTAGCTTTAGAAGCGGATGTGGAGCTAGGCGGTACAGATCAAAAATTTAATTTATTGATGGGTAGAGAATTACAAAAACATTATGGCCAAACGCCGCAAGTTATTTTAACTACACCTTTGCTTGAAGGTACCGATGGCGTGCAAAAAATGTCAAAGTCTTTGGGTAACTACATTGGGATTGATGAGACTCCTACAGAGATGTTTGGCAAAATCATGTCTATTTCTGACGAGTTAATGTGGCGTTACTTTGATTTGGTTAGTGATAAAACACCAGCAGAAATCCTGCAGCTTAAAGGATCTGTGACACAAGGTGCGAATCCACGCGATATAAAATTTATGCTAGCAGATGAAATTATCACCCGCTTCCATAACAGAGAAGCTGCTGCGCAGGCACAAGCTGCATTTATAGCGCAATTTTCACAAGGTGGCATGCCTGAGGATATCCCTGAGGTAAACTTGACTGTCACACAGGGTGAAACTGGCTTATTAATTACTAATTTGTTAAAAAATGCAGGCTTAGTACCGAGTGTGACTGAAGGTGGGCGTATGATTGAAGCTGGTGCTGTGCGAATTGATGGCGTAAAGATCGAAGATAAAGGCCTAAGATTTGCAGTAGGGCAAACAAGCGTAATTCAGGTTGGTAAACGCAAGTTTGCTAAAGTGCATTTACGTGTGCTTTGATGTATGGCTTAGAGTATATATTCATTAAATATAATTAAAATAATATTAAGAGATGGCTCGCATGACAAAAAAAAAGAAATCTACAACTCAATTCACTCCAGTATTTAATGGTTTTGACACACAATCTGCAACTCTTCCCGCTGCAGATACAAAAGCTCGTAAAAAAGCTGAAGCTTTTTGCGAGGCAGTAGAGTTGTTGCAGGCGCGCATTTTGTTAGAAAAAAGTTTGTATGATGAAATACAGACTTTGCATCCAAGCGAAAGTGCATATTTGCAACTGATAGAGTTAGATATATACAAGTTAGGTGTACTAGAGCATTACCTCACAAATGTTATGCAGGGTATGGAGGAGGAGCCAGATAACATCATCCAAATTGAGAGAGCACTGTTGTGGGTAGCTTGGATCTTGGCAGAATTTGTGCGTTATTTAGAACCAGTGGTGCAGAAAAAGCTGCAAATACTTTGCGCGGTAAAAAAAGAGAAAAATGCTAAAGGTGTAAAGCACGAAAGCCATCCTGCTGAACAAAGGGAGCAGCTTCTGCTGCGTGTGTATGAAGACGTATATGAAATACTAGGTGTATGTTTTGATCGTATGCATAAAGATTTATATGAAAAGCACACTCAAATTATAATACATAATTCTGTGCCAAAACTGATTTTCTCTGCGGACTTTAAGCAGTATATTTTAGACAAGCGTGAAAGCGATTTAAAAGAATTAATCAAAAAAGCCACAACTGCAAACAAAAATGCTGCTCTGCTGCTTTATCATGTCTGCGCTCAGAATTTACAGGAGATTTCTAAGGCGGTAGAGGATCATGATGCAATATGCAGAACATCAGATTTCGTGCCCCCGCAGACAGCGGCTCTGCTCGGTCATTACGCATATGCTTACAAACTACGAGAAACTCTGCGCGTAATTGAAGTTTGTACAAAACAGGTCGTATCAGAGCCAACTGTAAGTAAAGCTACAAGGCAACAACAGCATGCAAAAGAGTCTAAGCCTAACGCTAAGGTTGCAGTTGATAAAAGTAGCCAAGCTAACAAGATTGTTACAACAGCACAAGTTGTTGAAGAAGAAAAGCGCTTGGCTGAGCTTAAGCTTGCAGCGCAGCGTCAACGCGTTGCTTCTGAAAATGCAAAGATTGAGCAAGAGAATCAACGCAGTAAGGCAGAACAGGCCTGCAAGTTAGAACAGCGTAAAGCAGAGATAGCGCAGCAACGTGAGAACAAAGCTATATCGAAATATATACTGCAGCGGCCTAAAATATTTACAGACCAGAGTACAAAACAGAGTCGGCCAGCCCTAAAATTGCCAGTAGAGGTAGTGCAAAATAATCTCGAGAAATTGCAGGAGTTTTTAGCGACTGATACGCGGGAATATGCTTATAAAGACATTACTACTTTAATTAAGCGACTCGGTGGTGAAGTAAAAGTAGATACGCGTAGTTCACATCACAAGATTATTTTTAAAATTACTGTAGATTCTCAAAATGATGCGAGTTTTACGCATGAAATTGTATGTGGCTTGCTAAGACCGCATAGCGGAGAAAATAAAGTAGCGGGTTTTGAGTTGCGTAGAGTACAGTCTGTGATTAAGACTTTACTGACAGAGGAGCATTTGCAGCAATTAACGCCGGTACGACAAGATGCGAGGTTGGGTGTACTTTAGAAATTTTGTTTGACAACTATATTTTTTAGTGTAGAATAGTGCCTGCAATTAACAACAATTTGTGGAACATGCGCATAAAAATTATAACTACAATGGTGCTCCTATGTTGCTTGACGGCCTGTCTGTCATGCTGGTCTTATGCCTATGCTGCCCCAGATAATTTGTTACTAGTATTTGACCGTCGCGAAACCGCAGCTGAATTTACACAGGAAAATGCTAGGCAATATCGAGAGTTCTCAGAGTTGCGTGCA
>DALYEH010000081.1:0-1305 GCA_031972715.1 Gammaproteobacteria bacterium | reverse complement strand
ACAGCCGATGAATTACCAAAAATATTAAGCGCGATTCCCACAACTAAGCAAAACATTTGGATAGTAGATTTGCGCCAAGAATCCCATGGTTTTATTGATGGGTTGCCTGTTAGTTGGGTGTCGGATCGCAATGCAGCTAATATAGACAAAAATGCTTTTGAGATTGCGCGTGAAGAGAAAGCACTTTTATATAATATTGGCCAACAAACTACTGTGACTGTGCATGAACTTAAGAAATTGGCAGATGGCAAAGTGGCATCGGATACCTCGTATTTAATGATCCCAGACGATGTTGAAACGGAGCAAGAGCTTGTGCATGCTTTAGGCGCCAAATATGCTCGTATTTACGTGTTAGATCACAATAAACCTAGTGATGAAGAAGTAGACAGATTTATATATTTTATAAAATATAAGGTAAAACACGGCGATTGGTTACATTTTCATTGCCGCGGCGGGCGGGGTAGATCCAGTACTTTCCTTACCATGTATGACATGATACGTAATGCGCCACGTCTAACCTTTACGGAAGTAATGCAACGCCAAGCCAAAATAGGCAGCATACAATTAGATGTCATGCCTAGCACCATCAATAAGATTTGGAAAAAGGATGGGGCGCATGAAAGATATCTGTTTTTATGCGAATTTTATGAATATGTTGTAGATCCAAACGGTTTTGCGGTGCGCAATTGGAGCTCTTGGCGTATTTTCAAAGCAAAGTAGTGAGCTATAATTACTTAATATAGGTTTAAGACGAAATTATATGCAACAGAGCGCTTACAAGATGTTTCAAGGATTCTCTATTGTAGAGCTGATGGCCGTTATCTCCATAATTGCTATATTGGCGGTTGTTGCCGTACCTTCATATCGTGCATATACCATCAAAGCTAGTATAGGTGCTGCGATCCCAGTGGCGGATAAAGTAAAAAGTGATATAGAGGCGGATCATAATCAGGGTGTGATCTTTGGGAATACTACAGGCTCTGACTACCTTTCAAGCATTACTAATAAGCCAGATTATGTATTAAGTTTAACTCGTGAAGCTTATGGCTGTATTGCAATGGAATTAAGCACAGAACAGCTAGGCTTAGACGCTAATCAGGCAATAGTGCTCGCCTGGTGCCCGACTACCCTAGATGATATGACGGAATGGACTTGTGGCTACGGCAGCGCTACGGATCCAGCTTATTTGCAATATCTGCCATCTAACTGTCAAACACCTATAGCTAGCATGCAGGACACTGCTTGGTAGTCTAAAGCCAGTGTATGCACCTTTTTTCAAAATTCTCGCAAATAATCCTTGACACC
>DALYEH010000080.1:5207-6547 GCA_031972715.1 Gammaproteobacteria bacterium | reverse complement strand
CAGTTTGCAACGCATAATGCTTTGACAGCGGCTACAGTGTTAGAAATGGCTGGTAATAACCGTGATTTTGAGTTTCAAGCTTTATTTGGTATGGGTGAAGAATTGTATGCATACATTACTAGTCGCTACCAAATTGCATGTAGAATCTACGCGCCAGTTGGGCATTATAGTTATCTGTTTGGTTATTTGATCAGACGTTTGTTAGAGAATGGTGCAAACAATTCATTTGTGAATTTGATTTTAGATCCCACGATTGCTACTGCTGATCTGATACAAAATCCATATAACGCTCTAAAAGCGCAACCTATACCTAACCCAAATATTCCACTGCCTGCTAATTTATATACAGATCGGCCGAATTCTATGGGAGTAGATTATACCAATCCTTTAGAATACACGCCTATTTTAGAGTTCATAAAATCTAAAGCCAAAAATTTTGCTGCGCAGAAATTAGTCTTGACTACCCCAGCACAGTTGGAGCGTATCTTGGGTTTATCCAAACGCGCAGCTGATATATGGGCGCAAAGTGCTTGTGAAACTAGGATAGAGTGTGTGCAGAAAATGGCAACGCTCTTAGAGCAACACAAAGCAGAGCTGATTGCTTTGCTAGTTTTTGAGGCGCACAAAACTATTCCGGATGCCACCGCAGAAGTACGCGAAGCAATAGATTATTGTTGGTATTATGCGCAGCGCGCAAGTATTGATTTGCAGGTACAAATTCTGCAGGGGCCTACCGGTGAACGTAATGCATACCAGCTCTTGCCACGTGGTGTGATTGCTTGCATTAGTCCTTGGAATTTCCCATTAGCAATATTTTTAGGACAGATTTTAGCAGCAGTGATCACCGGCAATAGCGTGATAGCTAAGCCTGCACGTCAAACACCACAAATTGCAGAGCTAGCTATTGATCTGTTACATCAGGCTGGTATTCCTAAAGAAGTGGTGCAGCTAGTTATTGGGAGTGGTGCTGAAATCGGTGATCTGATTGTGCAAGATCAAAGGATCGCCGGAGTCATGCTCACTGGTTCAACTGCTACAGCTTGGCATATCAATAAAAATTTAGCTGCAAGAGCTGGTCCGCTCATACCATTTATTGCTGAAACAGGCGGCCAAAATGTCATGATTGTTGATTCATCCGCGCTGCCGGAACAAGTTGTATTAGATGTGATAAATTCAGCCTTTGGCAGTGCCGGACAAAGGTGTTCCTGTTTGCGTGTTTTATATATACAAGAAGATGTGGCGGATGTAATTATAAATATGTTAAAAGGCGCAATGGCTGAATTAATAGTTGGTGATCCACAATCTTTAGCAACGGATATAGGCCCAGTGATAGATGCACA
>DALYEH010000080.1:0-5197 GCA_031972715.1 Gammaproteobacteria bacterium | reverse complement strand
ATGCCAAACTGCTGGCACATAAGCAACATTTAGAGCAGAGCGCAACATTGTTATATGAAGCGGCGGTACCACCTGAACTACAAGAGCAAAATTATTTCCCGCCCTGTGCGTTTTTAATTGAGAGCATACAAGATTTACAAGAAGAAAATTTTGGCCCAATCCTGCATGTGATTCGTTATGCTGCAGAAAAATTGCCCGCGGTTTTAGCTGACATTAATGCGACTGGTTATGGTTTAACTTTAGGGGTCCATAGCCGGATTGATGATACTGTGGAATACATTGTACAACATGTGCATGTTGGGAATATCTATGTTAATCGTAACATGATAGGTGCCGTAGTAGGGGTGCAACCTTTTGGCGGAGAAGGCTTATCTGGAACAGGCCCCAAGGCTGGCGGGCCATATTATTTACCGCGCTTAACTGTAGAACGCAGCATCAGCACAAATACTGCAGCCGTAGGCGGCAATGCGAGCTTATTAAGCATGGCTTAGACAGAGCGTACCTTTACTTAACTGGATAATTAGGAAAATTCTCTTTTAAGACCGCTAAGGTTTCGTTTGCTTCTTTTTGCATGTCCATAGCCTGATAAGATTTATGCATAATGAGTAGGGCTTTAGGCACGGCATACGTTTGTGGGTACTGATTAATTAAATACCCAGCTCTATTGGCAGCAGCTAAGTCTGCGCCTTGTTTAGCATAATACTCTGCAATATGTAATTCATGATTTGCTAGCTGTTCGCGTAATAAAATCATGCGTTTACGTGCATCAGGACCATATTTAGAATTCGGGAATTTTTCTAAGAGCGACTTGAAGGCATCAAAAGCATCTTGCGCAAAGGTTGAATCGCGTAAGGACCTGTCTAGAGGCATATTTCTAAAAACTAAGCTGAAATTATCATTATAATTGACCACCCCTTTCATGTAGTAAGCGTAATCTACATCTGGATGTCTAGGGTGCATACGAATAAAACGATCTGCGGCAGCTAATGCTGAGGCTTCTTCACCAGCTTCTGCATAAGCGTGTATCAAAGCTAATTGTCCTTTTTCTGACCATTCGCCGTAAGGATAGCGCGCCTCTAAAGTATCGAAATCTTGGATTGCTTGCGTATAATTTTTGCCTATAGCCGCTTTTTTGCCGCGATTATAAATTTGCTGCGCAGATAAATCTTTATAAAGATCTTCTTTTTTACCGCAACCAGTTAATGCGATGATTAAAATCAATGGAATTATACGAATGAATTTTTGCAAGATAGGAGCCTCACTAAGCCATAAGACGATAAGCTGCATCAGTCTATATCAGCAGGACTAAGAGCGCAATAAGCTTTTATAAATTGACAGTTTTCTTACTTCATGATGTAATAGCAAGCATCGAATCTAAATTTTTAGTGTACATACAAATGCAAGAGAATCAGATTTCCCTACAAGGGATTATTCAACCCGAATTCGCAGGATCTAGGCTTGATCAAGCCTTAGCCCAGCTGTTTCCAGAATATTCGCGCGAGCGTTTAAAAGCTTGGGTGCTTGATGGGCATTGTAAAGTAGATGGCGCGGTTTTACGCCCTAAAGATCGTGTGACGGGCGGAGAAAACGTTGTGATAGACGCCACTCTGACGCAAGAAGTAACTTGGCAGGCACAAGATTTACCGTTAGATGTAATTTATGCTGATGAAGACATCTTGGTAATAAACAAACCAGCTGATTTGGTAGTTCATCCTGCAGCTGGTAATTACGAAGGTACGATGGTAAATGCCTTGTTAAATTATGCTCCAGAATTAAGTAACATACCGCGTGCAGGCATCGTGCATAGATTAGATAAAGACACAACCGGTCTTTTAGTAGTAGCTAGGACCTTAAGCGCACAGGCGTCGCTATCTGCTCAGATGCAAGATCGTAGTATTACAAGAATTTATGAAGCAGTGGTGCACGGCTTATTTTTAGCAGGCAGCACTATTGCTGAACCAATAGGCCGTCATCCACGGGATAGAAAAAAAATGGCGGTAAGTAGTGGTGGTCGTGAAGCGATCACGCACTATAGAGTCCTAAAAAAGTTTGCTAAACATACGCATATCCAAGTCGAGTTAGAAACCGGCCGCACACATCAGATCCGCGTGCATATGGCGCATGTCAAACATCCTATTGTTGGGGATAAAACCTATGCTCCCAGATTACAACACAATTTTCCACGCCAGGCATTACATGCGCGCACATTAGGCTTTATACATCCTACTAGTGGCGAATACATGCAATGGGATATTGAGTTACCAGCAGATATGCAAGAGCTATTAACCACCCTTAAATAAATGCATTAAGGATCTACAATGCAACAGCAGTTACAAGAACAGATCATACTGCCAACTTGGCCTGCGCCAAAAAACATACGTGCCTACACGACCTTGCGTAACGTTGAGCTGCGGGATTTAGAACTGCCAGCTGATCCGTTATGGATCAAACAAGTACATGGCAATGCCGTGATCGTGGCAGAGGAAGCACAGGGCGCCCCCGCTATGCCTGAAGCTGATGGCGTTGTATCTTTTCTACCAAATACTGTCTGTATGGTGCGGACTGCAGATTGTCTGCCCGTCTTTATATGCGATCAACAGGGCACGCAAGTAGCGGTAGTGCATTGCGGCTGGCGTAGTTTGGCCGCTAATATCTTGGCACAGGCTTTAAAACGTTTTACAGCCCCCTTAGATGAGTGTTTAGTTTGGCTGGGTCCAGCAATAGGACCACAAGCCTTTGAAGTCGGTATGGACGTTTTGGAGAGTTTTAAAGCCCATGCCTGGACTGAGAGCCAACTGCAACTTGGTTTTAAACCTGGCCTAGCGCCAGAGAAACGTTTTGGAGATCTGTATACCCTCGCGCGCTTGACTCTACAGGGAATTGGTGTGATGGCCGAAAATATATATGGCGGGGAATGGTGTACCTATTCTGATCCAGCACGTTTTTATTCTTATCGTAGGTCTAAAGATGCTGGCAGAATGTTTAATTTGATCTGGCTTACCGATTGATTTTTTAATTACGCCCCCCATATTAATTGCATAGAACAGCGATACACGAGTAATATGAGGAAAACATGCGTTTTGAAAAACTAACCACACAATTTCAACAAGCACTAGGTGAAGCACAATCTATAGCTGTAGGCATGGATAATGCCATGATTGAACCTGTGCATATTATGAAAGCAATGATAGATCAACCAGAAGGTTCTATACATAGATTACTAGTATCTATGGGTGTGGATATTGCGAGCTTACGCTCACAGTTAGGTGCGGCTCTGGACCAGTTACCACACATAGTTGGGCAAGGTAATCATGATGTAAACATGTCTCAGGATTCTGCCAGACTGCTCAATGGCGCAGATAAATTAGCGCAAAAACGCAAAGATGATTTTATCTCTAGCGAGCTATTTTTATTGGCGGCTTTAGATGACACTGGTACTCTAGGACAAATTTTACGCAATTTTAAAATCGATAAAGCTAAATTAGAGCAAGCTATAGACAAGTTGCGTGGTGGTCAAAATGTCAAAGATCAAAATGCAGAATCCACACGGAATGCTCTGGAACGCTACACTATAGATTTAACTGCAAGAGCTGAACAGCAAAAATTAGATCCAGTAATTGGCCGCGATGATGAGATCCGCCGCGTGATCCAAGTGTTACAGAGACGTACTAAAAATAACCCAGTATTAATTGGCGAGCCCGGTGTAGGTAAAACTGCAATAGTAGAAGGGTTAGCAGCGCGCATTATAAACAATGAAGTTCCTGAAGGTTTAAAAGGCAAACGTGTTTTAGCCTTAGACATGGGCGCTTTAATTGCCGGGGCTAAGTTCCGCGGTGATTTCGAAGAACGTTTAAAATCAGTTTTAAACGAACTAGCAAAAGAAGAAGGGCAAGTTATATTATTCATCGATGAATTGCACACCATGGTTGGTGCAGGTAAAGCTGAAGGTTCTATGGATGCGGGTAATATGCTAAAGCCTGCCTTAGCACGCGGTGAACTACATTGCGTAGGCGCAACGACTTTAGATGAATACAGACAGTATGTAGAAAAAGACGCGGCCCTAGAACGCAGATTTCAACCTGTATTTGTGGATGAACCATCAGTAGAAAGCACCATCGCGATTTTACGAGGCTTGAGTGAAAAATATGCCTTGCATCATGGAGTAGAAATTACTGATCCAGCACTAGTGGCAGCGGCCACACTTTCACACCGTTATATTTCAGGTCGTAAATTGCCAGATAAAGCTATTGATCTGATCGATGAAGCAGCAAGCCAGATCCGCATGGAAATAGATTCCAAACCTATGGAAATGGATGTGCTAGAGCGTAAGTTGATACAGTATAAAATAGAACTTGAAGCCCTAAAAAAAGCCGACGATAAAGCTTCAAAAGATCGCTTGGAAAAGCTTACCAAAGATATGGCAGAAACTGAAAGCAAGTATAAAGAATTGGAAGCTGTTTGGACCAAGGAAAAAGCCGCCTTAGTAGATACGCAACAAGTGAAAGAAGAAATTGAACGCTTACGCCAAGAGCTAGATACAGCGCGACGCGCTGGCGATTACGCACGCATGTCGGAATTACAGTATGGCAAAATTCCTGAGCTTGAGAAAAAATTAACTTCAGCTGAAAAGATGGCGCCACAAGATTTTAAATTGTTGCGTAACAAGGTCAGTGCTGAAGAAATTGCTAAAGTTGTCTCGCGTTGGACTGGAATCCCAGTGAGCAAAATGATGGAATCAGACAAAGCCAAACTGTTAAAAATGGAAGATTTTTTAAGAAAACGCGTAGTTGGACAAGACATTGCTATCAAATCAGTTTGTAACGCTGTGCGCCGTTCTAGAGCAGGCCTATCTGATCCGCACCGTCCAATAGGCTCATTCATGCTCTTGGGACCAACAGGGGTTGGTAAAACTGAATTGTGTAAATCCCTGGCTTCGTTTTTATTTGATAGTGATGAGGCAATAGTGCGTTTAGACATGTCTGAATATATGGAAAAGCACGCAGTGGCTCGTCTAATTGGTGCGCCGCCAGGCTATGTTGGCTATGAGGAGGGTGGGCAATTAACAGAAGCTGTACGTAGACGCCCATATTGTGTAGTGCTATTTGATGAGATAGAAAAAGCACATCCCGATGTATTTAATATTTTACTACAAGTATTAGATGACGGTCGCCTGACAGATGGCATGGGGCGCACTATA
>DALYEH010000079.1:6132-6577 GCA_031972715.1 Gammaproteobacteria bacterium | reverse complement strand
AGGAGTATAAACATACAGCAATGCTATATTTACAGAGTCACAGTATGGGGGCGTAAATTTTAAAATTATGCTAAAACGCTTAAATGTCGCACTATTTTGCTGCTTAACTTTATTTACACTCTCTAGTTATGCAGCAATCGATGAGCATACAGGACTCTGGACCGGTTTTGCTGTGGTGGGCCCATCGCGTTGGGGCCCAGATATAAAATATTATTATGATGCACAATTACAGCTTATCGATGATAGGTACAAATTCGATGAGATTTATGGTTCATTTGGTTTGGGAAAAGCGTGTAATGACAATTGGTTGTTTTTTATAATAAATACATTTTCTATATCGGAATCCTTTAGTGGGCAAATAAATTATGACTACAAAATTTATGAAGAGGCAAATTGGATCAAAATTACAAATAATAATACAACAATCTCAACCCGTTCCCGCTTA
>DALYEH010000079.1:0-6035 GCA_031972715.1 Gammaproteobacteria bacterium | reverse complement strand
TTTTTTGAACAAAACCGCTTTTTTATTGGTATAGGTACCATATTATCTAAAAGAGTTACAGTTGACATAGGTTACTTAAATAAACTTGTTATGAGTAACCCACTTGAAATGACAAATATTTTATTAATTAATTTTAATGTGACAGGTAAGAGTAACTACATCAAGGAATAGCATATTCCAGCAATAATGTGCAGCGAAGATGAAATTTACATAAGCAGCACTTATCTGTTTGCGCAAATATACAAAGCCAGCGTTAGAGCTTTTCAATCTGTTAAAACAGCGTAAATGACAATATGTGCATCATCGCTGATAAATAATGTGTCTGTCACAGTGTGCATGCCGTTCTTTGTTTATACCGTTAATAACAATACGTATTATAATTACTTAGTAGTATAGAGGGTTTACCAGTATGTGGCGTGTGGTTCGTGGTTTCTCCTTGATTGAACTTTTGGTTGTAATTGCAGTGGTCGCTGTGTTGTCAGCCATGGGTTTTGCTGCATACAAAACTTATGTTGGCAAAGCTAGGATGGCTGCAGCGCTACAGGCGATACAGCCTTTAGTCCAAGGACAGTTAAAAATATGTAAATACTCAAGGTACTTTTGCTCGTCCTGATCAATTGGGGTACTGAAATGGCTGGGACGTTTACCTAACATCAGTCGGATCTCCTGATGGTGTCACTAGAATCACTATGGGTGATAGTTCCGTACTATGGTCTTGTCCAGGCCCTGGCTACACAGGTCAGATTGACGTATATTTCGACAATAGCTTTAGCGGCGCTACATTCCATACAACCTATAGAATTTATTATGACCAGGACTCCAAAATGTATGAATGGCGATGTATTCCTTGGGGTTTTACAGATGTGGGCACTTGTAAGAATAGTGATGCTAATGCCTCACATGCAGCTTCTTGGGCCTCTTGTCACTAAATAAGACGTTCCCCACACATGTATGCAGGGAACTAAGCTTCTACTTAGCCGCAGCAATCGCTTGGTTTAAAACATCAAAATACTTGGTACTAGTTTGATCAACCGTTAGCATATAACTGCCTTTAGGGCCTGTCACTATAACAGTAGGTGTAGAATTTATACCAAAGACATCAGAGATTTTATCAGCTGTTTTGGCTGCGTCACCATTACCATATTTTGCATATGCGGCATCGAATTGGGTTTCGTTATAACCATTTTGTTCAAAGAATGATCGCATCGCAGACTCTTCCCATAAACGTTGCCCTTGTTGATGAATAGCAGTAAAAATCTTTTCGTTTAATTCTTCTTTAGGATCAAGGGTTCGCATTATATAGTACAAATTTGCTAAATTTTGCCAATCGTCTTTATTGAAGGATACTGGTACACGATATATTGAAACATTTTTATTTTGCTTTGCGGCAATCCATTTTTCAAATGCTGGTTCAAATTTAGCGCATGCAGAGCAACCATAACTAAAAAATTCTAATACCTGAACTTTATTTGGGCTCTGTGCAATGAAATTTTGTACCGCAGAATCTTTACGTACACTTTCAGATAAACGCATATAACCAGTATCAGTAGTTGCAGCATGCGCAAGAGGTAAGTGCAGTACTAATAAGATGAGTGCTTGACATGCAAGCGTTAGGCAATTTCTTCCGTTCATGATGTTTCCTTATGTTATTTATTTGCTAAACGTTTACTACGCCATAGATTTAAACTTTCTACACTTAAAGAAAAACCCATAGCAAAATATACATATCCTCGAGGGATATGTGTTTTGAATGCATCAGCAATTAAGACCATGCCAATCAAAATTAGAAAACTTAAAGCAAGCATGCGTATGCTAGGATGGCGTTCTATAAAAGCACTTAATGGCTCACTTAAAAAAATCATTGTAATAATTGCGATAGTGATAGCAGTGGCCATGACCCAAAAATGGTTAGATAAACCTATCGCTGTCAGAACGCTATCTAAAGAAAAGATCACATCCAAAAAGGCTATTTGCACAATCACCCACCAAAATAAGGTCGTTTTCTGAATTTCTACTTGTTGTAAATCCTCTAAGCTTGGTTCAAGCTCATGATGAATTTCTTG
This sequence comes from Gammaproteobacteria bacterium, assembly GCA_031972715.1. Classification (GTDB taxonomy): domain Bacteria; phylum Pseudomonadota; class Gammaproteobacteria; order UBA6186; family Azoamicaceae; genus JAGVLG01. The sequence goes on along the minus strand of DALYEH010000079.1, from coordinate 3,972 downwards.
TGTGGCTTTAGCAAGCAGAAACATTCCGCCTATGAATAGAAATAAATCACGCCCAGAAACCTCTAGTGTAGAAACAGTGAATAATGGAGTAACAAGATTCGCTAACCAGACAGCAGATGCTAGCAGCATTAAACGAGTGACCCAAGCAAAAGTTAAACCCACACGACGAGCCATTTTTTGTTGCGAACGAGGCAATTGCTGTGACAGAATTGATAGAAAAACCAAATTATCAATACCTAGTACTATTTCTAGGATCGTTAAAGTCAAAAGCGATAATAAAATATCAAATATTTCTGGCATAATTTCTCAAAATACTATTACATTTTCCGTAATTTTTATTGGCTAGTATTTCTATACTGCTAATATCTTCCCATAAGTACAATTGAAAGTGTTGGCTACTGACATCCTTTGCTAACAGACCGCGCTCTAAATGTCTCAATAACGTAGTGGCTAAAGGCTGATCTTCTTGGCCTAGAAAATATATATTCGCATTTGGGCTAGAGATTCTTCTATCTAGGGTAGATTTATCTAAGCCTAAGGTAAACATCAAGCCTAAAATGACTGGGATATAAATAAAGAAACTTAATAAGTATTTGTTGGTACGCGTTTTAAACGGCTTAAATATAAAAAATATACTAGTCAAGCTTATCCATAAATACGACACTGCAACCCATTGTAATAGGGGCCTTAGTTTTAAAGCAAAAATGTAGTCAGCACATAACATGGCCGTTAAGGCTACGAGTAAGATCAAATGTGGCAAGCGCAAAAGGTGTTTAATTAGTTTTTTATGCCTTTTAATTTTAGCAGTTTCGGTATTTTCTATATGTTGAAAAAATAAATCTAAGCAGTAGATCAAAAACAATGTGCCAAGGCCTGGTACCCATAATGAATACGAGGTTAATATATCTGCGATCGATAAGATCCGTATTCCAGCATCATATGACCAAAAATAGCCATGATTATAAGTTAGCGAGCATACAAAACCAATCGCGGTCACAAAACACAGTATGTAACCAATGCGCAGACTAGATTCTTCAAATAATTTTTCTCCCAACATGTGAATAGTATAGCTGCCAATTGACTTATGTTTTTGCTGGTAATAAGATTAACGACTAACTATAATTATTGTTGAGGATGTAAAAATGCTTAGAAAACTCTTAGGCTTTATTATTGGGGTTGCAGCTTTTGCAGCTACTTGGGCGATTATCCCATTCATTACGGCAGCCACTTTGCTTATATCCCTCATTTCTCCTTTGCTGGCTGTAAGTGTTTGGTTTTTGTTTGGCGCTACAGCTGCAAACAGCTTTGCAAGCAAACTGATAGGCTTTTTTACAGGCAATGAAAATTATGAAGTAAAATTCTTCAGTTCTTCTGTTGGTAAAGGGCTAGGTGTTGCTGCAGCATTTACGATATTTTCACCAATTATCACTGTTCTCGCAGGTACTGCTTTAACGGCGGTGTTTGCGGCTACTGCTGCGAAAGTTGTATATAAAAATGTTGCTGGTATGAATGCTGACAGTAATGCACCGTCCAACACAGGCGGCCCAGTCACTCAAGAAACATCTGGGCAATCAACAGCCGGCCCTGTGGCTAAAGATAATATGGCCGCATACATGGGTGCGCACCAGGCTGCAATCAAAGAGCTAAACCAAACATGGTTCAGCTGGGCAGCATCATTCTTGCCTACGTTTAGGCGCCAAACCACTATGCCTGCTGTTGAAGCATCTGGCTTGCAGCAAGATCCTGATAATCAAAGCAAGGCTTCAATAACGCATTCTTCGCCTAGCCTTTGAAACATCCAATAATTTAAAAATCTTCCAGGAAGTTAGTACTTACTAACTTCCTATCCTTTGTGTCGCCTGCAATCTTAACTAAACTTTTAAGTGAGGGATTTTATTTATAGCAGCGTAGTTTGCTCGATAACTACGTACAAGTTAGGAATTGCTTTGCGCAAACTACAGGGAAAAATTATAGACACATTTAGCGGAAGCATAGCGCTGCTTCTTCTATCAATTTTTGTTTGCTACAGTTTAAACATTCACGCTGATTCCTATAATTTTAGTGGCACAACACTCACACCAAATAACTCTAATCCACCTTTTCCTGCTATACCCTTAACCTTGCCGTTATTGGATAACTTTGTACAGGTGCAAAGCGGGACTATGGCAGCAAATAGCGGCAACGCTACTATCACAACGCAAGGCAATGGCGGTGGTTATCAAAATGGAGTTAGCGTATCAGCGGGAGCCATCGTAAGTTGTAATGGATCTGTTGGTGCCAACACTATTAACCTGGTGACAAATGGCGGAACGAATTCAGACAAACCTGTGTCAGTAACGAATAATGGCATAATTCAAACAGGCACTAATGTCAGCGGAAATGCGGTGTTTATGCAATACTCAAATAACGGAGGCACTAATCTTGTAAACCTATATAATGCTGGTTTGATTCAAGGGAAAGTAAGTATATCATCTAATATCAAACAGAACTACACTTTTGCGCAAGCTGACCCCAATGTCAATAGCGGCATAACAGAGGTAACAGGATCATTTACTGATACTAACGGAACGTTGCGTGGCAGCACCATGAACATAGGACAGTTTGGTGCAGCCGTAGTGCGTCTGAATAGTGTTTCTGGAGTGCCTAAATTCAATTTATTTAATAGTTCTACTTTGATCTTTACAGGTGCTGTCACTGGTGTAAATCTGTCCTTTACTATTCCTTCTGGCTGTCATACGGTTTTTGAACCAAGCTCTTCTTTCACTAGCAGTTCAACCTTTACTGTAAGTGCGGGTGGTAATTTAAACATAGCCAATACCTTTGTTTTAGCTACCGCTGCTGCTGGAGGCTTCACAAACTCAGGCAATTTGTATGTGTATGGTGGAGGTGGGATCACAGGTAATCTTTCTGGAGGGCAGAGCTTAACTATTGGGCAAGATTCATTTGGCAATACCTATGGTACTGTTTATGGCACGGGTGGCACTATAACAAATATGCCTGTCATAAATCTTGTGAATGGTACTTTTATTGTGTTCAATAACATATCAGGGATTTCTAATACCTTTGCCATATATCCTGGGGCAACTAGTGTAATCGCTGCGTCCGTCACAGGAACCGGGACATTCAATATAAATTCTGGTACAGCTAGGTTAGAAGCTGCAGCGTCATTAGGCATGACAGGTGCTTTAAATAATACTGGTAATTTGATTATTGGTAATACCTTTAATCCTGCTACTTATAGCCCATTTAACAACTCAGGCGGTCAGTTATTTTTAGTTAACGCAGGGAGTATAAGCTCAAATATTACTAGTGGTTTATCTTTAAGTGTTGGTACAAATACAGACTTTACCTCAGAGCCATGTACTTTTAACAATACATCAGCGTTAATTTCCTTACCCGCTATCAATATACATACCGGCTCTGCGATCAATAATTCGGGCTCTGGTAGTATCTCCGGCAGTGTGTATGTACTTGGAACAGGAACATTTAGTGGCAATGTCTCAGGTCCAGCATTAACCATAGGTAGAGATTCGTTTAATAACGTAGATAATGCCACTAGCTTTTTAGCAGGCAGTGCAATATCTGGTTTTGGTACTATTGCTGTATCTAATGGTACCTTTAATAATAATGGTTTTGCATTTACTAATGTAAACAGTGCTTTTACAATCGCTAGTGGTGCCACCGCTACAATTACTGGTAGTTTTACAGGTACTGCTGCTGGTGGTGCAAGCATTAACAGCGGTACGCTAAATTTACAGTCAACCTTTGGTTTGAGTAGTTTTACAAATAATAATGCAATGTTTTTTCAAACTGGTGCTGTCAATAATACCCCAATTACTAACGCAAATGGCGCCAATTTAACAGTGAGTAATAACTGTACCAATAATGCCACTATCACCAATAATGGTACTGTGACTTTATCAGCAACTTTGTCTGGGTCTGGTAATATTGTGAATAATAATACTTTAGTTT
>DALYEH010000078.1:0-6578 GCA_031972715.1 Gammaproteobacteria bacterium | reverse complement strand
CTGAAGATCTATCTTTAACAGATTTTTTGAACGTTATGGTGGCTATAAATTATAACAATGAAAAACTTACTATGCCTATGAATAAAGTGCCGCAAAAGTATATGCCTTGTTTATTCTTGCCTCAAGACGGTACTGCGATTATTTTGCTTGCAAATAATGGCGATGTCATGGATGTGGTGGATGGTAAAACCTGTCAAAAACAACAAATTACTAGCAAAGCTATACCAGGTACAATGTATAGGTTTTTCCCTTTTGATGCAGATAAGGTGGTTGTGTCTAAAGATTCTGAATCTTTCGCACATATGTTTAAACGCTTCCGCCCTCTGATTATGCAAATTTTCATTTTAACACTTCTATATAATATTTTCATAGCAATTGTGCCAATATATATCATGTTGATTTATGATCGCGTGATACCGTCAGAGTCTTTAGGTATGGCCTTAAGTTTTCTAACAGGGATTATTATCTTTGTATTTAGTGCGCAACTATTAGCGATCGCGCGCATAAAAATTATTGCATATATTGGAGCTAGAATGGATAAAACTATAGGTGAATCCATTATTAGGCACCTGGCCTACTTGGCACCAACATATACAGAAAGCAACACAGTTGGTGCGCAAATTACCCGGATAAAAAGCTTCGATAGTATTAGAGATTTTTTCACAGGTAACATAGCACTAATGGCCTGTGAATTTCCATTCGCTGTAATATTTTTAGCTTTGATATTTTTACTTGGTGGGATGTTAGGGTTTGTCCCTGTGGTACTTGGCTTTGTATTTTATGCAGTATATCATATTGCTAATCCCATAGTAGAGCGTTTTATTAAAGAGCAGGCGGTGCTGTCAAACGAAAAGCAAACATTTTTATTAGAAACTTTTACTAGAATGCGAGACATTAAGCAAACCGGTCACATAGGCTTCTGGGATGATAAATTCAACAACATGTTAGTGAAACTATCTGAAAGTAGTTTTAAAAATGCCTTCTACAATTCTATTTTAAGTTCAATAGCCGAAACCTTTATGCAGCTTGCCGCTTTAGCCATGATCTCAATAGGTGCGGCACTAGCTATAAATGAAGCGATTACTTTGGGTGTGGTAATTGCAGTGATGATGTTGACCTGGAAAGTTCTCAATCCAATGAAAGCATTTTTTAGCTCTTTGCCAAAAATTGATCAAATTTTGAGCAGTGCGCAACAAATAAATAAACTTTTTGCGATTCCTACCGAAATAACTACTGAGCGTAAAGCTGTTGTTAACCCAGGTGAAAAAGCTAAGATTGAGTTCAATAGGGTGACCTTTAGATATAGGAATGAACTAGCGCCAGCAATCCTGGGTGTAAGCTTTGTAGTGCAACCAGGCGAGTTTGTATAGCAGGTAAAAATAGTGCCGGAAAATCGACACTTATAAAATTAATTCTGGGACTATACAAACCGCAGGCAGGAAATATTTTAATTAATAACATGAATATACAACAATTCGATCCTATAGAGCTAAGACATACTATTGCTTATATGCCACAAACTAACCAATTATTCTATGGGACTATTAGACAGAATATATTATTCGGGAATATGGTTGCTACCGAGGATGATATTATTGCTGCCGCAAAACTGGCTGGAGTACACGATGATATCATGCGTTTACCTGATCAATACGGTACTCGTGTTGGAGATCAGATGTCAACCCAATTTCCCGCAACCTTTATTCAATTAATTGTATTAGCGCGTACATATTTACGTAAGTCTAGCATTATCCTATTCGATGAACCAGGAAGTGGTTTTGACGAGCAAATGGAAAAGCGCTTTTTAGAAGTTATGAATTTCAAACGTAAAGAAGCAACAATTTTATGGGTTACACATCGTCCTTCACATTTAAAAATGGCTGATAAAATATTGTATTTAGCTGGTGGGGAAGTTGCGTTGTTCGGGGAATCTGCAAAAGTATTGGAACGTTTACCTAGGAACTTAATATAAGAAATGGATGAGAAGCTTTCTACAAGTAAAATAAGTAAACAGCATAGCATTGCGCACTTGCTTATGTCTGAACGCTTGTCAGAAACAGGAAGCCCGAAAATTATTACGGCCTCCATAATGAGCATTGCCTTTGTAATAGTAATTTTACTACTATGGGCACAGTTTACATATGTGGATGAGATAGCTACTGCTACCGGAGAGATTGTTCCTAAAGAGCAAATAGTACCTGTGCAGCATGTAGAAGGTGGGATAGTCTATAAAGTTTATGTTAAGGATGGGGACACGGTCAAAAAGGGTCAGAAACTATTTGAACTTAATCCAGAGCCAGCCACATCAGATTTAAATCGCTTGCAAAAAAGACAAAATTCACTAGAAATTGCTATCTACAGATTGCAAGCGCAGTTGAGCGGCAAAGGAATAAGTTACGATGATATACTTTCTACTATTTCATATAAGGATATAACTGAGCCAGAACTAATGCGCATGGAAATATCTAATGCACTAATGTATCATGAGCAACAACTAAAGCAAGACGCCTATAACAAATCACAGCTAGCAACCCGCCTGGCCGAAGAACGTTTAAATCTGAAAACAAATTCAGAGCAATTAATGGCTTTAGAAGAGAGAAAGAACGTTATTCAGTCACAATTGAATATGTATAATAGTTTGAGTCAGCAGCAAGCTGTATCTAAAGTAGATTTATTGAATGTGCAAGAACGTTTACAAGAAATGATAGGCAGCATGTTGAATGTACAACAAAATCGTACAACAATTGAATCTACTATTTTAGATTTAGAAAACAAATTAAAGACCTATGAATTCGATAAAAACAATGCTGCACTTAAAGAGCTCAACGATGACACAGCACAACTATTAGAAGTGCGAGAGCAAATTTCACGAGCGCAAGTAACTGTTGATCAATTATCAGTGGAAGCTACTATTTCGGGGATTCTGAAGGGGTTTTCATTACATCCAGGGGACGTTGTGACTGCTGGAGTTGTACTGTTTGAAATTGTACCTATAGACACCAAACTTGTTGCCGAAGTTAAGGTAAATACTACTGATGTGGGCCACATTAAAATTGGCGATTCAGTGCAGGTAAAAGTTGGAACATATGATTTCTCTACTTATGGTGGATTAGAGGGCGCACTAATTAGTATTTCTGCTTCCACATACTTAGATCCTGAAAAGAAACCATATTATAAATGCGAGGTATCTTTACCTAAAAATTACCTTGGTGATGATCCAAAGAAAAATCTAATTTTTCCAGGTATGACAGTCGTTGCAGAAATTAAAACGGGTAAACGGTCATTGCTCAGCTATATGTTGAAGCCATTGAACCGCACGTTCTCACAATCATTTAGGGAAAGGTAAGACTATGATATTAGATGAGCCTTACAATTCATGGTTAGTTAAAAACGTCGGTGACAACCTAGACGCGAATACTCGTTTTCTAGTTAAAGTTACTGCTAACACTAATAATGGTCCTGCGACTATTAGTGTGCCATTTGACCTGACTTGGTTCATTCTATTGTACTCTAAAGACACAAATCAAGCTAAATTGGATGTAGCACTCGCTTTACTGCAGAAGCCTGAATATCTGGGACAATTTAAAGCCACTCTAGAAATGCATGATGCAAAACGTTTATTGGCAGAGTTTTTATTGTTTAATACAGATTTATTGTTTGGACTTAAGAACTATATTGACTTTAGTTTGTTAAATATACCTCTAGATATGATTAGTCATACTCTGTTAATCAAATTAAATAATGATATAAGTGAATCTGCGGAAACCTGTCAACAGAGGATACAGATTGTTAATGCTATTCTAGATACAGGCTTTGTCTTAAGTGCTGATGTGCCGCCTAAGTCTCTTGGAGTAGCGGTACATAAATTGTTATTAATGGATGTGGGTGCAGAAAAATTTGCTTTGGCCAAGCGCCTCTTGTCTGTTGGTTACACATTGTTTGGTGACAATGCTACGAATAATAACGAGGTCGCCGTTACCTTACTTGCTAATCGCGACAACCCGGATTGCTTAGAGATGATCAAAAATAATGTGGCTGGCTTTACCCAGTTGCAATTCCGAGTGGCCGGCTCGGATGGTAATAATCTGGCAGATTACTATTATTGGGTTAAAGAAGATATGCCCACGGTGGAATTTATTCGCAGTACATTTAATCTAGATATCAAGCCTTAAATTGGTTATAATACGCCTAAATGTCCAGGTAAGGTCTAATTTTAGGTAAAGTAGGTTGCTATGAGTAGTGAAAAGTTACCAGTTCCCGTTGATATGCAACTACCCACCAGTGGTATAGATTCTTATATCCATAAAGCTAACTCATTTCCGATCCTTTCTAAGGAAGAAGAGTATGAGCTTGCTAGGCAATGGCATGAAGAGGAAAATCTACAGGCGGCCCAAAGTCTAGTCTTATCCCACTTGCGCTATGTAGTGCGTACAGCAAAAAGCTATATGGGCTATGGTTTGAACTTCGCTGATTTGGTGCAAGAAGGGACTATAGGTTTGATGAAGGCGGTCAAAAAATTTAGGCCTGAGCGCGAGGTCCGTTTAGTAACTTTTGCAATGCACTGGATTAAGGCAGAAATTCACGAATATATAATCAAAAACTGGCGCATAGTAAAGATCGCGACTACTAAGGCGCAGCGTAAGTTATTTTTTAAATTGCGCTCTAAGAAAAAAGATACGCGCTGGCTTACCAACAGTGAGATTTTAGAAATTGCCAGGGATTTAGGTGTAAAGCCTAAAGACGTAGTGCAGATGGAAGCACGTATGGCGTTTGATGACACACCTTTTGATTTGCCAACTGACGATGATGACGGGCAAGAGAAAATAAGTTACTCGCCTGTGGAGTATTTAGAGAATAAGTCTGCTAGTCCTGAACAAGAGTTAGATAATGATACGTGGCAGTTCAAGATGAGCCATGCTTTGCAAGAGGCTCTCGCACGTTTAGATGCGCGTGCATTATACATCTTGCAACGCCGTTGGCTAAATGACGATGATAATAAGGCAACTTTAGAAGAATTAGCAGATCATTTTTCTGTTTCTAAAGAGCGCATACGTCAAATTGAATCTAGAGCTATGGCGCAAATCAAAGATCAATTAAGTACCGTTGAAGAATAGAGCTACTTCCAGCATTGACATGTGCGTGTAATATCAGTACCCTCTGTTTTTAACACTCAGAATGGGGTTAAAAATAATGCTGGCGTTGTTAGCGCTCGAGACTGGTCATTTGTTTTATGGCCAAGCAATAGGAATTGCAGGGATCCGCACAGGGGAAGTAGTTTTTAATACAGCTTTAACCGGCTATCAAGAAATTCTCACAGATCCATCATATACTCAACAAATCATAACTTTTACTTATCCACACATAGGCAATACTGGTATAAATCTTGATGATCATCAAGCAAACCGTATATATGCCTCTGGTTTGATCATCAAGTCGCTCTCACCTACTTATAGTAATTGGCGTGCGACTATGAGTTTGCAAGAATTTTTGATTGAGCAGCAAGTTGTAGGCATAGCCGAAGTCGATACGCGGGGTTTGACTAAATTATTACGCGAGAATGGATCTTTACGCGGTTGTATAATGTCTGGGATCATTGATGCAAAATATGCATTGCAGCAGGCTAAAAACTATACGGGCTTACAAAATTTAGATTTAACGTCTGCAGTCAGCACAACAGAAACTTATACGTTACAGAGTAGAGTACAAAACTGTAGCTATAACATAGTAGTTATGGATTTTGGTGTCAAAAGCAACATTTTAGACTGTCTACGCAAGCTGGGCTGCAACTTACAAGTTGTGCCAGCACATACTTCAGCAGACACAATCTTATCGCTACAGCCAGATGGCATATTGTTATCAAATGGTCCTGGGGATCCTGCAGCCTGTGTGGAGATCATACAAACTATAAAGGTTTTGTTGAGTAACAAAATTCCTGTCTTTGGAATATGTTTAGGGCACCAGTTACTCGCTTTAGCGCTAGGTGCTAGAACTTATAAGATGAGTTTTGGACATCACGGCAGCAACCATCCTGTATTAGATCTGCGTAACAAAAAAATCATGATAACTAGTCAGAATCACGGTTTTGCTGTAGATGCAGATTCTTTGCATACAGATTTAGAAATTACACACTGCTCTTTATTTGACCGCAGCTTGCAAGGGTTTAGACATAAAGAGTTGCCTTTTTTTGGATTTCAAGGACATCCGGAAGCAGCACCTGGTCCTCATGATGCCTTAAATCTTTTTGATGATTTTTTACAAGCGGTAAGGAAGAGCAATGCCCAAACGCCAGAATTTGCATAAAATATTAATTCTAGGATCTGGTCCAATAGTAATAGGCCAAGGATGTGAGTTTGATTATTCCGGGGTACAGGCGTGTAAAGCCTTAAAGGCTGAAGGATATGAAATTGTTTTAGTCAATTCAAACCCTGCCACTATCATGACAGATCCTGATGTTGCGGATCATACATATATAGAGCCTATAACCTGGCAGACCGTAGCTAAAATCATAGAGCTAGAGCGACCTGATGCAATTTTATCTACCATGGGTGGGCAAACAGCCTTAAATTGCGCTTTAGAAT
>DALYEH010000077.1:936-6624 GCA_031972715.1 Gammaproteobacteria bacterium | reverse complement strand
GATATAAAATGGGGTTATTTATGTCAAGTGATAGCAGCAATGCAGTTTTTAGCAACTTACATGACATCTCCTTTTGCACGGCGGTATCAGGGGGCGAGGCAGATTAAAAATGCGTAGCATTTTTCCGACGAGCGCCCAAGCGTGTTACGCGAGAGCTGGGATGAATCCCCTTGGGGACGCCAATAGAATCAAAGTCGATCCAAGAGATCGTGCAATCTATATAATAAATATAAAGGCACATTTAGCATGTTTCCAGATAGATCTAAACTTTGTGGTGAGGTACGTATTACGAATTTTGGATCATATTTTTTGGCATACACGGCTAGACTTTTTTGCTTACTCGACATTCCAGATTTAACCTCTAAAGGATAAATTTGGTTGTTATGCTGAATTATAAAATCTACTTCAGCTTTGCCTGGACTGGTCCAATAAAATAAACTACGACTAGGATTGCCCGCATTTAGCTTATGCAATACTTGTGCAACGTAAGTTTCAGTCATGGATCCTTTAAACTCTTGAAAAAGCGCATTACCCCTTATCTGTATTACCGGGTCTAAGTTTGCAATTGCTCCATATAATCCGACATCAAACATATACAATTTAAATATGTCCGAATCGCAATATGCAGTTAATGGCAAATTAGGGCAAGTTACATTATATGTTTTGCAAATTAAATCTGCTTCTACTAACCATTGAATCGCATCTTCAAAATCTTTAGCGCGCGCACCTTGTCTTAAAACTGAATATATAAATTTCTTATTTTCTTTTACTAGTTGGCTAGGAATAGCTTCCCAAACTTGAGAAATTTTCATAATCATATTAGCAGGAGCATGTTTGGAAAAATCTAAATAGTATGTATTTAATATTTCTCTTTGAATTTTACGTACATCTACAAAATCATATTCTTGATTGACTAAAAATGGTTTGACAGCCTCTGGCATGCCGCCCGTAATCATATATAATTTAAACAGATCCATTAATTGATTGTGTATGATCTCTGGGATTATGGTATCAATCCTAACTTCACCCAAGTAATCTAATAGCCGATTCTCTTGTCTAGCTAGCATGAATTCATAAAAATCTAAAGGATACAAATACAATAAATTTACTTTTCCTACTGGGAATCCTTGAGTATTTAATAATTTTACTCCTAGAAGGGAACCGGCAGCGCAAATGTGATATTGATTGGCAAGCTCATTGAAGTATTTTAAACTGATTAATGCATTAGGGCATTCTTGGATTTCGTCGAAAAATATTAATGTTTTTCCTGGTTTAATGTCAGTTTTTGTTTGTAAAGAAAGCAATGGAATCAGCTTGGCTGGATCCAGATCCCCCGTGAATAAACTGGCCAACTCTCTGTTCAAATCGAAATTTAGATAGGCAAGATTATCGTATTGCTCCGTGGCGAATTCACGTAATAAATAAGTTTTTCCAACCTGTCTGGCCCCCATTAGGACTAGGGGTTTACGGTTATTGGCCAGCCTCCATTTGCACAGCTCAGCCATTAAAGAACGCTTCATATTGGTTCCAATAAATGTGGCACTTAACAAATTTTAGTTCAAATAAATGTGAAAAGCAACACTTTTTCGTTCCAAAAAATGTGCTATCCAGCCTTTCACGGCGCTACTAGGGGCGAGGTAGTGGCCTAGAAATATGAAATTGAGTAGCGTGCAGGTACGCTACTCACAGAAGGCCGAGGGAATTAGCTTATAACGCATCTGCTAAAAGAAGAATTCCTCTGTTTACTAGCATTTTTTAGATTATCAGGATTGGTTACTGTTGGTCGATCAGTTACGAGCCTGTCATTAGCAGATTGTTGCTTAAACATAGGGGTAATTCGTGGATTCGCTGTCTCTATTATGTTACAAGGCGCTTCTGCTGTATCAATATGAACCTTGTTATCATATTTGGGTTGCTCAGGCATGATACTCTTGAGCGCCCCAAGAAACAATCTATACAATTGTTTCATGTCCGACCATTCTAGTACTTGATTTACGCCAAATGTGGCAAGACCAGCATATGCCAGTAATCGTGGAATACTATTAGGACTATATTCAGAGTTATTAGAATTCACAGCTAAAAATATGCCAGTTAATAGCAGCCCAGCGATAGGTAATATAATTGTCATATATACAACTGCAAATACAGCAGTTAAGGACAATGCCACGATTCGTGCTAGCAAATCACATGCAAAGATAAAACACTTCTTTATAAACTTTTTCATTGGAATTTTTCCATCATTTTTATTATTAATTTATCTTACACAACAATACCAGGACTACGCTTTAAGCACAAGCCTTCAAAGCATACATGTAGTGACAAGCAAACGAACTAAGCATTATTAATTGTAAATGCTAATACCTCAGAAATTGATTTAACACCTAGCCTGAGCATCAAGACACGATCTAACCCCAAAGCTATACCCGCACAATCAGGCATTCCAGATTCCAGAGCCGCTATCAGTCGTTCATCAATTGCATGTTGGTTGACTCCAATTTGTGCGCGCTTGATATTATCGTTTGTAAATCTCCGCACATGTTCAGATGCATCTTGTAATTCATAATAACCATTAGCTAATTCTATGCCTTGCATGTAAACCTCAAAACGCGCAGCTACGGGATAATTTGCCTGTACGACTTTTGCTAATGCAGCTTGGGGGGCTGGGAAATCATAGATTATCCATGGCAATGGCCCGAGCAGTTGTGGCTCTATAATGTGCGACATAAGTAACTGCAGCCAATCTGTAACATTTAATTCGGCACTGACATTTGCAGACAAATTAATATTATGCTGCGCTGCACAAGCCTTGAGTAAGTCCAAATCCGCAGTGTGAGGGTTGATGTCAAGAAATTGTTTAAAAAGCTCTGCGTAGCTACGCTTGATAGCAGGCTCGCTATTGCCTAATAACAACTGTAATAAAGCATCTGTTTCGGCCATAAGCTTGGTATGATCGAAACCAATCCGATACCACTCAAGCATACTAAATTCTGGATTATGCATATTACCAGCTTAGTCACGGCGAAAAGCCTTACAAATTTGAAATATGGAGCCTACACCATTTGCCACCATGCGTTTCATGGCATATTCAGGCGAGGTTTGTAGATATTTATTATCCACCATAAAAGGTTGTATGTACGGGTCAGTAATTGATCTAGCGCACATCAAAGGCGTTTCCACCTCCAATACGTCACGCTCCGCAAAAAAGCCTCGAATTTGTGCATACATTGCAGCTCTAGCTTTTAGAGCGGCTAAAGACGCTGTAGGACGCCAATCATGGTTATTTGCGATTACACATGCAGAACCTTGTCTGCTTTCTACAACAAAATTGCTTGAAGACATACTATACACCATGAGTTATTTAACAACATTTAACACAATACCTACTGCCGATGATACATAATTTGTTAATAAACAACAATTAATAGATATTTAAAAATTGAACAAAGAAATTTAGGATTTTTGGCCTACAGTACTAGCCTAACCCCACTTTTTTTGCAAGTTACCTACTTATATGGTATACAATTGATCAAAAAATTACATAAAAAAAGAGGCTGACATAATGCAGTACACTGACTCGCAGAAAAAAGTATTTACCGGTACTCAAACAGACATAGTTCGGGATGCCTTGACATTTTACATAAATGAAAAGGACTATAAAAGATTAAACGAGTTTTTTATCAGATATATTAATAAATATGAAATTGATTTTCTTGCACCAGAGTTCTTGCCTAGTGAGGACAAAAGTCAGTCATGGCTTTCACATGCTGCTGAAATAAAATCAACGGCTCATATCCTACAGGTATTATTAGGTAAGAACAATTTAAGAAAAAATCACACAAATAGTGATCATTTAATAAGATTCTTAGAATGCTATTGTAACACTAGTAACATAAGTATATACGTTGTACAGTATGCTATTGCACACAGTACAAAACAAATGCCGCAAACATTAATAGATCAGTACAAAAATAGAGCTAAATCGGATAACAGACGTGGTCAGCAAGCAGCAAGATCCATGGTTGAACACAACTTACGCTTGCAAACAAGCTCTGATACAACAAGCCAAACTGCTGTAATGACCCCTGCAGCAACCACAGCTACAAGCACTACGTTTTCTGTGCTGCAAAAAATTACTCGTTTTTTACCTGCGCGACAACCTTCTCAGCAATTGCCTCCGCCTATTCCACCTGCATTAGCGAATTATCCGAATGCGCCACAACTTTTTCAGCCATTGCCTCCGCCTATTCCACCTGCATTAGCGAATTATCTGTATGCGCCACAACTTTATCAGCCATTGCCTCCACCTATTCTACCTGCATTTGCGAATTCTCCCTATGCGCAACAGCCCTATGCTGCCTATCCACAGAATCCTTACAGTTACCAAAGGCCTTATGCCTATCCACAGCATCCTTACAGCTACCAACAACAGTATTCTGCAAATGCGCAACAAACAGGACATACATCACCAATATCTCAGCCAAGCCCACAAGATCTTCAAATGGTAGTAGAATCCATAATAAGTCTACAGACATCAATTAAGGAGGATAGTGCATCAACAGGCGATACTATTAGTGCTAATGTCAATCAGAGAAAGCGGCAGCATACAAGCGCAAATACCACCTCTTCATCAAGTGCTGCACAAAGCTCTCAAACAACAGCAGCATCAACTAAAAAGAAACCCAGACTTGGGCATGTGACCTAGATGCATAATATATTGATGCATGATCGTCTAGAAAATGTTGTCTTGGACTTTGCTTATTTTGGTATGACAGACCTAATTTTATAACTTTAAAATATGGGATATAATTTGCAATACATATTTTAATTTGCTGTAGTAAACTGCAGAGGCGAATCTAATAATACCGCCCCTGCAGCTTGCTTGTGTCCACCCCCACCTAAGGCGCTAGCGATGGCCCCTACGTTCACCTCTGGCGAATTGCTCCTAAAACTAACCTTATATTTTCCATCGCTTGTTTTACACCATAGCATCACAAAATCTATTCGGTTATTTTGATATAAATATTCTGATAGCTCGGAAACGAGCCGATCATTTTGCAGCTCTCTACACATGATCTTATAGCTTTCTCCGGTGGATGGTAACACGAAGGTTCTAGGCTCTGCTTTTAAAGCTGCTTTCTCACACCATTTATGGTTAGCCGCAACCAAAGTTTTTCCATAAGCGATTAAATCCGCCAATTTTTGTGGATCTACATAGGGAAGAAAGGTTTTGAAATCGTGATTAGAGCAGCGTTCACGTAATGCGTAGTACAAAGGTTCACTAATATCGCGGTAATCCCAACGCCATAAATCGCGATCCTCAATTAAACTCAATAACTGCGGTGGTGTAGACTCCAAACCATGGAAGTAATACCAAGATAATATGGCGCCGGAATTGCTCATAGTAAAAAAACACCCAGGCAAATCGCCTAAAGATTCCATCGCACTATGATGATGATCTAAAATCATCACTTTCTTTGCCAAGGTACGTAATTGTACCAATTCTTCGTTTGAAAATGACGCGTCTAACACAATCACATTTTTACCACACACTACTTCTGGATCAAACGATTTATGGTACACACGCCTAACGTAAGTAGCCTTATCGCCGAGTTTTAACCATGCCGCTACAGCAGCACCGGAACCATCGTTACATGGGCTATGGAATGCTACACAATCTACATCGTGGGG
>DALYEH010000077.1:0-926 GCA_031972715.1 Gammaproteobacteria bacterium | reverse complement strand
AATAGATACGTGCTTCCGTGATTGCTGCTGCTAAAGTACGATCCATATTTTACATACCTCGAGTCCTGGGCAAGTAAAGATTCTCTATATAGCGGATCGCTTGCTTTATACGTGCCAAGGTACGTTCACGCCCCAGTAACTCTAAAGTTACATCTATAGATGGTGAGGTAGTATTCCCCGTAACTGCTACTCGTAAAGGCTGAGCCAGTTTACCCATACCAATTTTAAAGTGCTGTACGGTTTCAGTGATCGCCACATGGATGTTGGTGGCTTGCCAAGCGCTTATATCTTCTAATTTAAGCAAAATATATTGTAGGGGCTCTAGGGAATCCGCGCTTAAATGCTGCTTAGCCGCTTCTACATCATACTCTATTTTGTCTATAAAAAAGCAGCTACTTTTTTCCGCCATTTCTACTGTGGTTTTCACACGTTCACATAATGCACTAACAATCTTATCTAAAGCAGGGCCTTGATTATAATCAATTTCTAAGCGTTGCATTTGATATTCTAGATGTCGTGCTACTTCGCTGGGTGGCAGTGTTTTCATGTAATGCTGGTTTAACCATAAGAGTTTTTCAGGGTTAAAGATAGCCGGCGACTTACTAATATGATCTAGATCAAAAGCCGCAATCATTTGCTCTGTACTGAAAATTTCTTGGTCCCCATGTGACCATCCTAAGCGCACCAAGTAATTTAGTAAGGCCTGCGGTAAAAAGCCGTCGTCACGATATTGCAAGACACTCACCGCTCCATGACGCTTCGAGAGTCTAGTGCCATCTGCACCCAAGATCATTGGCAAGTGCGCATATTGAGGGATCCCCGCCCCTATAGCCTTTAGAATATTAATTTGTCTAGGCGTATTGGAAATATGATCTTCGCCGCGGATCACAATATCGATCTTCATGTCTGCGTCGTCCACCACCACG
>DALYEH010000076.1:0-6705 GCA_031972715.1 Gammaproteobacteria bacterium | reverse complement strand
AATCGCTTAATGCGTGATTATAACGGCATGATCATGTATCGCAAACTCTTAGCGCAAAATATGGTTAGCATTCCCTACGTGGCTAGCATGGAAATGGGTATAACTGGTAATGGCGACGATATGACTATTAATGATCGTGTCTTGCGCATTACTGCATTCCCACAATTGCAAGCAAACAATAGTGAAAACTGGAAGACGGAGCTACATATTCATGAATGAGTATTTGCTCCCCAATGAACCAGTGCGTTTTACTCCAGTAGAGTTAGATCGTGCACTCTTGCACTGTGTAAAGCTTGGTGCGTCTGATGTGACCATGCAATCTAATTCAGAAATCACGGCCATATTGTGCCTGTTACAGTGCGTAAACTATCCAACACTGAAGTTGGAGATCTACTAAACGCTATTTATGGCGCAAACGGTACAACGCAAATATTAAGCGGTAAAGACGTAGATACGCATTATGAAATGCGCCCTACGCGCAGTGAGCGTTATAGATTTCGTATCAACGGTACTGGTTGTCAGGTAGAAGGACATGACGGCATTCAAATAACTGCGCGTACCATACCAACTTCACCACCAGATTTAGCATCCTTGGGCTTGCCTGAAGAAATAATTAAACATATGGCTCCGCGCCAAGGTACTGTAGTTATCACGGGACCAACAGGCTCTGGTAAAAGTACCTTATTGGCTTCAATTATTAAAGAATTACTTTTGCAGCCAGAAGGTAATCGTAAAATGCTTACTTACGAATCTCCAATAGAATTCGTATACGATATGATTGAAGCTCCTTCTTCCTTGATAAGTCAATCAGAGATTCCACGACATTTACCCAGTTTTGCCGCTGGTGTACGTAATGCGTTACGTAGAAAACCAGGTTTAATACTAGTGGGTGAAGCACGTGATACAGAAACTATCGCAGCTGTGATTGAAGCCGCACTAACCGGACACCCAGTGTATACAACTGTACATAGTAATGGTGTAGCAGATGCAGTACGGCGCATGATTAGTACGTTCCCAGCTGATGAACGTCACGGACGTGCTTTAGATATTCTAGAGACCCTACGTTTAGTGGTGTGGCAACAATTAGCGCCAGCCACTGACGGCAAACGCGTAGCATTGCGCGAATATTTAGTCTTCAACGACATGATTCGCGATAAATTATTAGATATTCCTATAGAAAACCTAGCTGCTGAAACAAGAAAATTATTGAAGCAATATGGTCAGCCTATGGTTATTGATGCAAAACAAAAATTTGATGCTGGCATTTTAGATGAACGCTATTATAAATTAGTAGAAACTCAATCTAAGATGTTAGATAAAGACTTAGGTATAGAGTAACGGAGAAAATATGGTAGCAGTTCCATCAGCATACTGGCGCGACTCCGCACGCAGTCCGCGGTTCTTTTTTGTGGATGCATTAGCTGCATTCCCTCTATTACTATTACTCTTACATATTCGTTGGTGGACTTTTTATTTGGCTATTATTTCAGTAATATTTTTTGCAATACTTGAGCGCTTCAACTTTACTGTGCCAGTATTCTTACGCTGGGCACGTTGCCAAATTTCAGGACCTATTCGCGTTTCTAAACCAGCATGGCGAGAATAAAATGTTAAAGGATTTTCTTGCAAGCAACATACATGATGTAATTTTTGTACGGAATAGTTTTAGACGCTTTATTTATGTAGCATATTTGTTATTAATCATAAATTATTTAATTGTAGGGATACTACTGTATAATTTATTTACCATCAAACCATCAATATATTTTGCTACTACTACAGATGGCAGGATTATCAATATTGAACCTGAATAGTTATTTCAGTAGATCCCTGGTCTCGCAGACCTCGCCCGGGATGACAGATCTTCAATTTACCTCAAATTATTCAGATGTTACTTACGAGTCTAACGCCGCACAGTCTGAGCACCGGTACGTGATTTAATAGTACGTGTGAAAGTAGCCACGGACACTCCAAGCGGATAAGAGATATCAGAAACCCGCCAGATCAAAAAGTCTAAATCTACATCATGTGATCCGCGCACTAATGCATTACTAAAAATAATGCTAGCGCGCACGCGCACTTGCCAAGCAAAACGATTGTTGAATGCTTTACCGACTAAAATTTCTGGAGCGTCAGTAGGTACAATAGATACAACATATTGTTTATCTGCTAAGGTTCGAAAATCTTCATCATTCACCAATAAATCTGTGTAAATACTCATCGCAGCATCACTAAAATATGGTTGCATTTTCGCCGGTTGCTTTTGGATATTACTGTAATTAAAACTAAAGGCTTTATTTACAAATTCATTCACCCAGTTTAATAATGCTGCGTTGGAAATTCCTTCTTCACTTAAAGGCACTTGTGGAGTAATCTGCAATTTGTCATTTAAGCTGAAATTCACTGGTGAAGGCACTGTAGTTATCTGTACAAAACTTAAAAAAATTGTTAAACCCACTAAAGCTAAAATGCCAAGTAACAATATATTCAGCGCACCTATACTGTCGTTATGATACCTGTAAGTATAACGGGTCACAGCTACTTGCTCTGCGTTTTGGTTTACTTGTTCGCCACTACTGTTACTCATTTATGTACCCTGCTTTTGCAAAACTTCTTCAAAATATAAACGATAAATATTCAGGCCATAAAATGGCGAAATTAAAGTGGTCACTCTACCAATGTACATATCTGCAACCAATTGTTGCACTAAAGGGCTAGTAAAGGATGCACTCGCATATGTTAAACGTATTGGTACTTTCACATGCCAAGCAAAATGATCTTCTGCCATCAATGTTTCTATTAATTGTACTGGTCCGGTAATTTCAGGTATAACTACAGCATTTCTGGAAATTACAGTCTCTATATTTTTAGAAGCTATAAGTGCTTCTATAAAACTATCGTGACCTTTGGCTGTAAAAAACTTACTGGCATCTTGAATCACTGACTTATAGTGCACATAATCAAAATCAAACATTTGCGTTACCGCTAAGTATGCCCAGTACAAAACTAAGGCATTTTCACCATACGGCTCTAGATCCACGTATTTTTGTACAGGTGCCGGCATGCCAACAATCACCCCCGTATCTGGATTAACAGTTTGCTCGCTTAACAACAAATGGTTTACATCAAACGGTGGGCTATAAATTAACCGGCCATCAGGAGTAGTAGGAATATATTTGGGGCGTGGTTTCAGTACGTGTTTTTGATGATACATAAAACCTATCAATATAAACATGATTAGTAATAATACAACTACTATTTGTTTGATCTGCGCATAACTGCGAGCGTAAAATTCATTACGCTGCACAACTAGCTCTGGCGCGATATTTGGCATGAATATGTTCCGATTATGGTCAGTATATGTCTTTGAGCTTAAAATATAAGAAGTAGTATAGCAAGACGCGTGACAGAGCGTTTATGTTGCCGTTACACTGTTTACCCTCTATACTGTCTGTAGTTTAGGAGATTTACTGACTGACCATGAGCATACAAGAAGAAGGTATAAGTACAACAAAATTTTCGCCAGCTGTTTCCGGCCGTCTTGCTGGGAGCAAACTGTTTGCGCTCGCTACAATCTTAACATCTTTAGCAGCGTTCGGTGCAGATCTTTTGCGCCCTAAACCAACATTCTATGTAAATCCACCAAATGGCCCAACAAGAGAGATATTTCCTTTAGACGCTCCAAATGTTACTCCATCTTCGTTGGTAAATTGGGTGACACAGGCAGTTACTAGCGCATATACTATTGATTTCTATAATTACCAAAGTAACATAGACAACCTTAAACAGTATTTTACCATTGATGGATATGATAATTATTTAACTGCATTAAATAAAAGTGGCACTTTAAAGAAAATAATTAGCGATAAATTAATAGTATCTGCAGTTGCTATCAACACCGCGGTGATTTTACAAGAAGGCATGATGAATAATATTTACTCATGGAAAATCCAGATCCCGGTATTATTAAACTACCAGGGTGCTAGTACTACCAGCACACAAAAGACTATCGTGGTAAATGTCTTAGTGAATAGAGTTCCAACTGATTTAGCACCTAAAGGCATAGGTATCGCGCAAATAGTTGATGAGGAATATTATGCATAAACATAAAATTATAATTAGCTTGCTTATGTTAGTTGGCGCCAGCACTCTGCAGTCAGATATCTATGATGTGCTGCGCGGTACCCAAAACTCTAGCAATCTTGGTTATAATGACCTACAGAATGCCAGTGCAACAGATATTGCTCTTGCGCAACAGCAAGCGTCTGCCTCTCAGGCAGCTGCAGAACAAACAGAATTTAAACCTACCACTTT
Organism: Gammaproteobacteria bacterium; assembly: GCA_031972715.1. Lineage (GTDB taxonomy): Bacteria > Pseudomonadota > Gammaproteobacteria > UBA6186 > Azoamicaceae > JAGVLG01. The sequence goes on along the minus strand of DALYEH010000076.1, from coordinate 2,391 downwards.
ACGTGAAGAAGCCTTCAAAGAATTAGTTAATAAAACTTTTCCTTAGCAACAGGCTTTGTTACATCTATTGTCTTTATTGACTCTACCGGCAAGCCATGGCCTGTAGCGGATTATAGTTTGGGCAATCCAAGTAGCTTTAACATTAAATGGGATAATAAGACTAATACTTTATTTATTCAAAGCATAAAAGACCACGCATCTGGTAATATGGCGGTGCGTTTGGGCGATCTTGAGACACCAATTATGATATCTATTGTTACAGGTCAGAAAGAAGTAGATTACAGAGTTGACTTCCAAGTACCTGGCACTGGACCTAATTCTGAGGCTGCTGTTATGGATACTGGCTTATCCAGCGCAACTCCTTCAAGTTTATTAGGGGCATTAGATGGCGTACCGCCCAGTGGCAGCATAGAATTAAAGGTAGCCAAGGAATATGGGCGTGCATGGTTATATAATGGCAAGCTGCTGTTTAGAACTAAATTGACCGTGCTCTCCCCTGCTTGGAGTGCAAGTGTTTCCGGCCCTGATGGCACACGCGTATACGAAATGGTACAGACTCCACTAATTCTGGCGTCTATGAATGGTAAAACTATCAAAATCGAACTATCGGGACTTTGATAATGGCAAAACCTCTATCGTCATTGCTAAGCAACACCAAAACTAGAACGCTAGTTCTAATAGTTATTGGTATTTTGATTTTTGGTGTTGTCATTGCTGTCTCACAAGCAGACGGTGGCAAAAAAGGCGCCGAAAGCGCGGCACCGTCTAAAACCAGCGGCGTCCCTACACAAATCAAATCTACGCCTGGCGAAGATGTAACCCGTAAATACCAAGAATTACAAGAAAAAGCCAACGTGCGTGGCGCAGAAGAAGCCGCTAAAAAAGGTACCACCTTCATACCTACTCTAACCGGTAACGTACAAGGTTTATCCGACACTGATTTTGAAAAACAATTGACCTCCGTATATGGCGATCTGAGTGATAAGTGCTCCAAAGCTACCGTAGATGCATACACAAAGAAAGGCATGACCACAACTGAAATCATAATGCAGTTAAAATGCGATGGTTGTACTGCTGAGCAAATTTCTGGTTTATTCTCCTGTGATCAAATTGCGGCAGCATTAGTGGCACAGAATTCCTGTGGCGACGACAAATGCTCCCCTGCTGCTGTTAAAAGGCTTAAAGAAAAGGGCACTAGTGACAATGATATAGTCGCGCAATTAAAATCTAATGGCTGTTCATATAAAGATATAGTTACTGCTTTGAAAGCAAATGGCATGAGCGCCAATGCTATTGCAGCAGCGTTAAAAGCCAATGGTGCTTCTATAGATGAAATTGCAGCAGCAATGAAAGACAGTGGTTATGATGCTAATCAAATTGCCGGGGCTCTAAAATCTGCTGGCTATGATGCATCACAAATTGCTTCCGCCCTGTCTAAAGCTGGTTACTCTAAGAACGATATTATGTCTGCGCTTACTAAAGCAGGCTTCTCTGCTGTAGATATAGCTAAAGCATTATCAGACCTAAATGTGGCTAGCGACGGCAAAAGCAATGCACAGTTAGCTGAGCAGTCTTCGGCCTCGAAACGTCTACGTGCGCAACAAGAAGCGCAACAACTTGCGTCCTATAGCCAACAACGCCAAGGTAAAATACAAGAACTTGTTACAGCTATGGATGCACAACGTAAAAACGCTATGGATGTCTGGATGCAGATACCACAACAACTTTATACTCAGGGTGAATGGGCCCAAACTAAAGCTCAAAAAGAAGCTGATGCCGCCAAAAATGGTTCAAGCTCTGCCAGCAAGCGTGTAAGCAGCTTGGCTACAGGCGATCAGAATGGCGATAAAGAAGGCGTCGTGTTAAAAGCTGGTTCAGTGTTATTTGCAATATTGGATACAGCTGTAAATTCTGATGAACCTGGCCCAGTTATGGCGACTATAGTGTCAGGCACTTTAAAAGGCGCTAAACTAATGGGCAGCATGCAAGCCAGCCAAGATTCTGAAACAATAGCTCTTAGTTTTACTGCTATTAATCTTCCTTCCGAAGCAAATAGCATGGGCGTCTCAGCAGTAGCGATAGATCCTGATACTGCGCGTACAGCATTAGCAAGCGATGTTGATCATCACTACCTATATCGTTGGGGCTCCTTATTTGCTTCCTCATTTGTACAAGGTTATGCACAAGCAGTGGCGAATTCTGGCACCTCATCTACTACCTCCTCAGGCGCAGCAGGTGTTACTACAACGACTGTTTCTCCAGCTCAAACTGGCAGACAACAATTGTTCTCCGGTATAGCCGAAGTTGGACAAAAATGGAGTGAGGTTGTTGGGCAGAACTTCAATCGAGCAATCACTATTACGATTGATCAGGGCACTGGTATTGGTGTGC
>DALYEH010000075.1:6384-6795 GCA_031972715.1 Gammaproteobacteria bacterium | reverse complement strand
CAGCTTAGCTAATTTGCGGCTTTTGGAGTTAAGCCGCTTTACATAGAAGTTGATCTACGGCAGACTAATTATTCTAATTAGATACGGAGATTGACATGAGCAGTATCGACGTTTGTACCGAAACGGTACAAAAAAAATTTGCTTTGCCTGTTTTTTGGCACGGGGTAATCATATGGGGCGTTGCCACACTATTTTATGCCTTTGATTATTTACTCAACGTGGCCCCAGGTGGAATGAAACCACAACTTTCTCAAACTTTTAACTTATCTGCTGCAGATTTGGGAATTTTGTCTTCCTGCTACTTATGGACCTATGGACTCATGCAAATCCCAGCTGGACTAATGATGGACACCATAGGACCACGCAAGCTTCTAACTTTTGCAAGCTTAAATTGCACTATTGGCACTATCA
>DALYEH010000075.1:4906-6374 GCA_031972715.1 Gammaproteobacteria bacterium | reverse complement strand
TAGGACGCCTTTTAATCGGTTTTGGCGCGTCTTTTGCTGTAGTCGGATGTTCTAAGCTTGCTGCGGCCTGGTTCCCAGAAAGACGTTTTGCGTTGTTTATGGGCATGATGGTCGCTATCGGCACTTTGGGCGCGGCTTTTGGTCTGGCAGCAATCAGCCCAATCATTGACGCCTTGGGTTGGAAGCAAACCTTATTTGTTGGGGCAATGATTTCCTTAGTACTCAGCATCACCATGTGGCTAGTAATACGCGACCGACCTGCAATTGTTAATATGCATGTAGCTGAAAAGAAAGAAGCAAAGATCCCTATTTTAAGCGGTCTGGCTGAAGTAGCTCTCTGTAAACAAGATTGGTATGCAGCAATCTATGCTGGCCTGATGTACGTCCCAACCCTCGCTTTCGGAGCATTATGGGGCACACCATATCTAGTAGAAGCACATGGCTTTAGCCAAGCTGATGCAGGCAAGTTAACCTCTTTATTGTTTGTTGGCTGGGTCTTTGGCGGCCCTATATATGGCTGGGTGTCTGATTATATTGGACGTCGTAATATTCCTATGTATTTCGCCAATATTTCTACATTCATAGTAAGCATATGGTTAATCTACGGCCAAGGTTTTTCATATGCTACTCTGGCTATGGCTATGTTCTTGCTCGGTTTCTTTTCAAGCGGCTTCTTAATAGCGTTTGTAGTAACCCGCGAAAAGAATCGTCCAGAGATAGCCGGCACTGCAATTGGGTTTATCAATATGTTAAACACTTTTAGCGGAGCTCTTTTCCAATTATTGATAGGCTGGATCTTAGATTTTGTGGCTACTGATGTAGTCTACACTGAAGCTGGTAAATCTTTCTCACTTTTAGATTATCAAAAAGCTTTAACATGTATTCCAGTATGTTTAATTATTGCGTTTATAATGTTGCTGCGCATTAAAGAAACATATTGTATCGTTAAACATGTTGATGGTGAGTAATTTGTAAAAGCTTGGGCTGGTAAGATAGATGCTATCGCCAGCCCAGGATGCTCTCTAATACATGATCGTAAGCCGGGTATACTTTATTTATGCATGCATAGATCAAAATTGTACATTTGTATTACACATTTGCTGCATTTGTTGTCTTTCAGCTTCGTTTGGCTCTCTCGTAATATAATCAACTACGTTGTACATAGCAGCACACGCATACTGAGCGCTCTGCCAAGCATATGTTAGAATTGGGTCAGTCTGTGCAATTACAGGATCTTTAGCTTGTGGTAGCGCTACTTCGATCTTTTGTTGCACCTCAGGTTTGGTACAGCAGAGTACACGCATACTATATAGCAGAGCTGTATATATATGGCGTTTGTCTTCATCACTGGCGCTAGAGTGTAAGGTATCTCGTATATAGTCTTGTACCTCTGGGTTGAACTCGGCAGCCCATGACATACATAGTGCTCCTGCATCATCTTGTGTTAAACACTCTATAATGTACTCTG
>DALYEH010000075.1:0-4896 GCA_031972715.1 Gammaproteobacteria bacterium | reverse complement strand
CTCTGGCGAATAGCCATTTTTAAAAGTCATCATGGCTCTAGCTAAGCTGTATGCAAAGAAGTTAATCAGTATCTCTTCAAATAAGCTTGGATCATTGGCTAATTCACTTTGTGTATTAAACTGCCCTTGCAGATTTAATGGAGCCAAAGCTTTCATTACGGCCATTTGTGCGTTACGACCTTTAAAATCTACGTTATAAAGCAATGTAGCAAATACAACGTTCGTACTTATTGCTTCATATAAATCTGCATATAATTCATAGCGTAATTTTTGCAGATAAATAGTCATCTTGTCATATGTATTTAGATTGGGGTCCTGTTCGCATAGAAGAGGAAACACATGTTTATAGTACGCTGCATCTACTGCATCATGTATACCTACGGGAGAATTAGCTTCTAGGGCTATATTGACGAGGACTTTATACGCAAGAGAGATTTTTTCATCGTCACCAGAGGCTATCAGATCCAGCACATGCTTTAAAACATGCTTACCTTTGGTTTGAAATTCTACTAGACTTTCGAGTTTATAATTAGTCAACATGGTATTACATAGTTCAATTTCATCACAAACTTTCTTTAGCTGCGCATAAATATATTCCGCAAATACCAAACTAGGATCAAGATCAGCAGGAAGGTTGAACAAATAACGCCAATATTCAATCTGCATCTCAGTAAATTTAGCAATCTCTGCAGCATTTTTTACCAGTAACTCATGAATTTTTGCAGTGTCTAAATTACCGGTAGTAGTATTGCTTTGCTGCAATAAGCTTGCTTTTTGCGCTTTAATTTCGCGCCATTCAGCAGCTAAAGCAAGATCATAAGCGCTAAAGTTTATTGCATCATGTAAGTGATCAGTAGATTTATCTGCAATGCTGCGATAATGACCCTGTAAAACCTGTCTAATTGCAGAAAACTTCAAATCTATTTTTGGCAAAATATGCGGCACATGCGTCATGTGTAATGCACTTACGGTGTAACCTCTATCCATATAATCTTTTTCTGCAGCTTGTTGTATGGTTAGGCGCAGCTTTATTAACAGCGCATATAGCTTTTTTGTCTGCGGATAAAATAACTTATAAAGTATACTTAATGCATCCTGCTCTGCATGGTTTTGGGGAGGATGTTGCTGAGCGGTAGTTTCTATAGATTGTGCTTCAACATGCATGTTATTATACTCTTTACGAACATGTTGAGTGAGGATATCCAATTCAGAGGCTAACAATTCAATACGCGAGGCGTTTGCTGTATTTGATTCTAATCGTGCTACACGCGGTATTTGTTGCAATAGCTCCTTGAAATCTTGCAAACTAATATCCTTAGAGATCCTATCAGGCAGTTCCTTATGCTTTCGCAGATCAGCCACATGCCAAAATTCTCTTTCCGCCCCTGTTAATCTCCTAATAATTTTGGGGACCAATAAATTAAATACTAAACCATGAGCTATCTGCAAAATGGCAGTGATTCCAAGTACAGTACTACGCAATATTACTTCAGCGTATTGATTCACCCAATAGTCTATTTTTTCTAGCCCATATGTGATTGCATCTGGCAAATACCTATGCGCACGTAACTCTGCCAAACTTATATAAAATAGACCACTCAAACCCAAGAATAGATTACCAGTCGTCAATAGACTTATAAATAATCCGATTTGCATGTAGATGTAGATCATACCCATATTACGATGGCTAAAATTTAAAAATTTTTGCCCTATTTTGAATAGCGATTGGGGTATTAGCCCTAGTAATCTGTCTATGGAATGAAATATTGTGTGCGCAGTAGTATAAGGCATTGACAGCCAGGTCTGTCGCAGGTGGTCATAACCGCCGCTAGTAATTGCAGCCACAAAAGGATAGCAAATCGTAGCTAACCAGAACCATGTGGCGCCATATTGAAGTGCAGGAATAAGTATAGCAAGACTAGCCATCAAGGTTGAACCAATAATTGCCTGGTATCTAGCTATGCTAAAGGCTTCATAACGATTACCAAAGGATAAGATCTTAGCTTGCAGATTATATGCTCTATAAGCTATTACGCCTAATGCTAAACCATATAAGGATAAGCCCACATTTACTATTATAATCGCATACATACCAAACAACCGTATTTGTCTTAGTTGCTATAGTAACGGAATTTTTAGTGAAGATACATATATAACGACTGGTTAGTTAGTAACTTAGGTTTTGTTAAATTTAGATAGAATACGGTCGGCCAGTTGTTCTACATTACGCTCAGCAATAATCTCGTCATGTCTTGAGTGTTCATTTACGGGATCAAAAAAACCTTGCTTGATGCGTTCAATTTCATGTTTATGCTGTGATTCTAATCTGCGTTTTTGCTCTTGTAAGGCTGCTTCTTGGGCATGCGAGAATTTACTTTGGATAAACTCTTTTTGTTTCACCATTTCTCTATATAGATTTTCGCGTAATTCCGTTTCATATTTGTTCATAGCAATATGCTTTTCGCGCGTAAACTTAGCTGTTACCTCTTTAATTAAATTCGCTTTATCTTGTGCAAATTTTATCTGCAGTTGCTTACGTTCTTCTTCTACTAGCTCAGCTAATCTTTGATCTTGCTGCTTAGCATACTGGGCAAATTGCAGCTCTTGCTCTTTACGCATAGCTTCCATCTGTAAGTCAACTGCTGCTTTAATTTTTGCATGTTGCTCAGCTAGTAACGCCTCTTTAGTACGCTCAATTTCTACTCTGGATAATTCCGCATGCTGCTGCATCCTAGCAGCATATTGCTCTTTTAGCGCCTGTTCAGCAGTCGCTAAATCTTCAAGACGAGCTGCTTCTAGTTCATTTAAAATCTTTTGCTTGTATTTAGCTACAGTAGCGCGAATTTCAACGTCTCTTTGTTTGGCAAAGTTTGTAGCTGCGATTAAACGTTGTTGTTCCAGTATACCTTGGAATTCACGGCGCAATCTTTTTTCACAGGCTTCCAATTCAGCCTCTAGGTTCACTGTAGCTGTTGAGGCGCGCTCTTGTTCCCATTTGGCACGTTCTGCTTGTAATTGTGCAGCAAACTGTGCTTGCAATGATCTTTGTTGAGCTTCTAGAGCAGCACGCTTTTCAGCAGCAAAAATTGCTGGATCTTGAGTAGGCGGTGCAGGTTCTAAATATGGTAACTCTGGATCTTGCACAAATTTGCTTGCTTTTGGCGCAATAGTCTCAATTAGGTCTGGAATCGATGAGGCAAATGGTTCAATTGTTGCACGCTGCACTTGCGTTGCTTGTAGTTCCTGTATCTTGCTCTCTAAGGCATGAATAGTTGCCTGGTGCTGTTGCTGTAACGTTTGTGCCTGCATAGCAAGTTTATGCGCCATCTCACTAGCAAATTGCTCTTGCAAATTAGCTTCTTGCTGTTGCAATAGGATCTTTTTATCGTTAGTAGATTTCTCAGTAATACGAGCACGTTCTTGTATGACCTCAGCCTGAACCTGCAACGCATAATCTTCTTTTATTTTTCTTGTGATCTGCTCTAACTGCGCTGCATGCTCCGCAGCTAAGCGTTTTTCTTGCTCTTGTAAATTTTGATGTACAGTTGCCTGTATCTGCTGTGCATATTCGGCCTGACAATTTTCACGGATCTCACGCTCTTTATATTTTAACACCACCATGTTCTCTTCTTGCATAGCTTCTGCTAATTTTTGAGTTTCAGTGGTAATCAGAGCTTCAAGTTCTTGTTTTTTTGCCGCATCAAGCTTTTGTTTATATTCTGCATATTTAAGGTCAAATTCAGCGCGAATCTCTTTTTCTACTTCAACACGCATACGTAATCGGTTAGCTTCTACTTCTGGACGAAGACTTTCAATTTTTGCGTTTAAGGTTTGTCTTTCTTTTACAAATTCTAATTCAAGCTTACTAGTAGCAGCAGCTACTGCAGTATCAACTTCTTGTTGGATCCTATGTTTAAATAGTTCGCTTTGTCTAGCTAACTGCTCACTTTGATTGCGCGTAAGGTCTTGTTCTTGTGCTGCCATCGCTTCTTGTAGCTTTTGCTCATAAGTTTGCATAAGCTTTGCAGTATGCTTTTTCAGAGCTATTTCGTGCTCACGTTTTAATTCTATTTCACGACGGGTAAATTCTGCTTGTAGACGTTCTTCAGTTTGCCTAGCAATACTTTCACGTTCAGATTGGAGAACGTTGTCATACAAAGCTTTACTAGCGCGCTCCTGTTCTTGCTTAGCGGCTAATTTTGCTTCGCTTATTTGTAGCACTGATACTTGTTGCTGTCTGGCTTGCTCTTGTTTTAATTGCTCTATTTGTTGCTTTAATTCTAAAGTGTTTGCATAATGCTGTGCTTTAATCTTTTCAGCAAGTTCTTGTTCTTTTTCTTGTAACATCGTCTTCATGACGCGTTGATATTTTTCTTTTAGCGCTTTTTCATATTTCAGTTTTTCTTGCGCTAACAGTTCCTTTTCTTTACTCAATAATTCTTTGAATTTCTGACCCTGTGCCTGCACACGCTTGCTGCTGGCTTCTTTGAATTGGATCTCAAGTTCAGCAGCCAGCCTATGCTTTTCGGCAGATAAGCGTTTAATAAGTTCACGCTCTAGCGCTTCACGAGGATCAACAGTTTTTTTACTGCCTTCATCAATAATTCATGATCAATATTGTCAAACAATCCTTTGTTTTTATCTTCGCTTGACACAGTAGTCCCTCACTGCTTTTGTTCTTATTTCTAGTTTACATAGCTTTAGTTTAGCATCTAACAATGTATATTCACGTTAAATTGTAAATTTTTTTGCAAGAAGCATGAAATAGATGAGGGGTCGTTGGTCAACTGTGTTTAGAGCCTGCGTTTATTGTACTCCGTGAAAGCTTGCGCCGTACTGCGCAAGATATTTTTGCGGCTAAAGATCTGTCTAGCCATATTATGACCATTTTTAGCA
>DALYEH010000074.1:0-6854 GCA_031972715.1 Gammaproteobacteria bacterium | reverse complement strand
TCTTTAGAGGATAGATTAGTAAAGCAATTTATCGCAAAACACACTAAAAGAGATGTGTTCCCGCATTTATTGCCAATTAAACACTCACAAATGCAGCAGCCACTATTACGTAAAGTAGGTAAAGCTTTAAAGCCAACTGAACAAGAAATAGCGCACAACGTACGAGCAAGAAGTGCAGTCATGCGGATTGCAGAGAAAGTACCGGGGGCGATGCATGGCTAAAGCTAAATTATCGGGCCCTTTTGCGCAAATATTCATCACTAAGCAATTGCTTATATGTGGTGCGCTTGGAATAATAGTCTTGGCACAGGCGCTTGGCGTTATTTATACCAAACAAAACATGCGTGCCTTGCACGCAAACTTACATAATTTATATGCTGCTCGCGATAAATTGCAGATTGAATGGAGCCAATTGCTTTTAGAACAAGGGACATGGGAAGCTGCTGCGCGTGTGGAGCGTGTTGCCCGTGATAAGTTAGACATGGTAATGCCGGAAAAAGTAAACGTTATAATATTATGATAAATGGCGCAAAGGTTGCTACAAATAAAATAGCTGGTAGGTATATCCTGCTACTGGTTGTTTTTGCCGCCATGGTTTTGGGAGTGATAGCGCGTTTAGGGCACTTGCATGTTGTGCAACAAGATTTTTTGCGTACCCAAGGCGAAGCTCGTACCAAACGTGAAATTAAGGTCGCAGCTTATAGGGGTATGATTAAAGACCGTAACAATGAATCTTTAGCAATTAGCACTCCGGTAGATTCAGTATGGTTTAATCCGCAACAAATTAATGTAGCAGATCCGCAGTTTAAAACCTTAGCAAAAATATTAGGCATTTCACTAAAAAGCATTCAAAGCAAAGTAAACAACTATAAAGGTAGCAATAAAGAATTTGTTTATTTAAAACGGCACATAGATCCCAAACTTGGTAAAAAAATAAAAGCGCTACAGATTGCTGGAGTATATTTACAACCAGAATATAGACGCTACTACCCTGCTGGAGAAAGCACTGCGGCTGTGCTTGGGGTAACTAATCTAGACCATGTAGGTTTGGAGGGCTTGGAATATGCTTATAATTCTTGGCTGCAAGGTAAGCCTGGCAAGCGTATCGTGGAAAAAGATCGGATTGGCCGCGAAGTAGAGTCTTTAGCAAGTACCGCTGAAGTTCCTGGGAACGATTTAACCTTAAGTTTAGATGCCCGCCTACAATATTTAGCGTATAAAGCTGTAAAAGCAGCAGTGCAGCAACATAATGCGATTTCCGGTAGTGCTGTTGTATTGGACATTAAAACTGGCGAAGTGCTAGCAATGGTCAATGATCCAACTTTTAATCCTAATAAACGTGAGCGCGACAAGAATGCATGTTATAGAAATATTGCTGTAACAGATGCTTTTGAACCTGGCTCAGTGTTAAAAACTTTTAGTATGGCTAGCGTCTTAGAGCGTGTAAAAATTAATCCTAACGCCTTGATAGATATTGGCAGTGGCTATATGAAACTATCTGGCGGTGTTGTACGTGAGGACCATTATCATAGTCGTACTGTGGAATTTGCTTCGATTTTGAAAGAGTCTAGCAATATCGGGATTACTAAGTTAGTTTTAAACATTACTCCGCAGGATTTGGTAGATACATATAAAAAACTTGGTTTTGGTGAAACAAGTGGCACTGGCTTTCCCGGAGAGGCAGCAGGTTACATAACTAATCCACGCCAGGACCAAACATTTGTACAAGCGACTATGTCTTTTGGTTATGGTATTACAGTTACCCCATTACAGCTGGCACAAGCATATGCTATTATTGGCGCAGGTGGTATTAAGCGACCCGTCAGTTTTCTAAAAATTACTGATGAAAGCGAGGTAACAGGAGTCAGAGTCTTAAAAGCTAGCGTGGCTAGACAAGTATTAGATTTGCTTTCTGTTGCGGTAGAACACGACCGCTCTAATGCCAAAGTGTCTGGATACAGGGTAGCAGGTAAGACCGGTACAGCACGCAAGGTTGGAAAAAATGGTTATGATCGCACTAAACATCGTGCTATGTTTGGTGGCGTGGCTCCGGCTATAAACCCTAGGGTGGCCATAGTGGTAGCTATAGATGAACCAAGTCAAGGTGAAATGTATGGCAACCAAGTAGCTGCACCAGTCTTTTCTAGAATTGCGAGTGGTGCATTACGCTTATTCAAAATTGCTCCCGATTTACTGGATACACATGGTGTGCATGTGGCAAGTTCAAGTAACGGAAAGAAATATTAGTGAATGTGACAGCAGTTTTAAAATCATTAAACAATTATGCAGATTTGCGTCTGGATAGCCGTCAGGTGCAGCCTGGCGATGTGTTTGTTGCAATACCAGGTTTAGTGACCGATGGGCGCAAATTCATCGCGCAAGCAATAATGAACGGTGCTGCAGCAATTTTATATGAACCCCAAGATTGGACATTAACTAACGTCGCGACTATACCGCACATAGCCGTAGAAAATCTAGACCAAAAAATTGCGGCCATAGCAGACGCGTATTATGGGCAGCCTAGCCGTGATATAAAATTATTGGCTGTAACAGGCACAAATGGCAAAAGCTCTACAACACATTATATTGCACAATTCTTCCATGCCCTGCATTTAAAGTGCGGTGTGATGGGAACTGTAGGGAACGGCGTATATCCTGATTTACAGACAGCTGCTTTAACAACTAGCGACTGTTGCACCTTACAAGCATACTTAAGAGATTTTTTAGAGGCTAGTGCACAATACGTTGCTTTAGAAGTTTCATCACATGCGCTAGATCAGAGGCGCTTTGCGCATACACAAATTGATACTGCTATATTCACAAATTTATCGCAAGACCATTTAGATTATCATCAGAATATGCAAGCGTATTTTGCAGCGAAGTGTAAGTTATTTACAGATTTTAATGCTAGGAATTGCATAGTAAATTTAGATGATGCATATGCAGAACAAATAATTGCTGTAATTCCCAAGCATGTAAATATTGTTACTTATTCTTTGCATAATCAAAAAGCTGACGTTTTTATGCAAGGTGATGTTTTACATACACCGTGGGGAATAGGCGTTCTGCAGACGCAGTTGCTGGGGGCTTTTAATTTGAGTAATTTGTTGGCAGCCTTGTCTTGTTGTGCAGTACAGAATATTGATTTACAGCTTTTACTGCAACTTGCTACTAGTATTAGGCCTGTCCTAGGGCGAATGCAGTTGATTAGCACTGATGGGCTAGCACAGCCAAAAGTTATTGTAGATTACGCGCATACACCTGATGCATTAGCAAAAGTGCTACAGGCTTTACGCGCCTATAAACCACGTAAGCTATTTTGTGTTTTTGGTTGTGGTGGTGATCGTGATCGTAGCAAACGACCATTAATGTTGCAGGCTGTAAAAGCTAATAGCGATGAAATTGTAATTACAAATGATAATCCGCGCACTGAAGATAAAATGCAAATTGTTCAAGATATGTTGGCTGGCACTACTGACCTGCAGAATATTACTATAGATTTAGACCGTGCGCAGGCGATACGGAATACTATCGCTAGGGCAAGCGCAGATGATATTGTTTTGATCGCTGGCAAAGGGCACGAAGATTATCAAATTATTGGCGCGACTAAATATGCGTTTTCAGATCAGCTTATAGCAAAAGATGCATTAGAAAATATACAAAAACAGGCAGAGGACAAAACAACATGCACCTAACCACCCAAGAGATTTGTCAGCAGTTACATGTACCGTGTACAGCTAATCTTAAGTTTAACTCAATATCAACTGATTCGCGTACTTTGCAACCAGGTGCTTTATTTGTGGCTATAATCGGGCAAAACTTTGATGGACATGACTACATAGATGCTGCAATCCGGTCAGGCGCTACCGCTGTGTTGGTCAGTAAGCCTTGTAATGTGAATGTGCCTGTTATAACAGTAGAAAACACTCTACATGCGTATGGCCAGATTGCTAAGTTGCATAGATCTAAATTTAATTTGCCTATAGCTGCTGTTACTGGTAGTTGTGGTAAAACTACGGTGCAGGGCATGTTGGCTTCAATTTTGCGACAGGTTGCCAATACTTTATCTCCAGCTGGTAGTTTTAATAATGAAATCGGAGTGCCTCGCACATTATTAGAGCTAAGTGCTGAGCACGCATACGCAGTATTAGAAATGGGTGCACGCAAGCCAGGCGATATTAAGTACTTAATGGATATAGTGAACCCGCAGGTTACGTTAGTGAATAATGTTGCGCCAGCGCATACAGAAACTTTTGGCAGTGTTGAAGCAATTGCGACTACTAAAGGCGAAATCTACAAGTGTTTGGGACCTACTGGTGTTGCTGTGATAAATGTGGATGATGCTTTTGCACCGTATTGGCTAAGTAGTTTATCTACGCAAAAGATCATTACGATTGGTTTAGAGCATGCCGCAGATATTACATGCTCATATATAGTCGAAGAACATCATCGTAGTAAAATGGAACTTGTCACAGATATAGGCTCTATCACCGTGGAATTGCCGCTACTAGGCATGCACAATGTAAAGAATGCCTTGGCAGCGACTGCTATGGCGCGAGGCTTAAACATACCATTAGACAAAATTAAGGCTGGTTTAGAAGCTTTTAGTGCTGTAACGCGGCGAATGGAAGTGAAAGAGGGCTTAAATGGTGCTAAGATAATTGATGACAGCTATAACGCCAACCCTCTTGCTATGAGTTATGCAGTGGATGTATTGTCTAAACAAGCTGGTACTAAAGTCATGGTGATAGGGGATATGCTGGAGTTAGGTGCGATTAGTGAAGAAACGCATCGTGCTTTGGGGCAACAGGCAAAAGCTGCAGGGATCGATCATCTGTTTGCTTATGGTGATTTCAGTAAGATTGCTGTTGCAACCTTCGGCTCCAATGCTAGATTTTATGCTGATAAAAACCAGTTGATCAATGATTTGAAGCCCTTATTAAATGCGGATATGGTTGTGTTGGTGAAGGGATCTAATGGTATGCGCATGAATGACGTTGTTAATGCGCTTTTATAGGAAATAGAAAATGTTATATTGGCTCAGTAATTATTTACAAGAATATTATCATGCGTTAGGTGTATTTCACTATATCACTTTACGTGCAGTATTTGCAGCACTTACCTCTTTATGCATAGCGGTATTTTTTGGACCGCCGATTATTCGTATGCTGGCGAAGGCTCAAATTGGCCAGGTAGTACGCGATGATGGCCCTAAAAGCCATTTATCTAAGACTGGCACTCCAACCATGGGTGGGGTTTTGATTTTGTTGGCAATTACCTTCACTACTTTGTTGTGGAGCAATTTAGCCAATATATATGTATGGATAGTGCTAGGTGTGATGTTATCTTTTGGTGGCATTGGTTGGATTGATGATTATAGGAAGTTAATCCTTAAAAATTCGCGTGGTTTACCAGGGAGATGGAAGTATTTTTGGCAATCCGTATGTGGCATGGTGGTTGCGTTGTTGTTGTATGCGTTAGCAAATACACCAGCTGAAACAAATTTATTAATTCCTTTCTTTAAAAACCTAGTTATTCCTTTAGGCATATTTTATGTGGCTTTAACCTATTTTGTAATAGTAGGCACAAGTAACGCAGTGAATCTAACTGATGGTTTAGATGGTCTTGCTATATTGCCGATCGTTTTAGTAGCTGGTGCCTTGGGAATTTTCGCTTATATTTCTGGGCATATGAAGTTTGCTGAGTATTTAGCTTTACCTTACATTCCTGGAAGCGGCGAAGTGGCCGTGTTGTGTGGTTCTATAGTTGGTGCTGGTTTAGGCTTCTTATGGTTTAATGCGTATCCAGCGCAGATTTTTATGGGTGATGTAGGTGCTCTTGGTTTGGGGGCAGCGTTAGGGGTGATTGCGGTCATTGTGCGCCAAGAATTAGTGCTGTTTATCATGGGTGGTGTATTTGTAGCTGAAACTTTATCTGTGATGCTGCAGGTAGGTTCCTATAAGTTACGCGGTGGTAAGCGTATATTTAAAATGGCACCGATTCATCATCATTTTGAACTAGTGGGTTGGCCGGAACCACGCGTAATTGTGCGCTTTTGGATCTTGACGGTTATATTTGTACTGATAGGTCTTGCGACCATTAAATTAAGATAAAGAATATGTTACAGAGATATCTTGTTGCGGGACTTGGAGTGACAGGTCTTTCAGTAGTTGAATATTTAGTAAAGCAAAATTTGCCTGTTGTGGTGACTGATACTCGTTCGGAGCCTTCGCATTTAGCAGAATTGTGTGCCAGATTTCCAAGCGTTCCGGTGTACCTTGGGGCTTTGGTGGTGCCTGCTGAGATCACGCATATTATTTTAAGTCCGGGCCTAGCATTAAGCACCCCAGAAATTATAGCTGCACAACAACGTGGTGTAGAGGTGTTGGGCGATGTAGAGTTATTTGCATCTAAAGTTGATAAGCCAGTGTTGGCTATTACAGGCTCAAATGGTAAGAGCACTACTACTACATTATTGGGGGTTATGGCGCAGCTTTGCGGTAAAAACCCTGGCGTAGGTGGTAATTTAGGCACTCCGGCTCTTGATTTGCTTGCTGAGCAACACGACTGTTATATCTTAGAGTTGTCTAGTTTTCAATTAGAGACTACATATAATCTGTCATTGCAGGCTGCTACAGTGTTAAATATCAGTCCTGACCACATGGACAGGTATGTTGATGTTGCTGCATACAAAAATGCTAAGTTACGTATTTATCAACATACACAGGTTGCAATTGTTAACCGTCAAGATCCTTTAACCTTTGTGCCTGCAGATGTGCGTGTGCCAGAAGTAATAAGTTTCGGGTTAGATAAACCATCAGCTAATAACTTTGGTGTGGTGCACGTGCAGAATG
>DALYEH010000073.1:4619-6925 GCA_031972715.1 Gammaproteobacteria bacterium | reverse complement strand
CTGGTGTGATTGAAGGTGCAGCTGAAGGTGCAGGCCTTGGGATCCAATTTCTGCGGCATCTTGATCGTACTAATTTAATTCTACACCTAGTAGATGTAATGCCAATCGATGGTGTGGATCCTGTAGATTCAGTGCGTAAGCTGAGGTATGAATTAGAAAAATACAGTAGTGATTTGGCAGCTAAGCCTTGTTGGTTAGTAATAAACAAGATAGATTTAGTACAGGAAGCAGAGCGTGCTGCTGTTGTGCAGCGTATCCAAAGGGAGTTGCAATGGCAGGAACCGCTATTTGTAATTTCTGGTATAAGTGGTGAGGGCACAAAACAGTTGTGCCAGGCTATCATGCAGCATATACAGACAACTAAAGGGGACTATAGTGAATCAAACAGTTGACGACCTGAGCGTTAGTTATTTTGAAGATGGAATAGAGACCGTAAAGCAATTAGACAAGATTGTACTGACTAAAGGTGCATGGGCAACTTTAATATACCGCTATCAAGATTGGGATCAGAAGAAAGAGCAATATAGTCCAGACAAATATACCATTCGTCGTTATCAAAAGAAAAATGGAGAATATAAACAGCGTTCTAAGTTTAATATTTCCAGTGCCGATCAAGCCCAAAAAATTATCGCTGCTTTACAACAATGGTTGCAAGCGATCCCAGAACAAGCGGAACATACTGAAACTACCGATTAAAGGAGTTTTCTATGCAAGATAGTTTAAAGAAAATTATGCAGGGGTACCAGGCATTCCGACAAAAATATGCCCATGGCGATAAATCCGTCATGGAGTCTTTGCATATTTACGGGCAACAACCAAAAATCATGGTAGTAGCATGTTGTGATTCTCGTGTTGATCCTGCCTTAATTTTACAATGCGATCCGGGCGATTTATTTGTGGTACGTAATGTGGCCAATATTGTACCGCCATATGAAAAAGATGCAGCGCATCATGGCACTAGTGCGGCTTTAGAATTTGGCATTTGTTATTTGCAGGTGAAGCATTTAATTTTACTAGGGCATAGTCAATGTGGTGGGATAAAAGCATTACTTAATAGTACGGAGATCAAAAAGCCTAGTGATGACTTTATTACTAATTGGGTAACAATTATTAAACATGCAGAGGATGGTGTGCATGATTTAGAAACGTGCGCCAAACATGCTCTAAATGAATCATATAAAAATTGCTTAACTTTCCCTTGGATCAAAGATAAAAACGCAACTCAAGAGTTAAGCATCCATTTATGGTACTTTGATATCCAAGACGGAGTGATATACAACTATCAGGCCGCTGATGATGCCTACGTGCCTCTAGACACACGATCTTTATCACAGATGCAATAAAGCCGGGCAGTTGAAAGGTTTAAGCAAGCCTTTTTGATTATATAAATAAAAAAACCTGTTTAAAACAGGTTTTTTTATAGTCCCTCTGTATGAGCAGGGCAACATTAGAAACATTAGGCAGCAGCCGATGTTTCCAAATCCTTGATATGCGCGTTTAGACGGCTTTTATGTCTAGCTGCTTTATTCTTATGAATTAAGCCTTTACCTGCTAGACGATCAAGTGTAGATGCCGCTTTCTTAAATATAGTGACAGCAACAGCTTTGTTGCCTTCTTCTAATGCCTTGGTCACTTGCTTAAGGTAGGTACGCATTTCTGAGCGCATGCTGGCATTACGTCCGCGGCGAACTTCCGCTTGACGGGCACGCTTTTTTGCTTGTGCTGAATTGGCCACTGTTTAATACTCCAATATTGTTCATGTTAAACCAGAAGGCAAATTTTTAAACTCGACCCTCTAGGTATAGAAAGAGGACACAATCTTGGCGTAAAATGGGCCACAAGTCAATAGCTTTTAAGGCCAACAACATATTATGAACAACAACTTAGCTAAATCATCCTTTATATTTAGTTTGATGACTTTTATATCAAGGATTTTAGGGTTCGTACGTGATATGGCAGCGGCTTATATGTTTGGGGCCAGCCCCGGCTATGATGCCTTTATACTCTCTTTTCGTATCCCAAACCTTATGCGTCGGCTCTTTGCAGAGGGGGCGTTCTCCCAGGCATTTGTTCCAGTATTAGCAGAACACCAAACCAAATATGCTGCAAACGAGGTGCGTGATTTTGTTAATCATATCACCGGGAATTTAATGTTGGTTTTGGGCTTAGTCACAACTTTGGGTGTAATCTGTGCGCCTATTTTTGTGTATGTATTTGCCCCTGGCTTTGTAGCTGATAGTCCTAGACATGTGCTTGCAACCTCAATGTTACGTTTAACATTTCCTTATATATTCTTTATTTCGCTC
>DALYEH010000073.1:0-4609 GCA_031972715.1 Gammaproteobacteria bacterium | reverse complement strand
GCTTATTAAACACATATGGTAAATTTGCGGTTCCAGCAATCACGCCAGTGATCTTAAATGTAAACCTAATTACCGCTACGTGTTTCCTAGCACCAAATATGCAAAACCCGGAGATGGCATTAGCATGGGGAGTGTTGGTTGCTGGTATTGCCCAATTATTATTTCAAATTCCATATTTGTTAAAAATACAAATTCTACCAAGACCACAAATCAATTGGTCGGATCCAGCGGTGCGCAAGGTATTATTGTTAATGCCTCCGGCAATTTTTGGTGCAGCAATATATCAAATTACTTTGTTAGTCGATTCTTTATTTGCTTCCTTCTTGGTCCCTGGCAGTATATCGTGGTTATATTATGCTGATCGTTTGATGGAGTTTCCGTTAGGCATGATTGGTGTAGGTTTAACAACAGTTATACTCCCTAGTCTATCCAGACAATATTCGCGCGGCGCAACACAAGAATTTTCTAAAACATTAGATTGGGGTTTGCGTTGCGTATTTTTAATTGGTGTACCAGCCATGTTAGGTTTGTTCATGTTGGCTGGACCATTAATCACTACATTATTTCAGTCTGGCAAATTCTCAGCACATGATGTACTAATGACTACACAGTGCTTAATGGCATATGCATTGGCTGTAGTAGGGATCATGTTAGCCAAGATATTTTCTAATGCGTTTTACGCAACGCAAAATATCAAAACCCCTGTCAAAATTAGCATCTTTATTTTGTTGGCTAATGTTGCTTTAAACGCGCTTTTAATTAATTTATTCGCGCATGTTGGTTTAGCAATGGCTACGTCATTAAGTTCGGTATTAAACGCTGGACTTTTATATAGAAAATGGCGCCAGACTTATGCTTTTGGTTTACAGCCAGGTTGGCGCAAGTTTGTTATGCGTATTGGTGTAGCGTGTATAGCCATGTCTGCTTTTTTATGGCTAATGACACCTAAACTAAACATTTGGTTAGAATGGGGTGTGATGTACAGAATAGTGAATTTAACGTTGCTTATTGGTGCTAGCGGAGCTATTTATGGTGGGGTGCTGCTGATACTTGGTATACGTCCTAGACAGTTTGCTTTGCGCACCAGTTAAATGCTTTTAGTGCACACAACAAAACGGGTGGTGCAAAGCACCAACCCGTTTTGACAAAGTCCCTTTCTAAGATGCTATCTATTATTCTGCCTGACAGTCACCAGGGTTTAATAGACTTTCAATTGTGGCATCATTAGTAGCATTACCAGTTGCTGGGAAATTACATGCCCAACCAACAGTTGTATTGGATGTATCACCTGTTACTGAACCAGTCTCAGTTGGTGTGAAATATATCACTAAGCCATCCAATAAGTCATCGATACCAGTATCAGCTACTAACTGGATACAAACAACACCAAGTCCAGCACCACCAGAACCGCCTTCAGGACAGTCCGTCATCGCAGGAGTTGTATTCGCATCAGCTAGTTCTGCTGATTCAATATAACTACCTATACCGGTAGCAGGAGGAGTTGGGTTCGTTACATCGAATGTAGTACCCAAATTGTATTCCTGTTGCCATTGGTTCATTTGTTCTGATGCAAGGCTGAAGATTTCCGTAACTTTAGACTGTTGTAAATATCCTTGATAGGAAGGTACTGCTATCGCCGTCAAAAGAGCAACAATGGCAATAACTACCATCAATTCAATCAAAGAGAACGCTGCCGTCAACTTTGACTTTATACACTTACTATTCATGGTCAGAAACCCCAACATTTTTTTAAAATACATTTAATTATATAACATAATAAAGTTGGTGGTAGTACACATATAGGGTATTTCTGATGTTTTTTATAAATATAACTTAAAGGGTGTATAGTATATTGTTGATATTACTCACTATTTGTTGATAATGTATTGTCTCCTGTGTTGAGCTTGAAGACCATCTACAAACCATATATATGCCAAAGGTTACACTATAATGACTGCTGAAGTTGACTATAAAGATACATTAAATCTACCAGTAACTGACTTTCCAATGAAAGCCAACCTTGCACAGCGCGAGCCAGAAATTTTGCAAAAATGGCAGCAAATGGATATTTATCACAAAATGTTAGAAATCCGTGATCCTGCACGGTCTTTCCAGTTAAATGATGGTCCACCATATGCAAATGGTGATATACACATTGGCCATGCCCTAAATAAAATTCTAAAAGATATAGTCGTGAAGTCTAAAGCTATGAGTGGTTACTATGCTCCGTTTATTCCGGGCTGGGACTGTCATGGTTTGCCCATCGAATTGCAAGTAGAAAAAAAAATTGGGAAAGCCGGCGTCAAAGTTGATGCGCGTACTTTTAGAGAGCAGTGTCGGGCGTACGCAGCGACGCAAATAGATATTCAGCGCAAAAGTTTCAAACGCTTAGGTATTTTTGGTGATTGGGACAATCCGTATAGCACTATGGATTTCAAATTCGAAGCTAACATCATACGCACTTTAGGCAAAAGCATGCGTAACGGGCACTTGGTACGTGGTGATCGTCCAGTGCATTGGTGTGTACATTGTGGTTCAGCGTTAGCAGAAGCTGAAGTTGAATATATGGATAAAACTTCTGATGCTATAGATGTACTCTTTGAAGTGCAGGATGCTGATAGATTATTGGCAGCATTTCATACCAAAATAAATGCACCTATGTATGTGGTTATTTGGACCACAACACCTTGGACTTTACCTGCCAACCAAGCTGTAGCGGTGAATCCTAATTTAGAATATGTGTTAATACATCTTGATAGCAGTGGTTATTATGTGTTGGCTGCAGAGTTAGTGCCAAGCTTTATCAAGCGGGTGAGTGCCGATGCAGAGTATAAAATTATAGCCACATGTATGGGCAAAGAGCTGGAGCACGTTGGCTTAAAGCATCCGTTTTATGATCGTATAGTACCCATAGTCTTTGGTGATCATGTTACTACTGATGCAGGCACTGGTTGTGTGCATACTGCCCCAGCACATGGTACAGACGATTACCTAGTTGGAAAAAAATATAATTTAGCTATTGATAACCCGGTAGATGCAAATGGCTGCTTCTTTGCTAATGTGCCGTTATTTGGCGGGCAATATGTGTTTAAAGCTAATGAACCAATCATACAAGTATTGCGCGAGAAACAACATCTGTTAGCTGCCAGCAAATTGCAACACAGCTATCCACATTGTTGGCGTCACAAAGAACCTTTAATTTTCAGAGCCACGCCACAGTGGTTTATCGGTATGGATACCAAAGGCTTACGTGCTGATGCTTTAGCAGCTATCAAACAAGTGCATTGGTTCCCTGAGTGGGCGGAAGCAAGGATTACTGGTATGGTTGCTGGGCGCCCTGATTGGTGTATTTCCAGACAACGTGCATGGGGTACGCCGCTAACCTTATTAGTGCACAAAGAACATAATACTATACATCCACACATGCAAGAAATATTAGAAAAAATTGCGGTATTAGTCGAAGCAAAAGGTGTGCAAGCTTGGTACGATGTAGAGTTGAGTGAATTGTTACCGGCTAATGAAGCACAAGAGTACGTAAAAACTACTGATGTATTAGATGTATGGTTTGATTCAGGTGCAGTGCATGCATGCGTTGCAGAACAGCGTCCGGAGATGCATACTCCTGTAGATATGTATTTAGAAGGTTCAGATCAACACCGTGGTTGGTTTCAGAGTTCATTATTATTGTCACTTGCTGCGAGCGCACAAGCACCATACAAACAAGTGTTAACGCATGGTTTTACCGTGGACGCAGATGGCCGCAAGATGTCAAAATCTTTAGGCAACGTTGTGGCACCAGAAAAAGTCATTAATGCCTTGGGTGCCGATATTTTACGTTTATGGGTGGCAGCCACTGACTATCGTGCAGAGCTACGCATTTCTGATGAAATTTTACGTCGTACTAGTGATGCATATAGACGTATACGCAACACGGCACGTTTCTTGTTGGCAAATTTGCATGGTTTTGATCCAGAGAGGGACATGGTTGCGCCAGAAAATATGTTGTTATTAGATCGCTGGATCTTGGACCAAGCTAAGCAATTACAAGCAAAAGTAATCTCAGCATATAACACTTACGATTTTCATATTATTTATCAAGAAGTGCATAATTTTTGTTCCAATGAACTAGGCAGTTTTTATTTAGACGTTATAAAAGATCGCCAGTATACTTGTCAAACTAACGGGATCCCTAGACGCTCAGCGCAAACGGCTCTATATCATATTGCGGAAGCATTAGTGCGTTGGATTGCGCCAGTGCTTAGCTTTACAGCCGAGGAGATTTGGCAGTATATACCTGGTAAACGTAGTGCTTCTGTGTTTCTAAGTGATTGGTACACAGAACTTGCAGCATTGCCTGCAGATATTCTAATGAACGACATTTTTTGGCGTAAAGTTTTACAAGTCAGAGATGCAGTCAATAAAGCCTTAGAAGCAGCACGTAATACCAATATGCTTGGATCTGGTTTGGAAGCAGAAATTACCTTATATTGCCAACCAGAATTATATGACGTTTTGCATGCTCTGCAGGACGAGTTGCGTTTCGTGCTTATTACCTCACAAGCGCAGATTATGCCTTGGGATGCTGCTGGCAAAGACGCTATTCAAACAG
>DALYEH010000072.1:310-6931 GCA_031972715.1 Gammaproteobacteria bacterium | reverse complement strand
ATTGAGGCAGGCTTGATTAAAAGATACAACATACACGCTACGCTGGCAGCTACCAGAGTTGTGCTCATAGTATAAGTAAGCGTGCGCCTCCACACTTTGGGCATCGAGGATTCCGCATTATATTGCGTCAAAGTGACTATGATCGAAACCCCGATAATAGGCAAGCTGATACACCTGAACATATTGATAAAAATGTCAGCAAGCATCGTCGCTAGACTATGCAGCCAATATATTTCAGACATGCCAGTATAAACGGCTAGCCCTATTGCTGCAGCATAAAAACTTACTGTCCTAAAATTAGACTTAGCTTTACTTGAAGAGGCTTGTATATTTGCTTGTATGCACATATTTACGTAGTCAACTTATAATTTAATTTCGCACATGCTTGGTAATTTTAACCTATCTAACCTCTGGCAACCACCACTACCTACTTCAATTTACTAAACTGTAATAGTATTAAACATAAAAGCCATAGCATATATTAGTTTCTTAACTCACAAGGATCCCTGCATGGGCTGTATTCGTTTACTATTGGCTATAGCAGTGGTATTGGGCCATCTTAAAATTGTAAACCCAGAGATTACAAATGTATATGCGTTTGCCGTTCACCCTTACTATCCTGTGCGAGTTTTTTTTGTTATTTCTGGCTTTTATATGGCACTGATACTGGAAGAAAAATACCTAAAAGCTGCGCATGGAATATGGATTTTCTACTTGAATCGCTATTTCAGGTTAGCCCCATCATATTGGATCATTGGCATAGCCACCATACTTTTGACTGTTCCTTATCCTCATCGATATCCATTAGGCGTGCTCTTGCAAACTCCCCTTGCCTTTAACCATACTATCTCTGAATATGCTGTACTTTCCTTAGTAATATTTACAAATGTTTTCATGTTTTTGCAGGATTTGCCATCATTTTTTAGCTTATTTGGCACAAATGCAGCAAAATGGTTGCTTATGCCACAAGGTTGGTCAATTGGAATGGAGTTAACATTTTACATTTTATGTCCATATTTGGTGAAACAAAAACTACGCTTCTTGCTAGGTCTAATCGTATTTTGCTATTTATTAGAAATTACATTACTCAAACATGGTTTTACATGGCACGCATGGCAGAAAAGATTTTTTGGATATGAGTTACTGTTTTTTATATTAGGTCTACTAGCGTATAGATTTTATAAATATTATGCAATACAGGACTGGAAGATGAGTAGACTTATAGGTGCATTCATGGCAGCATCATTAACAGTTCTAATCATGTATATAGGCAAATTTACGCCTATGTTCAATTCAGTACAAATCAATCGCGGACTCTATTTAGGTATTATTGCCGCTATTTCATTACCTTTCATATTCAGCTTATCAAAAAAAACTAGGTGGGACAGATTCATAGGAGAGCTATCATATCCTGTGTATCTATCTCATTTTACGATAGGCTATTTTTTTTCGGAACACATTTATCTTGTACACGGATTCTTTTTGCCAATAGTTACCATAATATTTTGCATCCCCCTAGTATTCTTGGTAGAAATTCCAGGGGAAAAGATTCGACACAAGATTCTGGCAAAATATCAAAATCTAACTACTATTAGTGAGTCTTAAATATCATGCCATACCAAAACCTATATACTGTAAAACATAGCTCCTGTGCTTGCTAACTGCGACTGAGAAGCAGGTAGACTAATATTATGCTGCCTATACAAATTTTCAATTAAAACGCACAGAATGTCTATCTGCTCTTTTGCTTCAGGCTCCAGAGTTTCTTCAGCCTTAATTTCGTAAGCAAACTCCAAGAGCAATTTGTTATCTACTCTTGTTTGTAAATATCTTGATAGATCTTCATGATTTATAATAGATGCAATCCGTTGAAATAATTCAGCTTTACTCGCTAGCAAAGCGAAAAACAACGGATTATTCTGTGGCTCTCGATCTGACCCAATCTTTATACCTTTATCTATGAACAAATGCATTAATATGGAGCATTGGTCCACATCAACTTGCTCACCAGTTAGCAATACACACAATAGATCTGTGAGATGTAGCTGATTGGTAGCAGTATCATTGAGCAATTTTACAGCTATTTCAGGATCTGAGAGTATTTGTTGCAAGCCCCATATCAGCTCGTCAAAGGAAATATACTTCTTAACAAAACTTACTACTAAATCTTGTACTATATTCCTAAAAATATTTTCATCTGTAGGGCCATAATTATTCAGTATATAGTTTAAAGTAGCGTTGCCTATCTTAGGGTTAGTTTTCAACGCAGCAAGGGCATGCGCAAGTAGGTGAGTATCGATAGGAGCATTACATTTTTTATGCAAAAATGTCAAAATTTCCAAATCATTCCTATACGCAATATGATCGATAGCACGCACTTTTTCACCTGTCTCTACCACACGTGCGCAGTCATTACGTAAAAACTCTATACATGCCGCAGGCATCTCATGCAGTGCCTTCATATCTTTATAGATTAAGAGCAATCTCCAATGTATAGTAAATGTTATATCTATTTGAGCAGCTACAGAATTAAATGCTGGCAAATCACGACAAAAATCTTCCAATTTCTTAAAATGCGCATGAACTTTTTCGTTTTGCGCGTTTTCTAAATTACATGTGCCGCCTTCGTAACTTAATATATTGTTTTTAAATGTCTCTGGATAGCACCATATTAATACAGAATCAATGATCTGAGAATATACTAATCTACCATTGTTCTCCGTTAATAAGTCATTGGTATCAAAGAATTTAACCAATTTAGGAGTAATTTCAATCTGTTCATATTTTTTACTAGGCTCTAGTACCAAACGATTGGTATTCTCAACAGGTTTTAAAACTATTGTATTAAACTTAAGTCTACCAATCTCATGCTTAATTTCATACCTAGCGCATATCGTCAAAATCAGTCTAGATATATCAGATGACTCTAGTAAGTTTTGCAGCGGCCTTCTAGATCTAGGATTAAAAAAATTATGTTCCGCAGGAAAAAATACGTCAGCCATCTCAGAGTTTAATTTAGATGTAATAGCCACAGCAGCCTTAGATAAATGATTAAGAAGCTCTTTGGTGAAATGGGGTAAAAAAACGTCTTTAGCTTCTAGCAGACTATATGCGGTAAAACCTTCTAGATTAACTAAAATTCCTGCTGCTATGAATAGTGCGCTCTTTTCGGCTTTATGTATTACTTGCAACGCTGTCCTGAGCAGAGCTTGGTCATTATGCGACTCGATTAAAGTATGCATGAATGTATTACCTATTGCATCACGTCCAGCATATGCTGATATAGCTTTCAAGATCTGCAGATCATGCATTGCACTGCTATCAGACTTTATATGATGCAGTTTTACAAAGCATGCCAACAAGGGCAATATATTCCCAACGCTCGCTGGTGTTAAATATTTAGCCCAATAATGCAGCACATTTTGACTATACTCAAACTCTTCTGCCATGAATTGTTCTTTATCTATTAACTTCAAGATTTCCGCAATAGAATTTAATGATAATCCTTTGCGCACTGCTATCATTAATACGGTTTCCCCTTTAGCATTACGTGCCTTACTGGTAATGGAAAATATTACCTTTTGATAATCCAGCTCATCGTTAGGTGACATTTTCTCTAGCTCTGCTAATTCCTGCGCACATTTATCCGGAATCCATGTCTGTATTAATGCTTTTAATACTTCGAAATTATCCTTTAAGTTTGAATAGATGCTTTGGTCAACTTCATTTTCTAATTTTTGCACTTCCGCCTGTAATCCTTCATACAGATTTAATGCCTGTAACATTTTATTTTCCGTGATTAGCTTTTTACTTATAATCACGCTCAGGATAGCTGCACGTTGCCTACTTGTGGTAACATTTAAATAGCCTAATAGCTCCTCTAAATCAAATTTTTCTATTGGTAAATATTCACTACAAATTGATTCGTCTAATTGTGCAAATATTGCATCCAGTTCACTAAGCTGCGCTTCACTAATATTCTTTTTCAATTTTTTTAGATTTGTGAACAAGAGCTCTCTTTCTGCAAAAGCTTCTTTCCAAGCTTTCAGCACTAGAAGTTGCTCAAGTAATTTTTTAAATATATTATAGCGCTGATTATGAGTAACTCCAGCAATATCAAGCATAGTCAACAATTTTTTCGTTGGGATAACTATATTTTGCAAAAATGTATCCGAAACCGCAGAGTCATTCCCCAAAGCCAAGCGATCATATAATAGCTGCCAAGCTTTTGCTTGCCTATCACTCTTCTTAGCTTTAATCAGATCGTTAAAGGCTACATGATCTTGGTTATAAATTATAAGCTTGTAGGACATATTATGTGCAATAGGCTCTTTAGATGGTGCATTGGATGCCTCCCCTTCTTTTTTGCTAGCACTTTTTTCTGCACTTGTACTTTCTTCTACATCATTTTTTTCGACTATCGATTTTACTCTAGAATTACGGGCTTGGTCTAGGATACTTTGTGCAATACTTTTAAGCTCTTTACAAGCACTTGGATGCTTGCTCAAATACTGTAAAGTATCATCGTCAAAATTAAAATCACGAATAAATTGTCTAAACTTTTCCCTATTTTTCTTGTTTACACGAGGCATTTGCAATAAATATTCTTTAGCCTTTTCAATTAAATTTGGATTTTCTTGTATTATACAATGGGCACGGTCCGTTAAATTTAGTATATTTGCTCGTAACTCCACTTCCAGAGCTGAATCCTTCTTTCTGGCAAAACTAACAGTTTTCTGTATTTGTTTATTTTTATTGCTACCAGTGGCGGCCTGATCTTGCACCTGTGCTTGATTGTAAATAATTGTTGCTTCTTCGCTCACTTTTTGTTCTTCACGAGCAACTTGTGTATCTCTATCCTCTGCCTCGTGCGCATGGCCTTTCTCATACGCACTATTCGTATCGGCAGCGCTACTGGACTGCGTCGCAGTACTGCTTTCTATGTGCACGGAAGCATACACACTGCTACTAGCAGAACCCTCTTCTGCATTTTCATCAAAATTTACTATGGTGCCATCAGTACCAAGAGAGTCAGAATCACTTGTATCTTTCAGATTTATTGACACTGTAGATTGTAATGCTGTGACCGGATGTGCAACAGGCATCGGCGGATATACATTTAATGGGACTACATTCGGCACCAAGTAGCAGTTACCTGCTGCATCCCACATATATTGATACTGCAATACAGTAGGCACGTGCTGCATCATGCTCTGGGCAATATGCATCTGCTCTTGCAAACGGTGCCATAAAATATTTGCTACTTCCAATAAATCAATAGTTTGCTGAGTCTTCAGCGTAGTTGTAATATTCTCAAAAGACTTGTACAGTTCCTGATTGAAGAGTAGGTCTTCGTCAGTTGATCTTTTAAATTTTTCTATCTCATTGTGCATAGAGAGAGCTGTATGCTCATCTATATGATCGTTAGTTGCTTTTTTCAAGCTTATCACTTTTTCAAGTAATATAAACCCCTGTTGCATAACAGAAAGATATTTGACATTTACTGGTATTATTAATTCATCGCTGTTTGCTGTATGAAATATATTATGAGATATATTTTGTATGTCTTGCTTTAGAGCACCCACAGTCAGCTGTGTATTTTTATAACGATATGAAAACATAATCCACCTATTGTATTATAGGCGCCTGACTATAACAAAATTTATATTCATTTGCAAGTCCTAGGGCAAGATAGAATTTTACCATCATGTAGTATTTCTATACCTATGATTGAAATTGTTATGGCAGATTGCTTAAAGCAGCTAACACTTTGGGACTTGCTAAATTCGCGGCACGTAGCGCATGCAGAGCAGCAGGACTAGCGCGGTTTACATCAATTAACCTTTCAGCAATACCACTAGCCGCAAATTGCTCTAGCAAGGCAGGAGTATGCAAACCTAAATCTATCAGGCGTTCAAATAGCAGCTCATCTCGGGTAGCATGTGCAAAATTTTGTTTTCCTACCTTAGCAATATATGCAGGCAATGGCCCCACGTGGTCTTGAGGACGCGGATGTATAAAAAGCACTACTGAGTAGCGTTCTTTGCTAGTGTCTTTACTAATTACTCTATGCATAGCACTCTTATAAACGCCGTTAGTCAGATTCTGTAACATGTCTCCGGCATTTATTATAAATGCACCATCTGGGACCACCACATCTATCCATTCGCCCTGCGCATTTAATACTTGCAAACCCTCGGCTGTGGCTCTAGGTAATATAGTAAAAAGGTCAATATCTGTATGAGCAGCTGCCCACAACGTATTTTCAGGCGGATTAGCTGGATAATGTATAGCCCGCAATATAACGTCCCCGTGTTTGGTCATCTCATTCAAAAAGTCCTCTGGTTGCCCCATACTTTCTGCTAAGGCAGCACAGATCACAAATACATATGCATCCAACTCGGTAACTAATTTTTGCATTGATTCTTTAAATATTATATCGTCTGGCCAAATATTTTGTTTATATCCGTACCTTGAGATAACTTCTTGTGGATACTCTCTGCTTATATGGTAGTATTCTTTATAATCTTTAACGTTGCGTCCCTTAGCAGTTTCACTTAGTACATAGCCTCGTGCACCATGTAGTGTAGGATCATTGCCAAGCATTTTTTGCTTCAAGGG
>DALYEH010000072.1:0-300 GCA_031972715.1 Gammaproteobacteria bacterium | reverse complement strand
TCCGCAGCTAGGTATGCTTGATCTAAAACATTTTTATCGACTTTAGAATTAACTAACGCCACGAAACCTACTGTCTGCATAGCGCTAGCTAAACCTTCTATAAATGTCTGGTGTTTGGTTTGAGAGTAATAGTCTTGCAGGTCTAAGACAGGAATGGTAGCATCAAAATTAGCGCTTGCAACAATGCTAAAGAATGTTATGCATAATGATAGTAGGTAACGAATTTCCATTTGAACCACATTCCTCGTTCATATATAATCAGCACTTTACTCTATCTGATTAGATTCTTAAGCGCAAGAC
>DALYEH010000071.1:2105-7084 GCA_031972715.1 Gammaproteobacteria bacterium | reverse complement strand
TGAAGCTGGTGTTTGGCAAGCAGAATATTCTTTGCAGCAAATTGTACCGGTTTTACAAGATTTATTAGTGCAGGAAGTCAAATTCATTAAAGACTGGCCTGTCGCAATACCACGCGAAGATAAAATAGTTTTGTTGGAAAATGTGCGTTTTTTACCAGGTGAAACTGAAAATGATCCTATACTAGCGCAGCAAATGGCATCTTTATGTGATGTGTTTATTATGGATGCGTTTGGTAGCGCACATCGCGCACATGCATCTACTGTAGGTGTGATAGAGTATGCTCAGTGTGCGCTTGCTGGCCCTTTGTTAGAGCAAGAAGTTACAGCTTTAGATAATTGCTTATACAATGCCAAAAAACCAATTGTGGCCATAGTTGGTGGTGCTAAAATTTCTAGCAAACTAGCAGTGTTGCAAGCATTGGTAAAGAAAGTTGATATTTTGATCGTTGGGGGAGGCATGGCGAATACTCTATTGGCGTATCGTGGCTATTCGGTTGGCAAGTCTTTGTATGAGCCAAGTATGCTAGTAGACGCAGAGGATTTATTGCTAGCCGCGCAACAAAGCAAATGTAAAATTATACTTCCTATTGATATAGTAACGCAGCATGGCGTAGTTAAACATGTAGACGCAGTTGCTGCAGATGATCAGATCCTAGATATTGGGCCTGAAAGCACAAAAATATTTGCCGAATATATTGCGCAAGCAGCAAGCATTTTATGGAATGGCCCTATGGGCAAGTTTGAAGATGCTAAATTTGCGAAAGGTACGCAAGGTATTGCAAATGCTATAGCTCAAGCAAATGCTTTTTCTGTGGCAGGAGGTGGTGAAACATTGGCAGCCATTGATCAAATGTATCTAAATTCAAAATTTTCATTTATCTCCACAGGTGGTGGAGCCTTTTTAGAATACATGGAAGGGAAAGGATTGCCAGCAATTACAGCATTAATGAATAAGAGAAACAAATGTTAAGACGTACAAAAATTATTGCAACTATAGGCCCTGCAAGTTCAGATCCAGAAATTTTACGCCAATTGATTATGGCTGGTGTTAATTTGGTGCGCATAAATATGTCGCATGGGACTGCAGAACAGCATAGTGCAGTAATTAACCATGTAAAGCAAATAGCAGATGCTCTACAGATAGAGGTTGGGATATTAGTTGACTTGCAAGGCCCTAAAATTCGCGTGGCTAGATTTGCTAATAAAGAAGTTATGCTACATGCAGGCGCACCTTTTATATTAGATGCTGAATACGATGCAAATGCAGGTGATGAAACACGCGTAGGTTTGGATTATAAAAACCTTCCATACGATGTCAGCGCTGGAGATCGTTTGCTTTTAGATGATGGCCGTATTGTGATGGATGTAGAGGCCGTCGTAGGTGCGCAGATTCATTGTGTTGTGCGTATTGGCGGGTTGTTGTCGAATAATAAAGGTTTAAACCGCGCAGGTGGCGGGCTGTCAGCGGAAGCTTTGACTCCTAAAGATTATAAGGATATTGCTTTCGCGGCGCAGCATGCGGTTGATTATGTTGCTGTCTCTTTTCCACGAAGTGCTGAGGACATGCATCTAGCGCGCCGGCTTTTAAATGAAGCAGGCAGCGAAGCTGGATTAATTGCCAAAATTGAACGAGCAGAAGCAATTGTCGATTTAGATGAAATAATTCTTGCATCTGATGCAGTTATGGTGGCTAGAGGTGATTTAGGTGTGGAAGTAGGTTTTGCAGAATTACCCGGGTTACAAAAGATCATTATCAAGCGTGCGCGCGAATTAAATCGCGCGGTGATTACTGCCACACAAATGCTTGAGTCAATGAACTTGAATACTATTCCTACCAGAGCGGAGGTAAGTGACGTAGCCAATGCTGTTCTAGATGGATCTGACGCAGTGATGTTATCTGCAGAAACTGCAAGCGGCTTATATCCCATACAAGCCGTGGCTGTGATGGCGGAAGTATGTTTAGCAGCTGAGCGTCAACATGCAGTACCTATGTTACAGCCCAAGCGGGAGCGAGAATTTACTAGTGTAGAAGAATCTATAGCAATGGCTGCTATCTATACAGCAAATCATTTAGAGGTGAAGGCTATAGTAGCTTTAACTATGGAAGGTAAGGTACCGTTGGTAATGTCTAGAGTGCGTTCCAAGATCCCTATATATGGTATTAGTAGCAGTAAGCAAGCGCGTGGTCGTATGACATTATATAGTGGCGTGTATCCGATAGATTTTGATGTTTCTGTATATGAGCGTTGGGAAATTATTCGCGCAGTATTAACTGAATTACGCGAACATGGCACCGTGCAAGTCGGTGAAAGAGTGATCATTACCCGTGGCGATGTGATTGGTCGTAGCGGTGAAGCAAATTCGATGAAAATAGTTACAGTAGAAGCGGGGGCGAGTGAAAGTTAAGCGATGTTACAAGTACTTTCATTACAATCTTGAGTAGGAGAAAAATATGGCTTTAGTTACTTTACGTGAATTATTAGATCATGCAGCGGAACACAATTATGGTATACCTGCATTTAATGTGAACAACTTAGAACAAATTAGGGCCATTATGCAGGCAGCGCATAAGACTAATAGTCCAGTAATAGTACAGGCCTCGGCCGGTGCTAGAAAATATGCTGGCCCACGTTTTTTAAGACATTTGATTTTAGCAGCTGTTGAGGAGTTTCCTCATATACCAATTTGTATGCATCAAGATCATGGTGCTTCGCCAGATGTTTGTCAGCAGTCTATTCAATTAGGTTTTACTTCGGTGATGATGGACGGGTCATTGTTAGCAGATATGAAGACTCCATCAACATTTGAATATAATGTAGAAACGACGGCTTTAGTGGTGAAGATGGCGCATGCCTGCGGTGTATCTGTAGAAGGTGAGTTAGGTTGTTTAGGATCATTGGAACATCTAACAGCCGGTAAAGAGGATGGATCAGGTGCAGAAGGTGTTTTAACTAAAGAGATGTTATTAACTGACCCTGCACAGGCGGCAGAGTTTGTAAAAGCTACTGGCGTAGATGCCTTGGCTATTGCAATTGGTACCAGTCATGGTGCTTACAAGTTTAGTCGTCCGCCAACAGGTGATGTATTAGCTATAGAGCGAGTGAAACAGATCCACAAAAAAATCCCTAACACACATTTAGTGATGCATGGATCTTCATCAGTGCCGCAAGACTGGTTAGCGGTTATAAATGAGTATGGTGGTGATATTGCAGAGACCTATGGTGTGCCAATAAAAGAAATACAAGAAGGTATAAAATATGGTGTGCGCAAAATTAATATAGATACTGATTTGCGATTAGCTGCTACTGGCGCCTTACGTAGGTATTTAGCTTTAAACAAAAAAGAATTTGATCCAAGAAAATATAATGCAGAAGCAACAATAGCTATGCAACAAATATGTGAAGCGCGTTATGAAGAGTTTAATACAGCTGGTCAGGCTAGCAAAATTAAACCACTAATGTTAGAACAAATGGCAACTAAGTATGCTAAAGGTGAACTAGAACAACGCATAGAAATGCATGCTTAAGCAGTGGTATGTATATATAATTCGTTGTGCAGATAGCACTTTATATACTGGTATAACTACTGATGTGCAACGCCGTTTACAAGAACATACTGCAGGTACTAAATTAGCAGCTAAGTATGTACGTGGTAAACAACCTTTGAAATTAGTTTTTCAACTTGCAGTGTCGGATCGCGGCACTGCTTCTAAAATTGAAAGAAAAATCAAACAACTATCTAAAGAACAGAAAGAAAATTTAATTCAAGACCCTAGCAAACAACATATGTTGCTTATATGTCAAGAATAAATAAACATAAGTAAATCAAGACGTTAGATGCAAAAGTACATATGTGCTTATCACTATAAACAAAATACTAGTTCATTTTTGTAACAGATTATGATTTAATGATGATTGACCACGCTTTCCTGAGCGCATTCAATTTGTATGTTTAATAGTTGGTAACGTTAATATTGTTAAAACATATTAATAAGGAATAAAAGGAATGAGCGTATTAAATTGCTTGTTAAAAATTGTTAATTATTATTACAACCAATTAAATATCATCAAACAGTTGATTTTTTAATTGTTACGGCTATAATCTTAGTTAATGATTTGTATCGGGTAACAATTCTTATTTTTTATCGTAGGTGACATGAACATGGAAAGATTGAATTTAGATAAAGTTAAAATAATGGCCGCAGCCGCAACCTTGGCTATGTTTGCAGGAACAGCGTGCGCTCATGTGGAACTATATGCACAAGTTAACAAAGCTTATACTCAGTTATGGGCTGACAGAATGGATACTGGCGTATTCACAGATAACAACTATTCTCCAAGTAAATTAGGTGTTATGTCCTCTGCGCATTTAAACAAATGCACAACATTTGGTGGCGTGATTGAATTAGAACTACTACCAAATAACACAAGAATAGTTAACCAATTGATTACTGAAGATTACTACAATCACGTAGTTCTAGTACGTAAAGTAGATTCATGGGTATGTGGTGGTATGTGGGGTAAATTATCCCTAGGTCTAGGCGAAACAGCTTCCTGGAATATCACTAATATATCTTTTGCAGGCACTAACGAAACTTCTTTAGGTTCAAGTGTTGCAAATAATGGCGGTGGTTTTTTATTCAACATAGCTGGCGCTAACCCAGTTATTACTGACCCAACAGTGAACGTTGTTTTCAACGCACTAAACGGTGTTGGTGATATCGAAGAGCCAAATGGCGTGTTAAATACTAAAGATCGTGTACGTTATGATTCAGCAGATTTCATGGGCTTCAAACTAAGCTTATCTTATGGTAACACAACACGTACATTCACAAATACACAGCTTCATTTAGAGCCATACAACTTCACAAGAAGAAACTTCTTTGACGTTGCGTTACGTTACATGGCTTGCTGGTGTGATGATTTCCAAGTTGGTGCTGGTATAGCAGGTGCTTGGTATAATCGTGATGGCGTGACTGT
>DALYEH010000071.1:1395-2087 GCA_031972715.1 Gammaproteobacteria bacterium | reverse complement strand
AGCTGGTGCTCCATACGAACACTTCCATGCATGGTCAGGTTCTATCGCTGTTGAACACAAACCTTCTGGCTTCAACGCTGCTGTAGCTGGTGGTGTTAAGACTAAGATTAGAGACGCTCTAGACAACTACAAGTTCTGGTACATCCAACTTGGTAAGAAGTTCTGCTTCTCTGACTACGGCAAGACAAACTTCGCAATCGACTACTTCCAAAGCAAAGATGCTATTGTGAATGGCGATAAAGGTAAGTCATGGAGTATTGGTGTAACTCAAGATCTATGTAAGATCAACAGCGCATTATACGCATCTTACAGACATTACAAGTATGACCACACAGTACACAACTATGATGACCTAAACGTACTGAACCTAGGTGTACAGTTCAAGTTTGGAGCAATGCTCTAATACAAGAATGGCTGTGTAGACGTTCTAGGAGTGTAGTTTGTTAAAGTAGTTGTAGTGACCCATACGCAAGTGTGGGTCACTTATAAATAAACAACTATAACGTTACCAAGGTAAAATTTGGTTGTGACCTGCAAATCATAGAATTCCGAAGCGTCTACACAACATCCTTCTTCTAATCAATTACTAGCCTTCTTCCCCCTGTCCTTAAATATTAACGTGTATCAGTTGAGTCTTCATCACCATAATCTTTTGCATCCGTATCCTCTTCAATAGGATTAGATTTTAAATC
>DALYEH010000071.1:0-1385 GCA_031972715.1 Gammaproteobacteria bacterium | reverse complement strand
TTCCAATAATCAATCTGCCAATTACCGGCACGCCAGGTTAAGGATCCCATAGCACCAGTAGCTAGTTTAATTTTATGAGTTTGCCCAAATTCAAAGAAATTTTTGGTTAGATAAGGTGCAAATCTTGCTATGCCATTACTTGTAAATACTAATACTGTTTGGTCAGGATACATTTCTAACACTTCTGTAGCGAAATCACGCCAGTTTTGTACTATTTGATCTACATCTGCAACCCATCCAGATGGCACAACTGCCATCGATTCCCAGTCTTCTAAAGATTTACTGCCAATACGAGAGATGATCTGTTCATAAGTTTTGCCTTCATCAGGTCCAAAATCAATTTCATCGAATATTGCACGTTGAATAGGAGTTATAGTTAATCCAGCAGATTCTAATGCAATCTGCGCAGTCTCTTGTGTACGTTTTAACTGACTGGTAAACACTGCCGCCGGAAAAATCTTAAATTGCTTTAAGTACGCGCCTATATACTTGGCTTGTTGTTTTCCTGATGAAGATAAAGCTAGATCAGTGCGTCGGCCTATACGCACGGCTGTTTCGCCTGGTTCAAAATTGTTGCCGTGTCTCGCGATTAAAATAGTAGTCATAGCTATTTATGTTCCATTAAAAGTATTTCTTCAACAAACTGTGCGTCTTCAGGGGTATCTACGCCACGCCATGCATTAAGATTTTCCAAGATAATAGGCACTGCTTTAATATTATAACCGTTTTCTAAAAATCGTAGTTGCTCTAAACCTTCAAGCTGCTCATAGCGGCTCACTCCTAGAGAGGCAAATGTTTCCAACATTGCATAGGTATAGCCATAAATACCTAAATGCTGGAATACAGGCGACTGTATTTGTTGTGTACGGAGTTGCGCTTCATTACGTATTGCCGGAATGATTTGCTTAGAAAACCATAAGGCGCTATTGTTAGGATCTATTACTACTGTTGTACCGCTAAAAGGAGTATTGCGTTTAGCATCTCTTAAAACATCTAAAAACTCCCAGGATAATTGCATGACAGGGGTTGCTATTGGGTATGAAGCTAAAGTTTGTAACAAGCTCACAATTACATGCACAGGTGTTAAGGGGGCATCGCCTTGTAAATTGATGATGTATTCATATTGAGTAGAGACTTGTTTTAGTGCTGCTATTACGCGATCAGTGCCTGTGGGACAGCTTTCTGGCGTGAGCACTGCAGCAACATCTAATGTATGTGCATGTTGCATGATACGCTCATCATCAGTGGCTACTAATACAGAAACATCCGCTACTTGTTGTGCAACTTTTTTTGCAACTGTACATACATGTTCTAATAAAGTTTTACCAGCAATTTTTGTGAGTGGTTTGCCTGGAAAGCGCGTAGATCCATAACGTGCTGGGATC
>DALYEH010000070.1:356-7087 GCA_031972715.1 Gammaproteobacteria bacterium | reverse complement strand
AATAATACTTTTCATAATGTTACAACCTTATCTACGCCACCTATTAAGATTACGTCTGCTGTGCGCTTGGCAAATATGCCGCTATCCACTACTCCAGTAATTTGCTTGAGTCTTTCTTCAAGTTCAATAGGTTGCGAAATTTGCCATCCATGTACATCAAGAATAATGTTACCGTTATCGGTAATATAGTTTTCTCTGTATTCTGGGTGTCCGCCAAGTTTGACTAATGCGCGTGCCACAATGCTGCGTGCCATAGGAATTACTTCTATAGGCACTGGATATGTACCTAAAACGCTTGCTTGCTTGCTTTCATCTGCAATACAGATAAATTTTTGACTTGCATAGGCGAGGATCTTTTCTCTGGTAAGAAAACCCCAACCACCTTTTACTAACTGCTTTAAATTATTATACGCATCAGTACCATCTATATACAAAGGCAGGTTGTCTACAGAATTAAAATCAATCACTGGTAAGCCAAAAGATTTTAATAAGATTTCGGTTTCTTTGGAGCTGGCTATGGTACCGGAAATTTTGTGTTTTATAGTGGCTAACTGCTCAATAAAAATATTAGTAGTGCTACCAGAACCAACGCCAAGAATTTGATCGTCTTCTATATATGTCAAAGCTTCTCTAGCGGCATTATACTTCATTTGATCTATAAGATTGGACATACATTTACCTGATTAAAACTATGTCAGCATAGCCTCTAAACTTTGCTTTTTATTACTATGATGACTAAATTATAAGTAGTAGCATGAAGCTACGCCTCAAATAATAACTCAGGACGAGATTGTGATTAAGCGTAAACCAGATTTACTATTTGCTTTGATAATAATATTGAGTTTTGGAGTGTTTGTCAGCAGCTATGCCGCTGGTTTGCTTTAGGCTTTATTTAAAGTTGAAGATGTCGCTTTCAGTTACAACAGCGTCTAGCTGCCAATCCCACACATCTGCAGGAATTTCGTCTACGTGTTGACAGCTATATGCAAGCCCGACTAACTTTGGCCATTTTTTTGTGTGATGGTGATGAAAACCAGCAAAGGTGGCATCATAAAAACCGCCGCCCCTGCCCAAACGTCGCCCAGCACTATCAAACCCAACCAGTGGTACAAAGATAATATCTAAATCTATGATGTCTATTAGACTGGCAAAATTTAATTCTGGCTCAAGTATGCCATAACGATTCTTTATTAATGGGGTGGTCGGCGTATAAGAGGCAAAAGCTAGCTTTTGTTGTGGGTCCAAAAGTAAAACAGGCAAGAAGCAGCGTTTATGCTGCTGCAGGGCCGCATTTAAAAGTGGCATGGCGTCTATTTCATCATCATGCGGCCAATATAAAGCTATGCTGTGTGCCGTGTTGTAAAATGGCAATTGGGAGACCTTAGCGCACATACTAGCTGCCGCTTTGGCTCGCTGCGGGGCTGGTATGGCGTGTCTAGCAGCGCGTAGCTGTTGTCGTAACTTTTGCTTAGCACTGGCCATATTAAGCAGTTAATGCATTGGATAGCTTTTCATGCAGTTGCTGCAGGCGTTTATCGGTATCGCTCGCTGTATTTTCAATTTCGCTCTTTAATTTTAAAAGTTCGTGGGCTAAGTTAAGAGCAGCCATGACAGCTATACGTTCTACACCTATCACTCGCCCAGAATTTCGAATGTCGCGCATCCTATTATCCAGCATTAAGGCCGCATCTATTAAGTGATGAGTTTGTTCATCAGGACAACCAACTTGGTAATCTTTGCCTAAAATCTTTACTGTAACGCTTTTGCTTATGCTCACCTTGAAACCTCTTTAATCATCACTAATAAAAATGTAATTCAGCCTAGCCGATCAGTCAACAAGTTTTCTAACAAACAAAATTGTGCTTATGGAGGAACACTGGGATGACAATATACTTGCTATGCTTGATAATATATGTAATTAAAAGAAGGTATGGGTAAATCATGACAAAAGCAATCTCTTATAGCAAACTGGCCAATACCCTGCAGAAATTAGGGGCACAGCTAAACGCCGCGGAAGCTCATGGTTTATTAACCGGTATGTTGACTCTTGCCAAGTCTATGCAAGCGGACTCATGGCGTAGCACCTTGTTGGAAAATTTAGATTGTGCAGATGATCCTTCCACAACACAATGGGAAATCTTAAGCGCAACTTCTGAACAAATTTTACAAAACTTTATGAACGATGATTTTGCATTTAATTTATTATTGCCCAATGATGATCTGCCATTACCAGAGCGTGTGAATGCGTTATGTTTTTGGTGTCGTGGGTATTTGAGTGGATTAGGTTTGGTTGGCATTACTAAAGAAGATTTAGCTAATGCCACAATCAAAGAGCTTGTTTCAGATCTATCACAAATCGCACATGTTGGTATTGAAACAGATTCCAGCGAAGATGATGAAACCAATTATATGGAATTGGTAGAGTATGTGCGTGTCGCTGTACAAAACATTCAAGTAGAATTGAGCAGCGGTGAAATTTCAAGGATGTTGCATTAATATGGAACAATTTTTAGCACGACGTAAACGTTTGGCTGAACGTCTACAAAATAACAGTGTGGTTATATTGCCCGCCAATAAGCCTAAATTACGTACTAGCAGTGCCCATTATCCTTTTAGACAGAATAATGATTTCTTTTATCTTACAGGATATAAAGAAGCAGATGCTGTGATGGTTTTCTCTAAAGATCATACAGGGAATATCAAGTATGTTTTGTTTAATAAAACAAAAGATCCAATAGTAGAGATTTGGGATGGTAAGATAATAGGGCAAGACGAAGCGTGTAAGGTATATCTTGCGGATGAAGCCTATCCTTTGAATGTGATAGATGCAGAGTTACCAAAATATCTGGTGGGTAAAGAGACCTTATATTATCCGATCGGACTTGATCAAGACTTTGATTTAAATATCCTAGAGTGGATCAATAGCGCTAAAAAAAACGCCCCTAGTAAAGGATATAAATCAGCTGCTGTTACACCAAGTTTGCAAGATATTTTACCATTAGTGCATGAATTGCGAGTGCTGAAAGACCCCGAAGAAATAGCAGCTATGCGTAAAGCTGCATTAATATCAGCACAAGCACATTTAAAATTAATGCAGGTAGTGAAGCCGGGTTTAATGGAATATCAATTAGAGGCGGTTTTTAATGAATATTGTTTATCAGCTGGCTGTAGAGATTCTGCATATCAGGCGATTGTAGCTGGTGGCAATAATGCATGCACATTACATTATGTACTGAATGATCAGCAGTTGAAAGCTGGTGATTTGGTGTTAGTAGACGCTGGGGGTGAATATGAATATTACGCAGCAGATATTACACGTACATTCCCGGTCAGTGGAAAATTTACTGATGCCCAGCGTCAAATTTATACTTTAGTACTTGCAGCGCAAACAGCCGGTATAGAGCAAGTGAAGCCTGGCAATACTTTTGAATCTATACAAGATGTTATGGTAGAGATTATTGTCACAGGTCTTGTAGAATTGGGCATCATGCACGGGACTGTTAAAGACCTAATTGCTAAAGGAGCGTATAAAAAATTCTATATGCATTCAAGTGGGCATTGGTTAGGGCTAGATGTACATGATCCTGGCTTATATAGAGTAGACAATCACTCACGTAAATTACAACCAGGCATGGTCTTAACTGTAGAGCCAGGCATATATATTTCTAATACATTCCAAGATATAGATAGCCAATGGTTAGGTATTGGTGTACGTATAGAAGATGACATTTTGGTAACTGCACAAGGGCATGAAGTTTTATCTAGTGCAGCGCCAAAAACAATTGCCGAGATTGAGAGTGCAAGAATTTGATGTAGCCATCATTGGCGGTGGTCTGGTTGGAGCGGTGTTTGCGCGTGCAATAGCTGATTTGAACATGCAAGTGGTACTAATAGATCAAGTACCCATAGAGCACTTGTATCATAAATCTCAAGATAATCGGGGTTTGGCTTTAGGATACAGCACAATAGTAGCATTGCAAAGTTTGGGCGTTAGTGACTGTTTTAAAGCGCACGCACATATGATAGATCAGGTACATGTATCGCAGCAGAATAGCTTTGGTGTTACCAAGCTGTCTGCACAAGCTGCACAAATACCCCACTTAGGCGCAGTAGTAAGTGCAAGCAAATTAGCCCATGCTTTAATAGAGAATCTAGATTCAATCTCTAATTTAGTCACAATGCGGCCAATAGCCCTAAGATCTGCAAGATTTTTAAGTGCGGAGCTAGGCTGGGAGCTACAGACTGCTGAGAAAAGCATACGTGCCAAATTTGTAGTAGCAGCGGATGGCACTAATTCACATATGCGTAAAATAGCAGGTTTGAACTTATATACAAAAGATTTTGCGCAAACGGCGTTGGTTTGTAATGTTAGCATCAATGTGCCACACGCTAACATTGCTTATGAGCGTTTTGCTGATATAGGTGTATTGGCGTTATTACCTTTTGGAAAACAGCAAATGAAATGTATTCTCACTGTGGATAATACTAAGCTCGCCGCGCTACACAATCTAGCAGATAAAGAGTTTTTACAATTATTACAACATAGTATTGGGTATAGAGCTGGTCATTTCACGCAAGTCACGGAACGCAAGACTTTTCCCATTCTCACTGCCTGGATTGAGCGCATATATGATCACAATATATTTTTTATTGGCAATGCGGCAAACACTTTACATCCTGTAGCTGCACAAGGGTTTAATTTGGGAGTGCGTGATGCTCTCTGCTTAGCGTATATTTTGCGCCGTGCCAACAAGTCCACTCAATGCAGTATAGATGATTTAGGTAAAAATTATATCACGGCGCGTATGGCAGATCAAAAACATATACGAGAATTCAGCAATAATCTTGTGGAAATTTTTGCTAATAGTACATGGCCAGTTCAGTCTGGTCGTAAATTGGGGCTCATGCTGACAGAATTTATTCCAGCGTTAAAATCTAAAATAGTTAGGCAAGGTTTAGGTATATGGATGTAGTTATTTGTGGAGCAGGAATTGTAGGTTTAGTGATAGCAAATCTGCTTGCTAAACATATGGAATTACAAATAGCAATTGTAGATCCACAGATCCCGCAAATGCAGTGGGATGAAAATTTTTATGATTTACGATGTAGCGCTATTGCCCCAAGTTCACAATTGGTGCTACAGGATTTAGGTGTTTGGAATGAAATAATTGCGCATAGAGCAGGTGTGTATACTGGGATGTTGGTATGGGATCGAGAATTACATAACAGTATCATATTTCATGCAAGTGATGTAAATCATGCACACTTAGGGCATATAATAGAAAATCGTGTTATGAGCAAAGTGTTATATCAAGCATTATGTAGGCGCCAGAATGTACGAATAATTCAGCAGCAGCTGCAAAGTTTACACACTAGCGAACATAATGTTGTGCTAGGCACAACTGATCAAAGGCTAGAATGTAAATTATTAATAGCAGCAGATGGTGCAAAATCATGGGTGCGTCAACACTTAAATATGCTGCAATATACAAGAGAGTATCAACAATCTGCTTTAGTCGCAACTGTACAAACAGAATATCCACATACAAATATTGCTATGCAACGCTTTACTTCTGCTGGTGCTGTAGCATTCTTGCCGTTAACAGCAGATAA
Source organism: Gammaproteobacteria bacterium (assembly GCA_031972715.1). Classification (GTDB taxonomy): domain Bacteria; phylum Pseudomonadota; class Gammaproteobacteria; order UBA6186; family Azoamicaceae; genus JAGVLG01. The sequence goes on along the minus strand of DALYEH010000070.1, from coordinate 1,474 downwards.
TCTCTGTTCAATAGTTTGGTCAGATACGAAGCCTAAGATTGCACAATTAATGCAAATGCAAGATGCAGAATTTAATGCTGCATTAGCGCAAGAATTTTCATATAAGCTAGGTAGGGTAGCTGTGCAGGGAGCACGTGCAAATTTTCCATTACATATGCAGCATGCTGTTGAGTATGTGCGACACAGAGCTATTTTGCTTGGTGATGCGGCGCACGTAGTCCACCCATTAGCAGGCCAGGGTTTGAATTTAGGAATTGCTGATGCTGCTGCGTTATATAGTACTTTAAAGATGACTATACGACATGATGCTGATTTAGGGACTCTAAAAAACCTACGTAGTTATGAACGCCAGCGTCGTGCGATTAATACAAGCATGCTTTTAGGCGTTGATGGCTTGCAAAGGTTATTTGCAAATCAAACTAAAACAGTAACTATGCTCCGCAAGATGGGTTTATCATGCTTTAATAATTCAAATTTTATCAAGAATGCTATTATGCGTTTAGCCTCAGGCGTTGCATAATTTATGCAATTTAGGCACTTATTTTTGTTGCAGAACTAACGTTACGGTTATACAATACAAAGTAAATTACATAAGCGCTTTGCGCGAATTCGGAGAAGAAATATGGATCACATCCCAAATGATCTCAAATATACTGAGACACACGAATGGGTATCAAAAGATCAAAAAAATATCGCTACTATAGGTATTACTGATTTTGCACAAGATCAGTTGGGTGAAATTGTTTTCGTAGATTTGCCTGAAATTGGCTTAAAAGTTGCAGCTGGAGACGACGTGTGTGTTTTAGAGTCAGTTAAAGCCGCGGCCGATGTTTTTAGTCCAGTAAGTGGGGTGATAGTAGAGGTAAATGAAGAGCTCGACGAATCACCAGGCTTGGTAAATTCAGACCCCTATCAAGACGGATGGTTGTATAAAATAGAGTTAAAAGATGTTGTTGAATATGATGAGTTGTTAGACAAAGCCGCATATAAAGAATACGTAATAGAAGCTTCAGAAGAAGATTAAATCAAACTATTACCGCATATCTTTTGTCATAGTTCTGCTATATATCGTCAATTATTAGCTAAGATATATATGTATACTTTGCATAAAGCTTAAT
>DALYEH010000070.1:0-346 GCA_031972715.1 Gammaproteobacteria bacterium | reverse complement strand
ATCAGATTGAGCGGGAGACAAAATTGATAGATGCAAATGGCTATCGTTTAAGCGTTGGCATTGTTATTGCTAACTCCGCTGGAAAGGTTTTTCTTGGAAAGCGGATTAACCAAAATGCTTGGCAATTTCCACAAGGTGGTTTAGACGAGCAAGAGAATATAGAAGCAACTATGTTCAGGGAGTTGTGGGAGGAGGTTGGTCTACATAAGGATCAGGTTGAGATTATTGGGCATACCAGACAGTGGTTAAAATATAAATTGCCCAAGAAATTAATCCGTACCTCTGAGCCGCGTTGTATTGGTCAAAAGCAGAAATGGTTTTTATTGCGCTTGCTTGGTACCGATGC
>DALYEH010000069.1:6080-7269 GCA_031972715.1 Gammaproteobacteria bacterium | reverse complement strand
CTTATTTCTGTTACACCTTTTATAAACGATATCTTAGCTGATAGCGTCACTAGGCTTACGCAACCTATACCGTTTGTGACCGTGGTAACAGATTATCAAGAATGCTGTAAAAATATCTGGATAGCTAGGAAGCAGCAAAAATTAATTTGTTCATCTGCAGAATTAGTGGCACGGGCCTTAAAATATCGAGTGCCAGCAGAAAATATTTATCAGTTGTCTGGTATGTTAGTAGCAGAAAAATTTTATACAGCGCGCGCTTTTGATAAAAACGTGCTCTGTGCAAAGTTAGGACTGCGTACAAATATGCCTACTGCAATTGTAACATTCGGCAGTCATGGCTCGGCAGATATGTTAAACATCGCGAAAAGCATGTGCAATTGTAATTATAAAATACAGATGGTGTTTATTTGTGGTTACGATACACAATTACAGCAGCAGCTGCAAACTTTAAAAGTCAATTATCCACTAATCGCTACAGGCTTTGTAGGCAATATAGAAGAATATATGCGCTGCGCTGATGTTTTTATAGGTAAACCAGGTGGTTTAAGTATTTCTGAAGCAGCGATAATGCATTTGCCTTTAATTGTTAAGTATAATCTTTTTACCCTCTTACATGAACGGCATAATGCAAAATGGGTTTTAAATAACAACATAGGTATAAGCATAAAAAGTGTTACAGAGATCCCGAAGGCTCTTGCTAACGTGCTACAGACAAAGGAAGAATTCATCAAGCAATTACAAAGCTTAGAAAATAACAGCAATGAGGAAATCTTGCCCATCCTCAGCGCAATACTTGGGTTGGATGGTGATGCATATCAAAAGACAAGCTTATTGCAGAAGGTAAAGGCTTTGATTTAATTATGCGCTGCGCTAGTTAGCAGCTATACTCTAAGCAGATCGTTCTACAATCCCTCTTTGGCTATTAGGATTTTTATGGTAACAATGCGCATAAAAAAGCCAGCCTGGATAACCCATGCTGGCTTTTGATTACTAGACAGGGTAGCTTTAGGAAATAGCGCAAGTAGAGGGCGATGATGTCCTTTTAGCATTAACCTGCCCTTGCGCTGAAATATTAACACGACTCTGCGAGCTGGTCTGAGGAACTGTAAATAGCAGAGGATCTGTTACTTGGACTCTCTCGCTTCCAGCTGCAAGCAACTGAGCGAGGGCCGCGTCATTTGTAGTATCA
>DALYEH010000069.1:0-6070 GCA_031972715.1 Gammaproteobacteria bacterium | reverse complement strand
TTTTTTGTGCGATTTCCTCGTCTTTTGATGTATCAATAGCATCCGCAAGCTTAGTCTTAAGAATTTTAGCAAGCGCATGATTCTGTACACCTGTAGCAAGAATGACTGCAATTTCTAGTTGGTTCTTAGTATACTTATAAGGTGTTGCTACTTGATTTGCATCTAACGTATTAAACATCAGGTCTGTCTCACACACTTTTGAGTTGAATCCAACAATCCTTTCTAGCATGTCTTGAAACCTTGTAACTTCTTGCAAATCAGTCTTAAAATCAAAACCACCCAATCTCATGCCCAAACGCACAAATGCTGCGCGATACATTTCCACATGATTGTCATAGTCTAATTTATCAAGATTCTTTGCCCTTAATTGTGGATACAGTAATTGCAGAGCTCTGAGAGCAATGCGGAATTCATCTGAAGTTATAACCGGCTGGATATTGTCTGGATCAACTACTTTTGCAGGGTTAGTTTCTTCAACTATTTTATTTAATGCATCTTCAAATGATTTCTCAGGATCCCCAGCATTTTCCAAGATGGCACTTAATAGATACAGATGTCCGTGCTTGCCCTTAATCTTCAATAGTTCAAAACCATCATCAATCATTTGCTCTTTAGCATTTATGATCTTGCGATCCCTAATGCACACAAAAGCTGCATGAAGCATAGAAGCAACAGGAGCGCTCAAAAAGGTGATTAGTAATGTTGGTATAAACCCAATAAAGATAGAAGCTACTACAAAAGTTGCAACTGCGAATAGAGCTAACACTGGCTTCTTTAAAAGGTATGCGTAGGATGAGTTGAATAATTTATTCCAATCACTATATGCAATATTTTTAAAATTACGCCAAACTCTTTGCGCATATGATTGGTTTCTAGAACCACTGAGCTCTTCAAACGCACTTTTATGCGCGCTTAACGCATCAAACCAATAATCTGCTACCCCATCCAGATATGTATTACCAAGTAGTACTAGCAATTGATCTATAAACCCAATGTCTGCCAAATAGGCAATAGTTGGATTTGGATTATTCTTAATGGCTGTGCTATTAATTATCAATGCATGTACTGTAGACAGCGTAATAGCGGCAGATATACTTGCTTCGCCGTTTAGAGCATTAGAATTCGGACTTGATTTTTTAATGTTTTGCTCTGACCATGCATTTATTGCTTGAACTGCATTCTGTATATCAGGATTGGCATGAATGGCTGCACTTACGTTCATAATGCTGATCACACGACTCATTTTTGCGCGCATTTTTATAGCCTCAATAAATATCTTTTAGCTATAATAACAACTAAGCATCAATGTGTAAATAAGTGTTTGCGCATCAGTTGCGCCCTTATACCTAAATTTCGCAAGTAGATGCGAACTCTATGTCAGGCCAACGTTCATTAGTTAAGTGTAGATTCACCATAGTAGGAGCCAAATATACAAGCTTTTCAGCGTTATCTAGTGCTAAATTGTCTGCTAATTTTTTCTGAAAATCTGCCAGCATTTTAGGATCTGCACAGCTCACCCAGCGCACTGTAGAAATATTTATGTTGTCGTACACACATTCTACATTGTACTCAAATGCTAATCTGTGCGCGACCACATCAAATTGCAACATACCTACAGCACCCAAGATAATGCGATTATCGTTTAGTGGTTTAAAAACCTGTGTTGCTCCCTCTTCCGAAAGCTGCATTAGACCTTTATGTAACGCTTTGGCCTTTAACGGATCTTTTGCGCGTACGGCACGGAATAGCTCGGGCGCAAAATACGGTATACCTGTAAATTTCAGGGTTTCACCCTGTGTAAAAGTATCACCAATTTGAATAGTACCGTGATTGTGCAAACCAATAATGTCGCCTGGATATGCTTCTTCAATATGCTCGCGCTCACCGGCCATAAAGGTTAATGCATTAGAAATTTGTACATCGCGCCCTATACGCAAATGGCGCATTTTCATGCCTTTAGTGTATTTACCGGAGCAGATACGTAAAAATGCGATCCTATCTCTGTGCTGCGGATCCATGTTGGCTTGGATCTTAAATACAAAACCTGTAAAATTAGGTTCATCTGGCTGCACAATTCTAGTTTCAGTAATACTTGGCTGTGGCATAGGCGCCATAGACACGAATGCATCTAATAAGTCCTGCACACCAAAATTATTTAATGCTGAGCCAAAAAATACCGGGCTTTGTTTACCAGCTATATATTGGTCTAAATCAAAACTGTGGCTAGCACCCTGCACTAACTCTAATTCTTGCCTAAATTCTGCTAATAAATCTGCACCGATTTTTTGGATTAACTCTGGGTTGTCCAGTCCTTTTATCACTGTACCCGCTTGCAATTTGTCGCCCATACCCGGCGTATACAAATGCACCTCGGAAGTAAGCAAATTATATACACCTTTGAAACGCTTACCTGAGCCTATGGGTAACGTCACTGGTGCGCAATTTATCTTTAAAATCTGTTCAATTTCATCTAATAATTCTACAGGCTCTCGCCCTTCGCGATCCATTTTGTTGATAAATGTTATGATTGGAGTATTACGCAAACGACAGACTTGCATTAATTTAATAGTTCTGGGCTCTACACCTTTAGCAGCATCAATCACCATCAAAGCAGCATCTACCGCTGTAAGCGTTCTATAGGTATCCTCGGAAAAATCTTCGTGGCCTGGAGTGTCCAAAAGATTCATGATGCAATTTTTATAAGGAAATTGCATCACAGAGGTAGTCACAGAAATACCGCGTTGTTTCTCTAATTCCATCCAGTCGGAGGTGGCATGTTTGCTGGCTTTACGTCCTTTCACGGTACCCGCTAATTGAATCGCACCCCCATACAGCAACAATTTTTCAGTAATTGTTGTCTTACCAGCATCGGGATGCGAAATAATCGCGAAAGTGCGACGTTTAGCTGTTTCTGTGTTCAATACGGACATAATTACTCTTACAGTGCTTCTGCGTTGCTTTCTAAGTAGCTGGCAACTCCAGATGTAGTAGCTACCATACCTTTATCGCCTTTTTGCCATCCAGCAGGGCATACTTCGCCATGCACTTCATGATATTGCAGAGCATCGACTAAACGGATCAATTCGTCGATATTACGGCCTAGTGGTAGATCATTAATAACCTGAGCACGTACAATACCTTGCTTATCAATAATAAATGCACCGCGCAAAGCAACCCCAGCCTGCTCGTGTTCCACACCATAAGCTTGGCAAATATTGTGTTTCACATCTGCTACCAAAGTGTAGTTCCACGTTTAGTGTTTTAAACTGCGGGATCCTATGATCTAGTGCAATCAACTCAGAAGGACACACAAAAGTAAAATCTAAAGGATAGAAAAATACTAAACCATATTTACCTTGTAGCGCCTGCGTTAAATTATATTCAGCCACAATGTCGCCATTCGCTAACACTGCCGCTGCTGTAAAATCAGGGGCTTTTTTTCCTATTAAACAACTCATGCTACCCTCCAGGGACTTATTTTGAAGAAAAATTTGAGGAAGTAGATTATCATAAAAAGATAAGCCCTGTCACGAATGGAACCCTGTACATGGATACTGAGCTAAATAATGATTTTGATAACAAACTTATCGGTGAGACTAGCCCTTATCTGCTACAGCACGCCCATAACCCAGTACACTGGTATCCCTGGGGTGAAGAAGCTATCGCAAAGGCCATAGAACGAGACAAACCCATTTTACTTTCCATAGGCTATCCATCCTGCCACTGGTGCCATGTCATGATGCATGAATCCTTTTGCGATCCTAACATTGCAGCGACCATGAACAGGCTGTTCGTTTGCATAAAAGTAGACAAGGAAGAACGCCCCGATCTGGATAAAGCCTACCAAATCGCTTATCAACTGCTAATGGGACAACCTGGAGGCTGGCCGTTAACACTTTTTATTTCACCACATACTTTATTGCCCTATTACGGCGGCACATATTTTCCTAAAATTTCCGCTGAGGGTACTGCTGGTTTTGATACGTTACTACATAAATTAAATGAAGTTTTTTACCATGATAAAGAACGCATCAAACAACAAGAACTGCATATGACTGCTATCTTGCAAATTATGATGCAGTTTCGCCCAAGCGCTATCACGCCTATCGCGGCTGATCTAATTCACCAAGCAGAAGTAGCCTTGCAACGCGAATTTGATCCAGCACATGGCGGCTTTGGCGAACAAACCAAATTTCCTAATTGCCCATGTTTAGAGTTTGTTTTGCAATCTACAGATACCATGACCAAGCATATGGGTTTGTCCACACTACAAAATATGGCAGATGGTGGCATTTATGATCAACTTGCTGGTGGTTTTTTTAGATATTCTGTAGATGAGTCTTGGCAAATACCGCACTTTGAAAAGATGTTATACGATAACGGTCAATTAATTGGCATTTATGCACAAGCATATAAAATGACACATAAAGATCAATTTCGCAAAATTGCCTTGGAAACAGGCGAATGGATCAAAAACAATTTACTAGATCCAAACACAAATGGTTTCTACACAGCTTTTGATGCTGATACAGAAGATCAAGAGGGTTTGTATTATTTGTGGGATATAGACAGCATAAAACATATATTAACAAATGAAGAATTTAGCAGCATAAAAAGATATTATCACCTGAACCAAAAAGCCAATTTTGATGCTAAATGGCATCTATATATAGATCCGAACGAAAAGCCACCAACTCCGGAATTGCTAACAAAAATTAAAGCGAAATTATTAGAGCAACGCAAGACACGCACTCCTCCGGATATAGATTATTTGATTTTAACGGGCTGGAACGGATTAACTATAAAAGGCTTAAGTTTAGCTGCAGATATTTTAAATTATCCAGAATTTAAAAGTTTAGCAGATGCTAATATAAAATTTATCAAAGATCAAATGTACGTCTCAGGACAATTATATGCAACCTGGCAGGGTCAACAACCTAAAATTGCTGGCTTTCTAGATGATTATGCTTTTGTACTTGATGGCATATTGTGTTTTATTAACAATGATACAAAACATGAGTATTTGGAATTTTGTGTACAATTAGCAGATGATTTATTGAAGAAATTTTATGATCAAGAATATGGCGGATTTTATTTTACAGCTCATAATAGTGAACAATTATTTTTCAGGCCCAAAACATATACAGATGATTCAATACCTTCCGGCAATGGGATAGCATGTTTAGCCTTATTAAAATTAGGGACAATGCTAGATAATCCACACTACCTGCATGCTGCACAGAAAACAGTGCAAAGTGCATTAGCCTTTTTGCATGAAGCACCTGAATTGCATCTAAATATGTGCTTAGCGTATCAACAGATACAAAACCTGAAATAGAAAATAAAAATCCTGAGGCATGCTCAGGATCTATAAACAGTTGACTGCACTGCTAGTGATATAAATTTTCTTCTGCAAAAGCTTTTGTTGCTTTAACACTTGCGCCTATTACTACAAATGGATCTGGATTAAATAAATCATCACGAATTTGCAACAAGCTAGGCTCAAATTTGCCGGTACCTTCGCGGTACTGAATTAAGTTATTGATGTTATCACGTAGAAAGACTATGTAATCCTCAAACTTGCAAGTGTTCATACTTATTACTCTCTCGACTACTTATTACAGACAGGAGGCTAGTATACTGCAACTACTCTCCCAAAATCACTATTTTTTTAGTGGCCAATCACCAAATTGACCTAAAACTAGCTATAAGCTAAGCTAATGCCAAGTTCAGATATTACCCTCCTGGAGTCAGTTTGTCAACTAATCTTAATAGCTTTGCTGTGTATATACAACAGGCAAAAATACGTGTTGATCGACATTTAGAGAACGTATTACCCCCACCTGACCCACGCAGCCCTTTGTGTTCGGCTATGCGTTATTCAGTTTTAAACAATGGCAAACGTTTGCGTCCAGCTCTGGTTTATGCCTTGGGTGATACTCTAGGCCTAGACTTAGACTCTCTGCATGGGATAGCCATGAGCATAGAACTCATACACTGCTATTCCCTAATCCATGACGATTTACCGGCAATGGACGACGATGATTTACGACGCGGAGTCCCTACCTGC
>DALYEH010000068.1:4151-7336 GCA_031972715.1 Gammaproteobacteria bacterium | reverse complement strand
AGAAGGCCCGCCACAATCCAGACAGCATCGTGATCGCAGAACTGCAACTATTGATGTTAATCCAGCGCTAGAGTTTCGCAGCACATACGCTGAGCCTTTTTTACCAACTGCCTCTATCCGTGCAGTACATACGGCACCCATCCCTATTTTTATATCTAATCCATACGAGCCTTGTTTTGAGAGCAGCACTGCACGCTCTATAAGAGGGCTGAGAGATTCCATAGAAACTGAAAATATGCGTCGCAGACAAATAGAACGCGAGCAACAGCGTATTCAAGCAAAACTAGATCTAAATGCACATAGAGATCCTAGATCTAATGAAATCCGTGGCTGGGTTAGAGAATCACTAAGCTCAGCTAATCTTAGACCGTTGCCTAATCATCCTGATCTATTTCTATCCTTTGCACATGCTAAAAAACCACACGCCTGGAGCAAAACTAATAATGATTTCAACATTTTTCCTAGAACTGCTTTAGCATTTTGGTATGGTATAAACGATTGTGTGTCTGAGGCGCAAACTAGACGTTATATCAAATTTGTGCAGCAGAACCTAGAAGATATAATTCTACAAAGTTCTTTGCCGAAACAAGATAAGCAAAAGTTCTTAGAAGTTTTAAATGTCGAAGAGCAGAAAAATCCAGCGCATATATTCGCTGTTATGCTTGGGCTCTCTATGTTTATAATACTATTTCCAATATGCATAGCATTAGCATCCCAAACTCTTGTAGTAGAATGTGCCGCCACCGCACTGCTATGTGCTACTTTGACTTTTGGGCCATATTGGTTTGTAGAAAATTTTCTACCTGCTGCACGAATATTCCCCGAAAATCGCGGACCTATCTGTGAATTGCCCTCCTTCCAAAAATGGCTGCAGGATTTGGCGATGGTTGCAGAGAACATTGATCCTGTAGCAAGCAATAGTACAATGGCTCTTGGCTCAGAGATTCCAACTGCCTACCCTGTTGATTACGATAGTCAGTCTACCCCCGCTAGCGCAAATTCTTGCCAAGCAGATTATTATTGAGTTAACTTATTAAGGCTTGGAAATTCCACCTCAAGTATAGTAAGATAACAGGCTATGATTGCAGTTAGAATTTTAAAAAAAAGCATATTCTGGTTGGTTGTTTTACTACTCCCAATAGTCCTACTCGCCACCACGAATGCAGGCCTAAAGGCTTTTTTGGGCACAATTAGCTTATTCTCGCCTATACATTTTAGATATGAGACAGCTCAGGGTAAAGTTATTAGCCAACCCATAATTATTACCAATTTAGAAATAGAATATGCCGGACATAACATAAAAATTGGTCAGTTAATGCTTGATTGGCAACAAAATCATTTTAGTGCATATGCAATCCAAGGCATGGAAACATATTTACCATTTGCAGATCAAATCGCCTATAAAGCTATTATTGTCGACAATTTGCATGGCCACGTTACACTACGAGACAAAGAACAAATTTTCAAATTGCAAATGCATGGTCATGCAGAACAAATTCCAATTTTAGGCAATATGCAGGTAACGCGCTTTGCAGATATGTGGGCAATTCAGCAAGGATATCTGAAATATGGCGACAATTTAGCAAAAATTGTACAGATCACTCAAGAAAAATACGTTTGGGAACTGCTACTTAAAGAGCCAGAAAGCATTTTTGAGGACAGCCAGGGAGCGCTTAGTGCTAAGGGCAGTATTACTAAAGCTAGTACCATCCCCAGCATGCAAGCATATGTTACTGCAAACAAATTTAGAGTCAGTGAGTATCAAATTACTAACCTCAATGCCAGCATTAATATGCAATTGCAGCCTGAAACACCTCTACATGCGACAATTAAAGCAGCACGCCTTGCTATAGGCGCGCAACAGATACAGGATCTATATGTAAATCTAGATGGCACTGTAGAGCAACATAAAGTCACTGCCCATGCTATGTATAAAGACAAACCAGTTACTTTTAGTCTGCATGGTACCCATGCTCAAACAACATGGCAGATACCACAACTGATTGTTAGTTATAATAGAGAACAAATACAAGGCCATGGCAAGTATGATTTTCTGAAACAATCTGGGGCACTGCAATTAGATGGTAGCATTCTTGCTATGCCTACAAAAGCTACATTACAGCTTTCTCCTCAGCATAACGTACTGTCTTTCAACCTCAACTCTAAAACACAAAACGTTATTACAGGTATCATTAACCTTGATGCGCATAAGCTTAGTGGCTCCATAGACATAGATTTAAATGATTTAGCGTTTTTAATGCAGTGGACTCCAGATATAACGCGCTTAAAGGGGAAATTGACTAGCAATATCAAACTCTCCGGGACAACTTTAGCACCAGAGATAATTTCTTCTACAGAAATTAAACAAGTCACAGCAACTATACCTAGCTTAGGCATTAAAATTAAGCCCATGCAAATGCAGATTCAAAGTGACAAAAATGGTAGATTCAAGGTGCATGGCAATGGTGCAATGCGCAGAGGTCCTGGAACTTTTACATTCCACGGTTATATTGAGCCGCTAAAAGAAGACTGTCCCAATGCAATCACTTTAGAAGCAAATAATTTAGAATTTGTTAATAATGCTATGGCTCAATTGTTGTCCTCCAGTACACTACACGCACATTATTCTAAAGCTCGACAACAGATCGATATAACTGGCGATATTGATATTCTATCTGGCAAAGTATCTATCCCGAGCAAACGTACACAGACGCCCAAATCTAAAGATGTAGTATTTGTGAATGAACTTAATATGCAACCTAAAAGATTATTAAGCATAAACCCAGATATTAACCTACGTATACACGATGGAGTACACTTTACGGGGTTTGATCTAGATGCAGATGTAAGTGGTAAATTAAATATTTCTCTACGTCATGGCGCGTTATATGCTGATGGCCGCATCACAATAAAAGAAGGCACTTATCAAATACCGGGTCAGAAATTGCATATTAATCATGGGCGACTGCTTTTCCCGCCAGGAACATTATTAGTGAATCCTGTCTTAGATATTAAAATGCTGGGTAAAAACCAAGGCCGTACGGCACAAGATAATACGCCAGATATAGAGCTTGCAGTGAACGGCACCGCTCAAAAACCTGTCATCACTGAAAGCGGTTTAACCAGCAATCCTGATCGTGCCTTATCACAAGTGATGCTGACTGGCTCAAGCGTGCTGTCTAAGA
>DALYEH010000068.1:0-4141 GCA_031972715.1 Gammaproteobacteria bacterium | reverse complement strand
AGATAAATTAAAAATCTCTGAGTTGGGAGTCGCATCGCAATCTGAGGAGCATATAGCATTTTTTGATGATCCAAATATTGGCAAAAACGCACTAAAAAACAAGGATTTCGTGATTGGTCGATCTTTAGGTAAGCATTTCTATCTGCAGTATTTACATAGCATGAGCGAGGCCAGTCAACGTGTACGGCTTAAATACGCTCTAAATAACATATGGTCCATAGGTATAGAGTCTGGTACTGCTGAAGACGGCACTGTTGGCGGCGGTATAGACTTAAGTTTCGTTATAGAACGTGATTAACAAAAACTCATATATTCTGTGCTTTTCTTGCACACTACCCTAAAGCTTATTTAATATTTGCAGATACATACTATGGAGAGTTAAGGGTTAATCGCTTGGAGCGCCTTTGATGGACATCATTAATAATGTACGCAGCAGATATGAGCACGAGATGCTGGATGAATATTCACTTGAGGAATATTTAAATATCTGCAAAGAAGATCGCATGGCATATGCTACAGCGGCTGAGCGTATTTTGGAAGCTATTGGTGAACCAGAGATCATAGAAACTAGACATGATCCTAGACTGAGTCGAATATTTTCCAATAAAGTAATTAAACGCTATGAAGCGTTTGATGAGTTTTATGGCATGGAAGAATGTATTGCCCAAATTGTTGCTTATTTCAAACATGCGGCACAAGGTTTAGAAGAGAAAAAGCAAATTTTGTATTTACTTGGGCCTGTAGGCGGCGGTAAATCATCCTTAGCAGAAAAATTAAAATACCTAATGCAAAAAGTACCATTTTATGCACTCAAAGGCTCACCAGTTTTAGAATCTCCTTTAGGTTTATTTGATGCTGACGAAGATGGCCCAGCTTTTGAAGAACAATTTGGTATTCCGCGTCGCTATTTGCAAACTGTGTTATCACCATGGGCAATCAAACGCCTTCAGGAATATAATGGCGATATTACTAAGTTTCGAGTAGTTAAAATTAAGCCTTCCATCAATGCACAGCTGGCCATAGCAAAAGCTGAGCCTGGTGATGAAAATACACAGGATATTTCTACTTTAGTCGGTAAATTAGATATACGTAAGCTAGAGGATTACACACAAAACGATCCTGATGCATACAGCTTTTCAGGCGGCTTATGTCGTGCTAATCGTGGCTTACTTGAATTTGTAGAAATGTTTAAAGCCCCAATTAAGATGCTACATCCTTTACTGACTGCTACGCAAGAAGGTAATTATAATGGCACAGAAGCTCTTTCATCCATCCCTTTCGATGGGATAATAATGGCTCACTCAAATGAGGCTGAATGGCATTCATTTAAAAATAACAAACACAATGAAGCATTTCTAGATAGAGTATATATTGTTAAAGTGCCATATTGCTTACGAGTTAGCGAAGAAGTTAAAATTTATGAAAAATTGATTCAAAACAGCTCATTGCGCAATTCACCTTGCGCACCAAATACTTTGAAAATGATGGCACAATTTTCAGTCTTATCTCGTTTGAAAGAACCTGAAAATTCAAGCATCTTCTCTAAAATGCGCGTTTATGATGGAGAAAACCTTAAAGACACTGATCCTAAGGCAAAATCAATTCAAGAATACAAAGATTTCGCAGGGGTAGATGAAGGCATGACAGGTCTATCAACTCGCTTTGCTTTCAAAATATTATCTAAAGTGTTTAATTACGATGTAACTGAGATAGCAGCAAATCCAGTGCATTTATTGTACGTATTAGAGCAACAAATTGAGCAAGAACAGTTCCCTACTGAAGTGCAGGAAAGATATCTTTCATACATTAAAGGCTACCTAGCACCACGATACGTAGAATTTATAGGCAAAGAGATACAAACTGCATATTTAGAATCATATTCAGAATATGGACAAAACATTTTTGATAGATATGTTATTTACGCTGATTTTTGGATCCAAGATCAAGAGTATCGCGACCCTGATACAGGTGAAATACTTGATCGCAGCATGTTAAACAATGAGCTAGAAAAAATTGAAAAGCCTGCTGGCATAAGCAATCCCAAAGATTTCCGCAATGAAATAGTAAATTTTGTGTTACGAGCTAAAGCAAATAATAATGGCAGAAATCCAGCCTGGACCAGTTACGAGAAGCTTCGTGGGGTCATAGAAAAGAAAATGTTCTCCAACACGGAAGACTTATTGCCTGTCATATCATTCAATGCTAAGGCATCTGCAGAAGAGCGTCGCAAGCATGAAGATTTTGTAGAGAGAATGGTAGAAAAAGGCTATACACCTAAGCAAGTACGACTACTATGTGATTGGTACTTGCGAGTTCGTAAATCCTCTTAGGAAAACATCATGACGCAATTTATCGATAGGCGCCATAGTGGAAGACACAAAAGCGCGGTTAATCGACGCCGGTTTTTGCAACGCTTTAAAAAACAGATCCAAAAATCTGTCTCTGATGCGATAGCTACACGCAGCATCACTGATTTTGAGCACGGTGAAAAAATAAATATCCCCACTAAAGATACCCATGAACCAGTATTTCATCATGGCGAAGGCGGCATTAGAACAATAATCTTACCTGGCAATAAAGAGTTTAGCCGCGGCCACAAAATTCCACGTCCTTCTGGAACAGCAGGATCACCTGGATCACAACCAAGTAACAGCCCAGAAACAGATGAAGACAATTTTGCTTTTGAGCTGTCGCGTGATGAATTCTTAGATATATTCTTTGACGATCTAGAATTACCAAACTTACTTAAAAAGCAAATAGGTCCTACCAAAACATACAAAAAGGTGCGAGCAGGCTATGCATCGACCGGTATAACTACTAACATGAACATTATACGCACTATGCGCGGAGCTTTAGCGAGACGTATAGCACTCACAAGCAAACATAAAAAGGATTTAAAAGCTGCAGAAGGCAAGTTGCAGGCTATGAAACAAGATAAAAAAGATCCAGCCGTTTTAGAGCAACAAGCACAAATTGATCTTTTAAAGCGTAAAATTGCAAAAGTCCCGTTTGTTGATCCGTTTGATTTAAAATATAACAGGCGTGTTGATCAACCAAATCCTATGTCTAAAGCTGTTGTATTTTGTCTCATGGATGTATCTGGCTCAATGGATGAAACAAAAAAAGATCTAGCAAAAAGATTTTTCATTTTATTATACCTTTTCTTAACAAAGACTTATGAAACAATTGAAATAGTGTTTATACGCCATCATACTTCTGCTAAAGAAGTTAACGAGCAAGACTTTTTCTTTTCACGTGAAACTGGAGGCACAGTAGTTTCAAGTGCATTAGAAATGATGGCTGATATAATCCATGACCGCTATCCCACAAATGAATGGAATATTTATGGCGCGCAAGCCTCTGATGGAGACAACTGGAACAATGATTCTCCACATTGCAAAGAAATCCTAGTGCATAGAATCTTGCCTTTCGTCCAGTATTTCGCTTATGTAGAGATCCTACCGCGCAACCATCAAAGTCTATGGGAAGAATATCAGAGCATCAAACCTGCTTGGCCTAATTTTGCCATGCAAAGCATAGCAGCAATGAATGAAATCTATCCTGTGTTTAGAGAATTATTCAAACGCCAAGCTCAGCATATCAAGGAATTGCAATGACTGAAAAAATTAAAAAAAGTGCATCCACAACCAAACATAAGCATGCGAAAAGCAAATATGATACGGAGTGGACCTTTGAAAAACTTGAACATTTTGATATGATTATCAAAGATATTGCCGCTGAATATAAATTAGACACATACCCTAATCAAATTGAATTAATCTCTTCAGAACAGATGATGGACGCTTATTCCTCAGTCGGTATGCCTATAGGCTACCATCACTGGTCTTACGGAAAACAATTTCTCAATGTTTCAAGAAATTATAAACGCGGCTTTATGGGCTTGGCCTATGAACTGGTTATAAATTCTGATCCTTGCATCGCATATTTAATGGAAGAAAACACATTAACATTACAGGTTATGATTTTAGCACATGCGTGCTATGGGCATAATTCATTTTTCAAAAACAACTACATGTATAAATCATGGACGAATGCAGATGCAATCATAGATTACTTAGTGTTTGCCAAAAACTATCTGACACGCTGTGAAGAACAATATGGCGTAGATAAAGTTGAAGAG
>DALYEH010000067.1:2706-7356 GCA_031972715.1 Gammaproteobacteria bacterium | reverse complement strand
ACATTACATGTAGTATTCTGCTGGCTTCAACCTCACCTAAAATATTGTTAATGTTGCGCCAAGTTTGCTCTATATTTGTAGGGTTTTGCTCTTCTAGTACAACGCTTAAATGCGCAATTAAAGCATAAACTGCATCATCCGGGTTATGCATGTGAAATTCAGCTAAAGTATCAATTATTTTCTCAGTCATATCCCTCTGGCTTCACAGTGGTTTATTTGCTCGCTTTGAAACGCTCTATGCTATTAATAATTTCTTGCTTTGCTTCAGCAGCTTCAGCCCAACCATCAATTTTTACCCATTTATTAGGCTCTAAATCTTTATAATGCTGAAAAAAATGAGCTATTTTATCTAGTGTTGCTTTGCCTAAATCTGCTGTTTTATGTACATGCTGATAAATAGCTGTTAGTTTATCTATAGGCACCGCTAAAATCTTCATATCTTCGCCAGCTTCATCTGTCATACGTAGCATGCCAATAGGCCTCACTCTAATGATAGAGCCAGGTATAAGTGGTAGGGGCCCAATGACTAAAACGTCCACCGGATCGCCATCATTACTTAAAGTTTGTGGTATATACCCGTAATCACACGGATAGCGCATGGATGTTGCCATAAATCGGTCGACGAACATTACCCCAGTTTCTTTATCAACCTCATACTTGACCGGCTCGCTATGCGCCGGAATTTCGATGACTACATTAACTTCTTCTGGGGCGTTTGCACCTGGAGTGACTAATCTTAACACGATATTTTAAATTCCTAATAATACTGATTGTTTTTGTGTATACCTCTCAGTATATAATTTTTTAACCAAGATTGCGACCCCGATACACCTATGTTTTGAAGTAGTCCTTGCGCGCAAGCTGGCGCTTTCTAGACTTGCATAAAAGCATGCCATGATACAAGCTTAAATTAGTCTTTATATTGAAAAAATCATGGTTCATTTATTATTTGTATGCATTGTGCTCTTGGCACTAATACTTATCTTATACATAAGCGTAGTGCTTGGTCGTATGTTTGGCCAAAGGCAATTGCACCTGCATCCTAGGCAAAAGCTAGAGGTCATACAGGCTGCTGAAGCTTCGGTTTTTGCATTATTAGGTTTGTTGATAGCATTTACATTTTCTGGTGCATATGATCGTTATGAAGCTAGAAAATTGCACATCCTAGAGGAGGCTAATGCTTTTGAGGAAGTGTATAACTACTTAGAGTATTTGCCGAGCATGGAACGCAAACTTCTGCATAATAGTGTTAGTCAATATTTAAATATGCATTTAGACGCGTATCATCATCAACCATACACAGCACTGGTGGATCAGGCTCTAGACCGCGCCTTACAAATTGAAGGGCAGATCTGGAAGCATGCCATGATGTCTGCACAGAATATTAAAAATGATAGTATCTCTGCAAATTTTATTAATGCAGTGAATGTGATGTTTTCTACCGCGCATACTGGTATGAATTTATCGCGTGTACATCCGCCATTAATAATATTTGGACTAATGATTGGTTTAGCAGCTTTGGGAGGATTTTTAGTTGGCTATGATGCCGCAGAAAGTAAACAGGCCAGACATATACATACTGTGAGTTATATATTACTCACTGCATTTACTATCTATATAGTGATCAATTTGGAGTACCCACGTACTGGCTTTATCCGTTTAAATAATTTTGATCGAGTTTTGACCGATGTCCGCGATAATGACAATCTGTCATACCATGATAATTTTATGCTGAGTTAATTTATGGCAGCAGAGAACTGTAGGGCCAGTGTAGCGCAATATACGGCTGGAAAAATTAAATACCACAACAGCTTAAATTAAAATCTAGCTGCTCCACAGCTTGTGTTGGGCGTTGCTTTGTATCCTCATATGCCATGAAACGCACACTGATGCGATGTTTGTTGCCACTTGCTTCAGGAAATACTTTTGCAGTGTTAGGCAGTGCAATGCGTAACATTTGGCAATTTTGTTGCGCATTTAAGTTGGTTTGAAAGAAGCCGCTCTCAGCTGTGTGCAGCGCAAAATCTGCGCTAGACCGTAACAAATCAAGCAGTAAGCTTACAGCATCTGCGATAGGGATACTATCTTGTAGCCAGCGGTCTAATTGATGCTGCCTTGCTGTATTATTTTGATTTAACCAAAAATAATACCCCGGGATCTCAAAGCTATTGATGCCTGAAATAACCGATGTACGTTGTCTGATAGTGCTCAGCAGATCGTCGTCACGCAAAGTTCTTGAGAGGCGCCCATTTATATTTTGTAGGGCTTGGAGACGCTGGTTTAGCTCTGATAGTGTTTTTTGTAGGGTATACTGTTCTATACTTGGCACATCTAAGAGGTTGGTTAAGATGCTAATATTGCGCTCTAATTCTTTGCAGAGCTCATTTTTTACATCATAGCGCTCCATAAGGCTTAGCACGTCCAGTAATACTAATAGGCTTGCTTGGCTATCCCATATATTGTTACCGCTTGAAAAATGGGCTATTTGGGCAAATGAATTCTCTAGTCGCATAAATATGCGCACGCGCTCGTTTAGAGGAAATTCATAAATTGAAGCATCTAGCATGCTACGCGCCCTATCAAAAAAAATAAACTATAACACATTAGGTGGCTAAGCTTAAATATAGCTCATGCAACTGCTCTACGCGTTTTATTAGGGTAGGCATGTCACCGGTGTTTTCGATAATGTCATTGCTGATTGCTAGTCTTCTTTCTCTTGTTACTTGACTAGATATAAAAGCTTTAATTTGCTCTTCGCTATGCACACCTCTTTGCAAGGCACGTTGTAATTGTAATTCCTCAGGGCAATCCATCGTGAGGATCCTATCTACCAAATTTTGCATGCCAGCTTCAATGAGTAAAGGTATTTCCACCACGCAGTAAGGGTAGGTAATATTTTTGGCTTGTTCTGTAATGCTGGCACCAATCAATGGGTGCAGAAATTTTTCTAACCAAAGCTTATCGGCAGGGTTATTAAAAATTTGCTCGCGCAATTTATTACGGTCAATTTTATTGTTTGCATCTAAAAACCCGTGCCCAAATTTTTGTACCAAAGTTTGTAGCACACCTTTATCTGTATCCATTATATGCCGAGCTATTTCATCTGCATTTATCACTGGTACACCAAGATGTTTAAAGATGGCGCACACAGCTGTCTTGCCTGTGCCTATGCCACCTGTTAAACCGACTATCATTTAAGGAATCCCAGCATAATCTATATACCACGTATTGATTTGTGCCCCGTATAATAACGCAATCCAACCAGCAAGAGCCAGAAAGGGCCCAAAAGGGATGCGTTTGATTTTTTTGCCGCTTTTGGTACACAACATGCCTACACCAACGATCGATCCCACAATTGAAGAACACAAGATAGTGAAAGGTAACATTTGCCAACCTAACCAGGCTCCAAGCATAGCCAGTAATTTAAAGTCACCGTAGCCCATGCCTTCCTTCTTAGTAAGAAAATAAAATGCCCAAAACAAAAGCCATAAGCCCATATAGCCAATTGTGGCGCCAATAATTGCATCACTACTAGTTACAAAGACAACGGGAATGCTTAAAAGCAAACCGATCCAGACCATAGGTAAAGTCAATTCATCAGGAATAAAGGTATGTCTTGCATCAATAGTAGCTTGCACGATTAAAACATAAGTTAAGAAGCACCCTGCGAGCGTTTGCCAGCTGACACCAAAATTCAAAGCAACAATCGTTGCTAATACGGCTGTTAAAGCTTCAACTGCCGGGTATTGTATAGAGATGCTCTTTTTACAATGCCTACATTTTCCTTTTAAAAGTAGATAACTAAATAAGGGGATATTATCATAAAAGCGAATTTGGTTTTTACAATGTAGACAATGAGAATTTTGCATTAAGACTTCATGTAGAGAATTTATAGGGATAGATTCGGTTGCCAATTCGTTTGCTTCTAGAAGCTCATGGCATTGCTTGCGCCACACGCGTTGCAATACCATAGGTAACCTGAAAATTATAACATTCAAAAAACTGCCAATAAGCAAAGAAAGAATAAACACTGTGCCTAAAAATATGCCTTGTGACTGCTGAAATATCTCAATTAGCTGTAGCATTAGATTACCGATCCTAGTTTAAATATTGGTAGATACATAGCGATAACTAGACCGCCAACAATAATACCCAGTATGATCATAATAAATGGTTCCAGCAATGTGGACATACCATCTACCGCAGTATCAACTTCCTCTTCATAAATAGTAGCAACTTTCTGTAGCATTGCATCTAAAGATCCAGTTTCCTCACCAATAGATACCATCTGTACAACCATTGGAGGGAAAACGTGCGTAGCAGCCATAGAGTTGCTAATACGTTTCCCTATAGATACGTTCTCCCGGATCTGCAAGATAGCATTTTGATATTTTATATTGCCGCTTGCTCGTGCAACTAACAATAGAGCGTCCGGCAAAGGCACACCTGCTGCAAAGGTAGTAGATAAAGTGCGTGCAAACCTAGCTACAGCTGCTTTCTGTAAAATTTTGCCAAACACAGGTATGCGCAACATCATTTTTTGTATGATAGACTTAAATATTGGTTGGCTACGATATAACCGTCCGCCAATCCAAAATAGTACACCGCCTGTGACTAAAATCTTGAGTCCATCTCTTTGTACATGATCTG
>DALYEH010000067.1:0-2696 GCA_031972715.1 Gammaproteobacteria bacterium | reverse complement strand
AAACAAATAAAGTAAAAGCAGGCAAGTTAGAACCAAAGCCTTCGAACATAGATTTAAAGGTTGGTACCACTTTGATTAATAGTATGGCCGTTACTATGAATGCAACTGAAAGCACTGCAATTGGATAGTACATTGCCTTTTTTATTTTACGCTTTATAGATTCTGTTTTTTCTCTATAAGTAGCGATACGTTGTAGCATTAAATCTAGGTTGCCAGCGGTTTCGCCCGCGGCTACTAAGTTACAATATAATTCATCAAATTCTTGTGGATGTAAACGCAAACATTCAGAAAAAGATCCGCCAGATTCAAGTTCAGTTTTTATACGAGTAACCAATTTCACAACGTTTGGCTTCTCACTGCTATCTACTATTACTTTTAAACCATTGACTAAAGGTATGCCAGCTGTTTGCAAAGTAGCGATTTGGCGTGTAAAAATTGTTATATCAGCAAAACTAACTTTATTACGCGCAAAGAACTTTACTATAAATGATGGCTCCGCCATCAGTTTAATTTTTATATTCAAATAACCTTGTTTTCTTAATTCGGTCAGTGCTACGCTGCTATTTTCAGCTAATATTTCACCTTTGATTTTACGATTTTTCGAGTCTCTAGCAGTGTAACCAAAATTGTATTTGCCAGTAATTTTTGGGGTTGGCATTTTTTAATCCTTTGTAATTTTCATTACTTCATTTATAGTTGTGATCCCAGCACGCACCTTGTTTAACCCAGCCTCACGCAAAGTCCAGTTGCCTTCTTTTGCCGATTGCTTAGCCACATCCAAAGCATTCCCGCCACTCATAATAATTTGTCCTATTTCTTTAGATACTTCCATTACCTCATAAATACCAGTACGGCCTTTATAGCCATCTTGACAATGGTGGCACCCAACTGCCTCATAAATTGTTAGTTCTTGGCTATCAATCTCTTTTTCTTTAAAGCCTAATTGTAAAAGTGCTGCTTTAGGTAGTTTAAGCTCACGTTTACAGCGAGGACATAAAACACGGCATAAGCGTTGCGCGATGATCAGGGATACAGATGTTGCCACGTTGTAGGCAGGGATCCCCATATTCACTAAACGTGTTAACACGTCTGCTGCAGAATTGGTGTGTAATGTAGAAAGCACCATGTGACCAGTTTGCGCAGCTTTTATGGCTATTTCTGCAGTTTCAAGGTCACGTATTTCCCCCACCATGATTATATCTGGATCTTGACGTAAGAAAGCGCGCAAAGCAGCAGAAAAATCCAGTCCCGCTTTGACGTTGACGTGCACTTGGTTAATCCCAGGCACGTTGATTTCCACTGGATCTTCTACAGTGGAAATATTATGCATAGGTACGTTTAAAATATTTAGCGCAGTATATAAAGATACTGTTTTACCACTACCAGTTGGCCCAGTGGCTAGCACCATGCCCTGACTGCTCCAAATGTTGCGTAAAAATATCTCTTTTTGAAACGGTTCATATCCAAGGCTATCAATACCCATCTGCGCAATAGTTGGATCCAAAATACGCAATACAATTTTTTCCCCATGTAATGTGGGGCATGAGCTAACGCGGAAGTCTATGTAACGCTGTTTAGTTAAACGCATTTTAAAGCGACCGTCTTGTGGTAAGCGATGTTCAGAGATATCTAACTGCGCCATAACTTTTAAACGCGTGGAAATACGATTACCTAGATTTACAGGGGGCCTAGCATGTTCACGTAACACACCGTCAAGCCTAAAACGCACCCTATAGTTTCTTTCATATGGTTCAAAGTGAATATCAGAAACGCCTGTATTAATAGCATCTAAAAGCATTTTATTGACAAAGCGTACAATCGGCGCATCATCTCTGGCAACATCTTCGTCTTCAATTACGTCTTCACCGCCAGTGATATCTAGTGATTCTAATGCTTCATCGCTAATATCCGCCAGATCGCTAAGCTCACTATGCGTTACAACATGAGTAGCAATGGTCATAAGTTTATCGTCATCAACGATGATTGGCTCTGGATATGTACCAGTCTGGAATTTGATGTCATCTAGAATCTGTAAATTTGATGGGTCAGATAAGGCTACATATAACCTATTACCACGCTGATATATTGGCAGTGCTAGAGTATTTTCGATCATTTCTGATTTAATTTGTAAGACTGGAATTAGTTCGGGATCAAGGCTAGATAAATCAAAATAGGGGATCCCGAATTCATTAGAAGCAAATTGTGCGATGGTGCTTGCTGGCAATGCTTTTTGGAAAATAGCCATACGTACGAAATTCAATTTTTTTTGCGTGGCCATATCAACAATGTTTTGGGCACTGCGTTCATCAAGCAGCCCTTTTTCAACAAGTTTTTTAGCAATTCCGCTGAGACTAGCCATTTGTTATATGTCTTAAAATCCTAATTTTACGTACTTAAAGTATAGTAAAGCTAAGTTAAAGAACTGACGATAGTGATTTTTATTATAAATACAACAGATAGGTCAACAAATGCCAGGTTGCTTTTAGTAGTATAATTACTATAGGTTGACATTTAGGAACATAAAGTTGGTAATTACACCCAAGATGCCTCTAAAGAGCAGAAATCAAGGTTTTACATTAGTTGAAATAATGGTGGTCTTGGTGATCCTTGGTATTTTGGCAGGTCTTGCTATCCCAGCTTACTACAGCTACATAGTGCGCACTAATGTCTCGAATATGGTTGCTGCCGCTGCAACA
>DALYEH010000066.1:3274-7382 GCA_031972715.1 Gammaproteobacteria bacterium | reverse complement strand
GAGCTGCAAGTTTTCTAAGTTGCATATCAAGAATTGCTTGAGCTTGTACCTCAGTGAAATCAAATTTCTCAACAAGATTCTGTTTAGCTTCTTCTTGAGTTTTTGACCCTCTAATGGTTGCAATAATCTCATCAAGTAGATCTAATGCTTTGAGTAAACCTTCAAGTATATGTCCTCTATATCGCGCTTCTGCAAGATCATATTCATATCTTCTGATCGTTACAGTTAATCTAAAGCTTAAGAAAAGCTCTAGCATTGATTTAAGTGAAAGGATCTGTGGCTCACCATCAACAAGTGCAATCATATTTGCATTAAATGCAGATTGCATCTGTGTGAATTTATAAAGCTTGTTTAAGATTGTCTTTGGTTGTGCATCTTTTTTGAGTACTACAACAACTCTCATTCCATCTTTTGTACTTGATTCATCACGGATATCAGAGATACCGATGATTTTCTTTTCTTTTACAAGATCAGCAATCTTTGTAATTAAGAATGCTTTATTTACCTGGTATGGTAGTTCGTGAATAATAATGGCTTGCTTGCCAGATTTTTCATCAACTTCTATATCGTGTCTGGCTCGGACATAGATACGGCCACGTCCTGTTTTGTACGCTTCTACAATCCCCGCGCGCCCATTGATAATCGCTGCAGTTGGAAAATCTGGGCCAGGAATATGCACAAGTAATTCATCAATTGTAATAGCGGGATTGTCGATCATTGCCAAACAAGCATTGATCACTTCTGTTAAATTATGTGGCGGAATATTAGTCGCCATACCTACCGCAATACCAGAACCACCATTTATCAATAAATTTGGGATCCTAGCGGGCAATACAGCCGGCTGTACTTCGGTTTCATCATAGTTAGGTACAAAGTCTACGGTATCTTTGTCTAAATCTGCTAACATCGCCCCAGCTATTTTAGCCATGCGCACTTCGGTATAACGCATAGCAGCTGGCGGATCGCCATCTATAGAGCCAAAGTTACCCTGACCATCGATTAGGGTATAGCGTAATGAAAAAGGCTGCGCCATACGCACTAAAGCGTCATAAACAGCCACATCGCCATGCGGATGATACTTACCTATTACATCACCCACTACACGCGCTGATTTCTTATAGCCTTTGTTCCATTCGTTGCCTAATTCCTTCATTGCATAAAGAACACGCCTATGTACCGGCTTTAGACCATCCCGCGCATCGGGCAAGGCTCGACCTACGATAACGCTCATCGCATAATCAAGATATGACTGCTTTAATTCATCTACGATATTTACCGGGTTAATTTCCGAGGCAATCTCTGCCATGGTCTGCTGCACTCCATAGGGGCTAAAATTTGAATTGCCTATGATACCACATATGCCGTAAAATCTCACTCCATTTAGCGAATATAGGGGTTCTCAGTATTATGACTTTACTCACAAGCATACAGCAACGCTGTGTATCGACCCTTAGCGCGCTTTATGGACAAACCGGGCATCATTTTAGTTCTCAAACTATAGAAATCACCACTGCCACAAATAGTAAGTTCGGACATTACCAATGCAACAGCGCCATGAAGTTAGCCAATATACTAGGCAAGCAGCCGCGCGCGATTGCGGACGAAATGCGCAGTCACTTACTTGCTGGTGAAGATCCTGCAGAGGTTGCCGGACCAGGCTTTATAAACTTTACACTCGCAGGTGCATTTTTAGATGCAAAAATCAATGCACAATTAACTGATGCTATGCACGGTTGCAATAAGTTAACAACCCCTAAAAAGGCCATAGTGGATTTTTCTTCACCAAATATTGCCAAAGAAATGCATGTAGGACATTTACGCTCCACAATTATTGGTGACTGTATCGCACGCACCTTAGAATTTTTGGGTTACTCTGTGTTGCGTCTTAATCACGTAGGGGATTGGGGCACACAATTTGGTATGCTCATTACCTATTTGAGTGATAAACAGTATAACATCGAGCAAATTCGCGCTATGGATATTGCGCAACTCCTAAGCATTTATAGAGCAGCAAAAGTACTTTTTGATGAAGACGCAGCTT
The DNA here is from genome assembly GCA_031972715.1 of Gammaproteobacteria bacterium. Classification (GTDB taxonomy): domain Bacteria; phylum Pseudomonadota; class Gammaproteobacteria; order UBA6186; family Azoamicaceae; genus JAGVLG01. The sequence continues at coordinate 5,341 of DALYEH010000066.1, read as the reverse complement.
TTAAACAGCGCGCACAGCAAGCAGTGGTTAGTCTACAACAGGGCGATACACATTCTTTACAAATATGGGAAGCAATTTGTGTGAGTTCGCGTACGGCTTTCTCTGCTATCTACAAAATGTTAGATATCAATATCCAAGAACGCGGCGAATCATTTTACAATCCGTATTTGCCTCTAGTAATAGCAGATCTAGAACGGAAAAATTTAATTACCATTTCAGACGGAGCAAAGTGTATCTATGTTGAAGGCTTCCAGAATCGAGAAGGGGAACCTTTACCATTGATAGTGCAAAAAAGCGATGGTGGTTACAATTATGCAAGTACGGATATGGCTGCACTTAAGCATAGAGTTGAAGTTGAACAAGGTGATTGGCTTATTTATGTGACAGATGCTGGACAAAGCCAGCATTTCAATATGGTCTTTGCCGCGTGCAGAATGGCTGATTATTATGATCCACAGAAGGTACGAGTAGATCATGTGCCATTTGGATTGGTCCTGCGTGCTGATGGAAAAAAATTCCAAACCCGTGCCGGCGATACTGAACGACTAATAGATCTGCTGAATTCCGCAGTGCATAAAGCACAAGAAATTTTAACAGCACGTAGTTATCCTGATATTACTGCTGAAGAATTACAACAAATGGCGCACACTTTAGGCATAAATGCCGTAAAATACGCTGATTTAGCCTGTCATCGTACCGGCGATTATGTATTTAGCTTAGATAGAATGTTGCAGTTTGAAGGTAATACAGCAGCTTTTGTATGTTATGCATATGTACGCGTACAAAGTATCAAACGTAAAATAGGTATTGATCTGCTGAGCATACAGAACAGTAGCGCAATACACTTAAGCACACCTGAAGAAATAGATTTAGCCTTACAAACCATTCGCTTTGCAGACACTATAGAAAATTTTGCCGCGGAATTACTGCCACATAGATTAACAGAGTATCTCTATACATTAGCTGAAAAGTTTCATGTATTTTTCCATAATTGCCGCGTAGAGGGCGCACCGGAACAGAACAGCAGATTATTACTCTGCGAAGCTGTTGCCAGAGTGTTGGCACAAGGCTTAAATTTACTAGGTTTGCAGCCTCTTGCTAAGATGTAACTAGACGCAATTAAAAAGCCTTAATTCGCAGTCTAGGTCCGTTCAATCTATCTTGCTTGTTGCCATGATTTTTTTGCGGCTTTTATCTTTGTGCTTTGAAGTTACATTACTCACAGCACTAACCTTTGACTTAGTGCGTTCTGCCGCCAAGCATAGTTGTGGCTTAAGCGTATGTACTTTATATAATTTGTGTATTGCAGCAGATAATAGTGAGAAATCTTTGACTTGCACATGAGCTATAGGGACTGTAGATCGGATCGGTGTATCCACAGTGCTATCAAAAATAGTAAAACCATGCAAATGTTTAGCAGGATCTGCAGGGAAACGTAGTGCAGTTCTAGTATCAGCATCTGCGACTTGCTTTTTAGGCACATCACGCAACAAAAGCTCCGATCCAGTAGCTGCATCGCTCAGATCTATAATTGATAGGCCATGTAACTTATTTGGTGTTCTATTTATTGCTACTTTTAAAGGGCTTAAAATACCTTGAAAGCTTAAGGTAGATATACAAAAGGGTAATACAGAGGCTAGCTCTTCATCACTTAATAAGTCGCCATTAGCTGCAACAAGGTTATTTAAAATCTTAAAATTCAGTTGTTGCAACTCATCATGCATATAGTTTAAATCAAGGTTGCATACAAAAGACTGTTGTCTGGACCAAGCGCTATCAAGCGATCTACCAACCTCATGTATTGTTTCAGTCGCACAAATCGTTCTATTAACCTCTAACGCAGAGTTAAAAAGATTATTATATTCAACAGATGTTAATACAGGGCTATGACTGACAGGTAAACAATCATAGAATGCTTTTTTTTGCATGCCAATATGATTCGTGTGTTCAGCATCATGCTCTATATACAGTATGGAAGTTTTATTATCTTTAGCATGGACTAATTTGGTGTGTGCCAAAGGCACTAGTTGTGAATTACCTAACGCTAGGCGCATAGCTAAAGACCGG
>DALYEH010000066.1:0-3264 GCA_031972715.1 Gammaproteobacteria bacterium | reverse complement strand
AATACTGCTCCGCGGTTTTAATTGCCCACGCAACACAAAATAGCATGTCTGCTCGCAGAAGTCATGCCCCAAGTTAAACGTGTCTACTAGATTTAGTAGGGCAACAAATTTGGCGTTTTTACTCAAAGCATATAGATTTTGGTTTAATATTCTCCTAGATATAGTTATACTGGATAGCTCCAATGCAGCAATGGACCTATAGTGAATTATTCGGCCAACATAGACAATAGCGAAGTCGCTAAATTCAATGCCATGGCAGCACAATGGTGGGATCCCGCTGGCCCCTGTGCGCCTTTGCATATTTTAAATCCAACTAGACTTGCTTATATTCAAAACCTTGCAAAGTTAGATAACAAAAGTATTTTGGATGTTGGGTGTGGTGCCGGGATCCTCAGTGAAAGCCTTGCAAAGCAAGGAGCAAAAGTCACAGCCATAGACGCTAGCCAACAAGTTATAGATGCTGCCAAGCAACACGCTGCCGAGCAAGGGTTGCAGATAGACTACTCAGCAACACAGATAGAGGAACTAGCAGCAGCGCAAAACCAGCAATTTGAGATCATAACTTGTATGGAGTTAATCGAGCATGTACCAGAACCAGCGCGCCTGCTCGATGCCTGCGCACAGTTGCTCAAACCAGGCGGACAAATATTTATCTCCACATTAAATAGAACTCTAACAGCCTATATGTTAGCTATTATTGGTGCTGAATATATATTAAAAATTTTACCTAGAAATACACATGATTATAAAAAATTTATTCGCCCTGCAGAGCTTGCAACAATCTTGCGAAATACACGTATAAAATTGACAGATTTAAAAGGATTAAAATTTGATCCCTTTACCAAGAGCGCTAAACTAACAGACTCTCTTAGCGTCAATTATTTAGCCTACGCAATCAAAGAGATTTAAATATGGCAATTTTATTTGATTTAGACGGTACACTGTTAGATACATCGCATGATTTTAATTTTGCCATCAATAAAATTCTGGCAGCACGTAAAGCCCCACAAGCAGACTATGATGCTGTACGCGGCGCTATTTCCTTTGGCAGCAAGCGCATAATTGCTGCAGCTTTCAAGCTTGATCATCTTTCTAATCCTGAACATGAAAAATACCTAGAAGAATTATTACCTGTATTTTTAGAGCAGTATGCCCAAACTGGCTTCAGACAAACACGTGCCTTTCCTGGGATAGAAGAATTATTAACTAATCTGGAAACTGCACAAATTCCGTGGGGTATCGTAACTAATAAGCGTCAATCTTTAACTGAGCCGCTGTTAAAACACCTAGGCTATTTAGGTCGCAGTGCTTGCGTAGTATGTGGCGACACTACCCCCAACCCCAAGCCTGCGCCAGATCCTTTGTTACATGCTTGTAATTTGTTACAGGTACAACCACAACAATGTATTTATATTGGCGATGCGCGTACAGACGTACAAGCTGGCAAAGCTGCTGGGATGCGCACAATTGCTGCTGCCTTTGGCTTCGTACCGAAAAACGAGACAGTTGCCGACTGGCAAGCTGATGCGATAGCACATACCCCTCATGATATTTGGCCTTGGATCAAAAAATGGTTAAACAATACAAAATAAATAATTTAACGCCGGAATTACGTAATGCATATGCTGCATGTTATGCAATCGCTAAGGCACAGTATGAAAATTTTCCGGTCGCCTCTATTCTGCTACCGGCACATTTACGACGGTCAGTAGTAGCAATTTATGCTTTTGCTAGGGTGGCTGATAATATTGCTGATGAAGGTGATTTAAATCTGGACACGCGTCTAGAGCTAATGACTAAATTTGAAGCAAATTTATACGATATACAATATGGTAAACCACCCACCGAACCTATATTTATAGCTTTAAAACATACGATAGAATGTTTTAATTTACCTATACAGTTATTTTATGATTTATTGACTGCTTTTAGGCAAGATATTTTAAAAGATCGCTATTTGAATTTTGCAGAGGTCAAAGACTATTGCCATTACTCTGCCAACCCTATAGGCAGGTTATTGCTGCACCTTGCAGGCCAAGCTAGCCCTACAAATTTGCAACTCTCAGATTCTATTTGCACAGGTCTACAATTAATTAATTTTATCCAAGATATAGAAATCGATTTAGTGCAAAAAAATCGTTGTTATATTCCAATGGAAGAGATAGCTGCATATGACGTCAATTTACATGATATTGCTCAGCGTAAGGCCACACCCCAATACTGTGCTCTGCTACAAAAGCAAATAGCTCGCACTAAAGAGATTTATTTGCATGGCATGCGTTTGGGCCACAATTTACCTGGATTTTTTGGGTTAGAGATACGCTTTATAATCGCTAGTGGCTATAAGGTTCTGGATCGCCTTGCCAATCGCACTAATATTTGGCGCCGACCAACTATTAGTAAATTAGACTTGTTGCTAATTTTAGGCAAAGTACTGTGCCTTGAATCTCACTACAAAAGCACTGAACCTTTGATGGATCAGTTATGAACCAGGCATTAACTTATTGCCGCAATAAGACTTTAGCCGCGGGCTCTAGCTTTTACTATAGTTTCTTATTTTTACCTAAAGAACAAAAAGACGCTATAACCATAGTCTATGCATTTTGTAGAGAAGTAGACGATATTGTAGATGAATGTACTGAAAAATCAGTAGCAACCACTAAATTGCAGTGGTGGGCTACAGAGATAGACCGCGCCTTTAATGGCCAGCCTACACATCCTGTTGGCCTCGCCTTGGCGGATATCATACCTAAATTCAAGTTACAGCGAGTTTGGTTTGATGAAATTTTGCAAGGCATGCACATGGATTTGCAATACCAAGGTTATCAATCATATGCAGACTTAAAATTATATTGTCATTGCGTAGCTAGTACGGTCGGCATGTTGGCTGCCAGTATATTTGGTTATAGTGATCCTAAGACCCTGGAATATGCTAAACACTTGGGTTTAGCGTTTCAAACTATCAATATAATTCGTGATATTGGTGAAGATGCAAGGCGCGGACGTATTTATATTCCGGAATCTGAGCTAGCGAAATTTAACATTACGCCAACAGAAATATTAAATCTTGATATTCAAAATCCTAGCAATTTAACTGCCCTCTTACGCCAGCAAGCACAAATGGCCCGTGATTATTACGCAGAAGCATTAAGCTATTTGCCTACAGCAGATAGAGCTAAACAAAGAAGTGGCTTGATTATGGCCAAAATTTATTTTGCCATCTTGCAGGAAATAGAAAACAGCAATTTTGCAGTCATGCAACAA
>DALYEH010000065.1:223-7417 GCA_031972715.1 Gammaproteobacteria bacterium | reverse complement strand
CCAAGCTTTTACACATGCCCTACTCAACCAGGAAAAGAATACTATTAAGAAACCGCTAGTATTGACTATAACTGGAGTTTCTACCGGCATCCCTTATACCCTCAATGCATTTATTGTGACTTCAAGATCCTATACTTATGCCTCAGACCATGAAGGATGAGCCACTGTTTCCTGATCAGTTTTGAAGCTTAGGGGCATTAAAATTAAGAAGGTTATTACACTGCAAGCAACTAAGATCCAGTAATACCAATCCCAAGAATAATCTATGATAAACCCTAAAGGATAGCCAGTGGCTGCGGCACCTACATACGCCCAACAGCTCACAAAACCGTTGGCAGTACACGCAGCCTTTTTATCTACATATTCAGCTGCCGCTAAACCTATTAGCATTTGCGGGCCGAACACAAAAAAGCCGATCGCTGCCATTAAACTATAACAATACTTAACACTGTAATCAGCAGATCCTATACCCGCAAAACAGTACAAAGAGACCGCCATGCCGATTGCGCATAACAGCATAAATGGTACGCGGCGTCCTTGAAAAAACATATCAGAACACCAACCAGCCACTAACATGCCAATAAAACCACCAATTTCAAACCACATTACACTGGCGCTGGCTAATACCCTATCAAAGCCTAATTCTACTAAATATGGAATGGTCCAATCGTTCACGGCAGTACGCACTACATATACAAAGAAATAGCTAACAGCCATCACCCAAACAAACTTGTTATTTAAAACCTTATCAAACAATATTTGTTTAGCAGTAAGGCTAGTTTCGGTGCTTTCTTTTTCATATTGGCGTGTTTCTTCTTTTTCCCCACGATACAGTTCTATAGGCGGCAGACCTAGTGATTGAGGCACATCACGTAAACGGTTGAGCAAAAATAAACCTACTAGTATGCAGGTAAAGCCTGGCACCAACATGGCATAACGCCATCCAGACATATCAGAAAAATTATAAATTAGAGCATATGCAACCAAAATGGGTATCAACCCACCACCCACATTGTGCGAAGTACTACAAACACTCCACCATGTGCCGCGTTCTTTTTTACTAAACCAGTAAGTTAATTGTTTAGTAATTGGTGGCCAACCCCAACCCTGGAATACGCCATTCAAACCCCAAAACACTGCTAACCAAAATAGCGAGGTGGACATCCCAAAAAACATATTCATGATGCCAGTAATTATCAAACCGAAGGCCATAAAATATCGCGGATTAGAGCGGTCTGATAAAACACCACTGGCAAATTTACTTATGCCATATGTTATATATAGAATAGTACTCAGTATCCCGAGCTGGCTATAAGATAAACCAAGATCATTAACCATTTCTGGCATTACAAACGTGAAGCTTTTGCGCGTAAAATAAAAAAACACGTATCCAACATAAATTGAATAGAATATACGCACTCGCCAGTATTTATATGCGCGCTCTATAGTAGCTTTATCAGTAATTTGTGGTTTATACGGCGCGGGTCTCATGAAATTCATGAGAGAAGTAATCGCCATTAATTAATCTCCTTCAGTATCTAAGCCCACCAACTGTATCGCAGGCATATATGTCTAAATTTGTGGTGGATTATATCATGCCTGAAATAAATTTGACCCATAAAAGTTAGTGCGTATACTAACTGAAATTCAGTAAGCTTTTATAAAAAGCATCCGGTCATTTTCTGTCTTGGGGCCTGCAAAGTCAATAATATTTCATATAATTAGTAGTATGCACAATACAATAATAGCGATATTTTTATCTGGCATGCTGCTAGTAGCGCCCAACTGTTTTGCGTATGTTGCGCCTGGCAGGTACCATGATTATAGATCAAACAAACTAAGCGCTGAAATACAGCGTATGCAGGAGTTTCATCTAGAGCAAGCTAAAATAAAGATAAATAAACAGCAACTCAAACATGCGTGGGGCGATTTAGCATATTTGCTGTGCCAAGTACCGAACCATCACTTAGCGTTACGCCAAATGTTAATTTTATCACCACAATTACATAAGGAAACCGAGCTACGTACCTATTTATCTAAAGCTATGCAATTATTCCCTGAAGATGCAGTTGTGCAGATGTTATACGGGATATTTTTACATAATATGGGTGAAAAAGAAGGTGCAACAAAGCACCTAGACTTAGCAAAAAAGTATGGTGATCTAAACGTTAACGATCAGTTGCTAAATAATTCTGCAGTAACCCCACAGTAGAGCTATCCAACCCTTGGAAATTTGCTGTACGAGTTATGTTTAGCAAATCCTTAATCAAATCTTTGCCCAGTTGTACTCCCCACTGATCGAAAGACTGAATTTGCCAAATCACGCCCTGCACGTACACTTTATGCTCATATAAAGCGATAATTTTACCTATTAATTCTGGTGTTAAACAGTCAAACATGATTGTATTACTAGGCCTATTGCCAGCACAACGCTTATAAGGCAATGTGGCCTCTTTGCCAGTCATCAAAGCCTGACTTTGTCCTAAACAGCTTGCGACCAAAAGTGTTTGTAATCTATCTGCGGTCTGATGGCTACGTTTAGCAACGAGAAAATCCACGGGTACTACTTGTGTACCTTGGTGCAATAATTGCATATAGGCGTGCTGTCCATTACACCCTACCCCGCCCCATATTACAGGCGCAGTTTGATAAGTAAGCTCCTCACCCTCACTATTTACAGACTTACCATTACTTTCCATTTCTAGTTGTTGCAGATATTGCGGTAATAACTGCAAACCATCTGCGTAAGGTTGTATACTTAAGCTAGAGTAATTTTGGAAATTGATCTGCCAAATACCAATCAGGCCTAGCAACACTGGTAAATTTTCTGTAAATGGTGCAGTGAGAAAATGTTGATCTAATATATGCGCCCCATGCAGAAAGCGACGAAAATTTTCCATACCCACAGCTAAAGCTATAGGTAAGCCTACTGCTGACCAAACAGAATAACGTCCGCCTACCCAATCCCAAAATATGAAAACGTGCTCTGGTAATATATCCATAGCCTGCGCTTTATCTGGTGCTGCTGTCACTGCAAAACAATTTTTAGCAGCAGCTGCACCCAGCCAGTTTTGCACTATTTGCATATTGCTAAGAGTTTCAATAGTGGTAAATGTTTTAGAATTAATGATACAGGCAGTATATTTAGGGTCTAGAGATTTTAGTAATGGTATTAACGTATCGCTATCTACATTGGCCACAAAATGTAAGCGTTGTGGGCCAACTTTATATGCAGATAAGGCTTCACATACTAAACGTGGGCCTAAATCTGATCCTCCAATCCCTAAGACTATAATGTCTGTATAATCACTGTTGTGCATTTTATTCACAAATGCCTGCATTTGCTGCAAGGAGTTGTGTATTTCTTGGTTTTTGGTTGTAGGATTGCGTAACTCAGTGTGTAATGCTGCTCTTTGTTCTGTTTTGTTTACTATGGCACCATCAAAGAGCTCTTTAATAGCTTGTCCCAAATTTAATTCTTGGGCTAATTCTAGCAATAAATCTAGAGTTTCTTGTGTAAGCAATTGCTTGGAATAATCAAACAATATATCGTCAATACGCAAAGAAAATTTTGCAAAACGCTGTTTATCAGCTGCAAATAAATCTACAATTTTGTTGCTTTGCATTTTTTGCGCATGCTGCGCCAGTTTTTGCCAGGCTTTAGTTTTGTTGCTTAACATAAGTGTCTTCTGTACTAGGTTGGGTTGCGGCAGGTACTTTCTTTTTCTTGTGCTTGGAGGCTTTGAGGCTTGCTAAGAGCGCGGTTCTGGTTTCTTCATTACCCTCAACGTATTTTTGCCACCATTGCGCCGCAGGTATCGCTTGAGCGTCGCCAGCTTGGGCACGTAGGAGCAGGAAATCATATGCAGCTCTAAATTTAGCTAAAGAAAATAAAGTTTCTATTTGCCGTGGGGTACGCCTATGCTCTAAACGATATTGCACTTCCCATACATCACGGATCATGCTTACAAAGCGACGAGGAACAGCCATAATTTTTTGCTGCTCTTTCAAAATTTGATCTTCTGCACTATAGAAATCTTGTTTTTTAGCCAAATTAAGTAAAGGCTGCCAATTGAAAACAGCTAATAAAAAACTAGGTGCCACAGATTTATCAGCTGCTACTCGTGTATCTGTGTTGCTTAAAGCAGTAGTTATAAATTTATCGTCTGCTGGTAATTGCGCGGTATGTGGAAATAATAGTTTAAATAAATCATATTCACGCAAAAGATTATATGTTGCTAAAGCATGGCCCGTTAAAAAGAGTTTGCTATATTCTTCAAATAAACGAGCTGCAGGGATATTAGCCAGCAATCCCCCTAAAGAATATATAGGCTTAGCACTATGCGGATGAATTTTAAAACCTAATTTAGCTGCAAACCGCACTGCGCGTAACATACGCACTGGGTCTTCGCGATAGCGTATATTTGGATCGCCTATTAAATTCAGTTGCTTACGCTCTAAATCACGCATTCCCCCAACAAAATCTACTACTGAAAAATCAGCGATATTGTAGTAAAGAGCATTGATCGTAAAATCTCTGCGCAGCACGTCTTCTTCTATTTTGCCATACACGTTATCACGTAAAATCATACCGTGCGCATTTTGCACTACAGACGCCACATGCGTAGCTCTAAAAGTTGCAACCTCTATAATCTCACGTCCGAAATGAATATGCGCCAGTCTAAAACGTCGACCAATCAAGCGACAATTGCTAAAAAGATCTCTAATTTGTTCAGGATCGGCATTCGTAGCAATATCAAAATCTTTAGGATGCAGGCCTAGCAGCAAATCACGTATACAGCCACCAACAAGATGTGCGCTGTACCCGGCGTTATGCAGTCTATACAAAACTTTTAACGCATTGGGGCTAATATTATCACGACTTATCGTATGGGCGCTGCGCGGCACTATAGTAGCGCGTACCACATCCTTTTTAAACCATTTAAATAACTTTCTGAGCATAAAATAACCTAAATTCGAATTGTGCATAATAGCATAGTGACAAGATTTACCCTATATACTAGATTTAATGCATGAACCAATCGCGTAAGCCACTTTCAATTCGCGCCTTTACACTGCTTGAACTGCTAGTGATTGCCGCTATTGTTACAGTTATTGCGGCTTTCGCAATACCCGGATACACCAGCTATATCACCAACGCCCGCGTTAACACCCTATGGCAGCAAGCAGAGGCCGCCAAGCTGCAGGTGCAAAGCATGTATTTAAAGCAAAACGTTGCTGTCGACACCATCAATGTTGATTCGGGCACAACCGAATATACTACATCTAACGTTGATTTTGTCAAGTGCATAACTATACAAGATGGTGTAGTTGCTGTTGTTGGAGATCCAGTTAAATTTAACAACCTTTCGATTTGGATAGCATGGCAGCCAACCATCACTAATGGAGAGATCACTTGGGCTTGTGAATATTCCCAAGACGCCGCACCCTATGTGACTGATGTGGCTGGAACATGTACAGTTGGAACCAGATCATTTACAAATGATGCGGCATGCACTTAACTTGGGGTAACGCAAGGATCAAAATCATCCATGATAAAACAAATTTTACACACCCATAAATCAGGTTTTTCACTTATTGAATTGGTTGTAACTTGTAGCATAATTGCCTTGCTTGCGACTATAAGCATTCCCATTTATACCAAATACCGCTTACGTGCCAAAATAAGCACAATGCTCTCTGCAGCTAGCGGTGCACAATTAGCAGTAGCAAATGATTATTTTAATCAGGGTTATACATTTGCGAATACCGATTTTGCAGCTGGTTCTCAACCGTTTTTAGAGCCACCAGCAAATTTTATTAGCAGTATTGTTGTAGAAAACGGCTGGGTGCGCGTCAATGGCGCTTCAGCTAATCTGAATGGCAATCAAATCAATATAGTCTTGCAACCCACAGTCACCAATAACGAAGTAACTTGGACATGCTATATTACTACAGCTTTTTTTGATTATGCTCCAGAAAGCTGCAGAAACACAGGTTGTCCAGGCGGGACTATTTGCGACAATCTGTGAACAACAGTTTTAATGAAATTATCAACTAATTTTTCTACTGCGCTTATGTATAAAAAACGCTGGTAAACAGAATAATGCAACGCCACAAATCAAGAGCATTTGATACAGAGTTGGATCACCGATACGAACTTGAGAAGGCGGAATAAAACCTAAACACATAGCAATAAAACTGCAGCTAGCTCCTACAGTGCCAACCACCCAAATCCCAACATTTCCAAACGGTATTTTATATGGTCGTTCCACATCTGGCTTTTTGTAACGCAAAGTAATGGCTGCTACAAACATCATCACATACATTAATAAAGCTAAAATTGCCGTCAATTGGGTTAGAACTAAATAGGCAGTTTCTATGCTAGGCAACAATACATACAACAACGATAGCGCCGAAACAATCATACCTTGCAAGATTAGAATCGCAGTTGGGACACCTTTAGAATTGGTATGTGCAAAAATCTTTGGCAAATTATCTTCTTGAGCAGCGACTAATAACCCCTTGGTAGGGCCGATGATCCAGGCTGCAATACTACCTATTGCACCTATGATTATAGCTATCGCAATACCTGGTAACAGCCATGGCACGTTCAGCTGCATACAGAAAAAATTGAATGCTTGTATAACGCCAGTAACAATATTTAAATCACGATTCGGCACAACTACTGCCACAGATAGAGAGCCTAGTAACAAAGTAATTACTATGATCATACTGGAGTATTTTAATGCTTGCGGATAATCTTGTTTAGGATGTTTAACTTCTTGGGCGTGCACTGCGGACATTTCTAGCCCCATTAAGCCAAAGATTATAGTTGTCACTAAAGCTAAATCACGAATGCTATCTATTTGCGGTAATATAGAATCTAAGGCAAAGCTAACTTGTGGTCTGCCGTGTTTAGCAAAAATCCACCATCCTCCCAAACAAATAATGGCAAGCATAGGCACTATGGTCCCCACTAATGAGCATACCGTACTAATTACACTAGAAACTGACATTCCAAAGAAATTGCCTATAGTCGCAAGCCAGAACACAATCAGTACAATACTGACTGTAAGCATAGGGCTTACCACAGCTAAAGGATCTAGTAGATATGAAAAGATTAGCGCAATAGTAGCTAAGATCGCTGGATACCATACTAAATTGTATACCCATTGCAGCCAGATCACTAAG
>DALYEH010000065.1:0-213 GCA_031972715.1 Gammaproteobacteria bacterium | reverse complement strand
CCAAAGGCCTCACGCACCCAGACATAGATCCCGCCATTCTTAGGCCATGTAGTGGCTAACTCTGCAGTTACTAAAGCTACGGGAATGAAGAAAAAGATGGCTAATACGGCATAATAAAAAATTAAAGTTGATCCAAATTTGGCACTGATAGGTAGAGTACGTAAACTATCTACAGCGATGACGTTAATCATGACTAAAGAAAAAACGCTTAGA
>DALYEH010000064.1:0-7488 GCA_031972715.1 Gammaproteobacteria bacterium | reverse complement strand
ATAACCTGCAGGCATTAGATGATGATCAAAAACTAGCAGCGCTGCAACTAAGAGCCAAGTATAGAGGTTTTGCCTTAGATCCGATTGTAGGTAAATTTTTGATCCGGCGTTGTCCACGCAATATGGGGCAATTGTTTAATCATTTGGAGTTACTAGACCAGGCCTCGCTCACACAACAACGCAGGTTAACTATTCCTTTTGTGAAAGAAGTTTTAGGGGTATAAAGGGTGATGTAGTGCCGTACGTGTGTAGTTGCACAAAAAAAAATACCCTTTTTCCTTTGGAGTTTACCTTGATACAGTTGATATTTATTAAGTAAATACATTAGTATGAGGCAACAGTATAATATAAGCATACTCAAAGGTGGTTAGTATTATGTTTTATTCATTAAGTTTGATGCGCGGCAATAAAAGTGTTTCAAATCAAAGCGCACAAAGTGTATATACAATCAATCCAAATCTGAATGCAGCAGAGGTTGTTGAGAAGATGCGTGCATTAGAGGATTATCTTTATAAAAATTTTAGTTTAGGTCGTCAGACCTGGTTCTCAAACAAACACATTGAGGATATCAATCAGTATTTGATAAAGAATATAGAAGAACATAGATCAGAGCTTAGAGATAAATTAGAAGAAATTTTAAAGTTATTATTGAAACGAAAAGACCAAGAGGGCTCGGAAGATGAAATCCTACTCCTGCTAGAAAGCCTGCAAGCAAATAGGTTGACTCCTTACAAATTTAAACAGGAACTTGAACGAATTATAAACTCTATCCCTAAAGCAGAATTCAACACACCTTATGCAAGGATGTTAAAGGCTGGTGCTGCAGCAGTTTCTGAAGTTTTTCTCTTAGAACAAACTGCTCTTGATAAAACATCCAGTGCAGAAGCCGAGGCACAAAGAGGCATATTCAGCGAAGAAGTACAGGAATCGTTTATGATAGGTGTTCTGTCTGTGGCTGTTTTTCTTCTGTTAGGTGATAGCCTTGCTGCTATTGTGACAGTATTTGCAGTTTTATACACTGCCTTGCAACTATACAATTATATGTATACTGATCCAAGAAAGATTTCGCTCTTCGATCAGACCAGAACAGTCGAGTCTATTATATCCGATATAGGAGATTCACTTGACAAGCACAACAAGCAACATGCACCTAAATACTCAAGCTAGTTTGTAGATACGCATTACGATTGCTCGTTATGCAATTCATTGTCTGCTTGTAACTTGCGTACGCCTATAGTTATATTAAATGCTTGATTTTCTAATTGTGCAGTCAAACCATACTTTTGGCGTATCTGTGACAGTTGTGGTGCTTCAATGGCTAGCATGAAGAATTCTTGATCGTCGACCACTATAGTGTAAAAACCTAAAGGTTTAAATTGGATTGTTTGTCCTAGCTCTTGTAATGCAGCAATCTCTTTGGCTTCTAGCTCATTAAAAATTGAGACTTGGGCTGCAGTTGGCAGTTCATAGCCAGGAATATGGATCTGTTGGTGTAATTCTTTTATGTAACTATCTGGCACCTTTAGATACGCCAAACCATTTTCCATTTGCTCTATAACACCGCGATTCTGCAATTTACTCTTGGCATAAGAGAGCATGCTGGGGCGATTGATGCGTGCACCATCTACAATATATCCAAAAGAGCTACCAGATATTAGTATTGCAGTAGTGGCGATTAAGACCTGTAGACGCATGTGAATCTCCGCTGTGTTAGCACAAAAATATACTAATTAACCTATAGTATAACATTAGCGATTCTGCGATACTATCGCGACAATTCTTGATATTACGGGGCATGTCGTGTACTTAGTTATTCTACTATATGTATTATTTGCAAGCTTATTCACATTACAGAAAGACACCCTAAATTACTGCGAGCCGTTTTTTTTAGTAGGTTCAAGAATGTTGTTTGCAGGTCTTGTATTACTTGGTTACCTAGCAATTAAAAATAAATTTAGAGGTTTTCAGATCAAGTCTCAGCATGTAGGTGGAGTTGTTCTATTAGCACTGAGTCAAATCTACTTAACTAACATATTAGAGATCTGGGCCATAGAGCATATGGTCTCATCCAAGGCTTGTTTACTTTACAGCCTGTCGCCATTTGTATCTGCCTTAGTGGCATTTGTAATTTTAAAAGAACACCTTTCATCAAAAAAATTACTAGGAATGCTGATAGGCTTTTTAGGTTTACTGCCTGTATTGTTTGCACAGACACAGGAAGAAGTATCTGGCGGCACATTTTTAATGTTTACCCTGGCAGAGCTTGCGATGGTAGGCGCTGTATTTTGTAGCGTGTATGGTTGGATTATGCTAAAAAAAGTCATGCAGGATTATACATATTCGCCGCTACTAGCCAACGGTATGAGTATGACCATAGGTGGGGTCATGGCTTTAATGCATTCTTATTTTGCACATGAGCAATGGGCGCCTGTGCCTGTGACTAATTTCCAAGCATACGCAATAAATACTTTGATTATGTGTTTAATATCGAATTTGATTTGCTATAATTTATATGGGTATTTATTAAAGCGTTTTAGTGCGACTTTTATGTCTTTTGCTGGTTTAGTAACCCCGTTGTTTGCTTCATTATTTGGGTTCTTTTGGCTGAATGAAGTGATTACTTGGCACTTCTTTGTGGCGATAGCATTATTTCCGTTAGGATTAGCAATCTTTTATCGTGAAGAAATGTCGCAAGTGCCTACAGTTACTGAGCAGCCATTGCCGCAATTAGCAAGCGCTGACTAAACGTGATTGCTATAACTATGGACAGTTCAAATGACAAAAGACGGTCGTGCAATACTTCTGTGGCTAGTAGTATCTCTAATGATGGTGCTACACTTTTTCATTTTACTCTCCGTTGGTGTTATCACTACTGATCTGCGTTTAGCTTTAGATCTGTCCGCTTTGCAATTAAGCTTTTTGGCCAGCTCATACTTATACATATATTTGATTTTACAAACCCCGGCAGGGATCCTCTTGGATCATTTTGGCGCGCGTAAAATATTAACCATTGGCGCTGTCGTTGCCAGTGTAGGCTGCTATCTATTTGCAAGAAGCGAGTATTTAGCTCTGACTATTGTGGCACGCTGTTTAACTGGTGGTGGCTTGGCGTTTGTCTTTGTGGCTTCAATACAGTTGGCTAGTCGTTGGTTTGCAAAACGCTATTTTGGCATGATGATAGGTTTTTCTGAAGCCTCTGGCATGTTAGGGGCCATAGTTGGCAATATGCTGCTAGCTGTGTTTATACGCGATCTAGGTTGGCGGGAAAGTTATATGCTGGCCGCGTGGTTTGCGCTGCTGTTAGCTGCTGCAGGTTGGATTTTTATTCGTGATTATCCTGAAAATTATAGGGTGACAGCACGTAGCAAATTAACTGTACAGAAAGTAATTGCAAACCTAAAGCATTTAGCCAAAGAACCACAAATTTGGTTGCAAAGCGCATATATAGCGCTGATGTATGAGTGTGTAACAGTATTTAGCGGTTTATGGGCAAATCCATTTTTACATACAGCATATGGCTTGAATTTAAAACAATCTACATTTTCATCTGTACTGGTATTAGCAGGGATCGGCATTGGATCACCAATCGCTGGAGTCCTCTGTACTACGGATCAGCAAAAAGCAAAATGTATAAAGTATTGCTCCATAATCATGCTAACTCTTATGAGCATTATACTATACGTGCCATTTTTATCATATTGGGCTATAAATTTTTTAATGTTTGCCTTGGGAGCCTCTGGTAGTAGTTTAATTTTGTCTTTTGCAATAGTCTCTGATGTAGCACCTGAGGGTGCCAAGAGCACTAGTGTTGGCCTAACTAATAGCTTATCGTTAACTACTGCGGTAATTTTTCAACCGGTAATTGGTTGGATTTTAAGTATGTTGTCTGATCGTCATGCTAGTGCCGGTACTGAAATTTATACTGCGACGGATTACCGCTCGGCATTAAGTATATTACCCATTATGATTTTTGCAGCGTTTATAGTTTCTCTTTATATAGAGCGTCAGTTAAGAAGTGCGCGTTAATATGTATATAGGCTAAGCGCTGTTTAAGCGAACACAGCTAACAAAATACAACCCAAAATTAGACGGTATATTACAAACGGCATCAAGCCATAACGATCTAATAATTTTAAAAACACATCAATACAGAGATAACCGCTAATTGCAGCAACTATCAGGCCTATACCTAATGCTTGGAAATCGATTGGCTCAGGCTGTTTATATAAAGTAACACACTGAATACTCGCAGCTAAAATAATCACTGGTATAGACATTAAAAATGAAAAGCGAGCTGCTGCGGCTCTGGTTAGACCGGCAAATAATCCAGCTGTAAGTGTGATCCCGGATCTAGAAGTACCTGGAATTAGCGCTATAGCTTGTGCTGCGCCTATGAAGATGGCATCACGCCAAGTGAGACTATACTCATTACGTTTTTGTTTAGCTACTACTGTGGCTATACCAAGCAAAATGCCAAATAATATGGTTGTAATCGCGATTACAATAGGTGAGCGAAAATAAGTAGCGATAATATGGTTCCCAAGAACACCAGCTATACCAACAGGTATAGTCGCGATGGCGATGCTACAAGCTAGGTAGAAATTTTTTGTGTAATGTTTATGCGCACAGGCTTGCCAGCAATCTGCACACATAGCAGTTAATTCTTTACGAAAGTACATTAAAACTGCAAATAAAGTTCCCAAATGTATAATGACATCAAATGCTAAACCTTGGTCAGGCCAATGTAAAATAGCTGGCGCTAGAATTAAATGCGCAGAACTAGATACAGGTAAAAATTCAGTCAGGCCTTGGATTATGGCCAGCACAACAGCATGTAAATTATTTTCCAAGATTATAACTCGCGTAAAACTTCAAACGTGGGCATAGCTTCATACGGCTCTGCACATACCTCTAAGCTAGTGACTATTGCACGTTTAGGCCCTATAGCTAACCATTCTAACATGCTTAACACTTGTTCTTCTTCACCAAAGATTAAAGCTTCCACGCGGCCGTCATTTAAGTTTTTAACCCAACCTGTTAAATGACGCGCGTCGGCTTGTTCTTTAGTATTTTGTCGGTAAAATACACCTTGTACTACGCCGGATATATAACAACGGCGCCCGATTTTAGTCATTTGTCCCTCTTTCATGGAGATTCCAATGCCTTACATCCTAGTCTTGTATTATAGTCGCACAGGCGCCGTGGCAAAACTAGCCCAATATATCGCTAGAGGTATAGAATCAGTAGAAGGTATGGAAGCACGTATTCGTACTGTGCCACCAGTGTCTGCTGTTAATGTAGCGACTGCGCCTACTATACCAGATGATGGAGCCATGTATGCTAGCTTGGCGGATTTGGAAAATTGTGCGGGTTTAGCTTTAGGTAGTCCTACTCGTTTCGGAAATATGGCGGCACCTTTAAAGTACTTTTTAGACGGTACGGCAGCTTTATGGCATAACGGTGCTCTGATAGGCAAACCTGCCTGCGTATTTACCTCTTCCTCTAGTATGCACGGTGGTCAAGAAAGCACCTTATTAAGCATGATGTTACCTTTATTACATCAGGGCATGTTAATAGCGGGCATTCCATTTTCAGAGCCTGCTTTAAATAATACAGTGACCGGCGGCACACCATATGGAGCATCGCATTATGCTGGGTTGCAGGGCAGTAATGTAGTTAGTGAGGATGAAAAGAAATTAGCTGTACATTTGGGGCAGCGCGTAGCAGAACTTGCAAAAAAATTATCTGCACCCTAAGAGATTTTGCCGTATTTTTTAAACTCCAGTAGAGAGGAAAAAAGTATTTTTCCCTGCTGCTTTAGACTGATACAAAGCATTGTCAGCTGCGTGTAATAAAGTGGGTAGATCTTTTGCACAATTAGGCGCTATTGCAACACCGATACTTATAGTAACGTTTACTTCAGTGCCATCGCAGTTAAACGGTTGTGCAAACCCTTTGAGTATCGCTTTAGTGATAATCGTAGCAGTTTCAGAAGTAACCATACCACTGACAATCATAGCAAACTCATCTCCACCAAGACGGGAGACCATATCTACACTAAGATTCGCAGCTTTCACTTCTGGCAAAGTGCTTACATATTTCAGGAGGTCAGCTAATTTTACAAGTACTTGATCTCCTATACGGTGCCCAAAACTATCATTGATAGTTTTAAAGTCATCGACATCTATGAATAGTAGGCCCACATTGCGCTGCTGTCGCAAACACTCCGAGAGTATGCTACTACTTTTCTCTTCGAAATATCTGCGGTTTGAAGTTTTAGTGAGCATATCCTCTTCAGACAATTGCTTTAAAAGCAGATTATTAGCTTGCAATTGACGTTGAAATTCGTGTAATTGAGAGATAGTTTTTTCAAGTCTATTACGTACGGTATATAAATCGACAAAGACGCGTACTTTGCTTAATAAAACAATTGGGTCGATTGGTTTATATAAATAATCTATAGCACCAGCCTCCATGCCCTTGATATAGTAGTCGTCAGATTTATTGATCGCGGTGATGAAGATAATTGGTAAATGCTTAGTTGTATCATTGTCATGCATTAATGCAGCTACTTCAAATCCATTCATATCTGGCATCATTACGTCTAAAAGAACTACAGCAAAATCTTCAGCAAGCATGATTTTAAGCGCTTCATTACCAGAATTAGCTGTTCTAATATCAAGCTTTAAAGGTGCGAGAGTTTTTTTCATGGCGATCAAATTCTCTTCTCTATCATCGACAATTGATATTTTAGTATTATCTGCTTCTATTTCGTCATTCATGGATGTTGTCCTCCACTACGCACAATGCACATATTTTCTGCGCTATTTCCTGTACCGTCCCAATAAAGTCTACTGCACAAGCTTGTATAGCTGCCATAGGCATGATAGAAGATTCTGCAGTTTTTGGATCTTGGACTATTGTGTAGCCACCTTCTTGCTTAATTGCCTGTAAGCCTATAGCCCCATCGCTATTAGCTCCTGTTAATACTACTCCTATTAAACTAGAACCGTAGACTTCAGCAGCTGTTTCAAAAGTAACGTCAATAGAAGGTCTAGAGGAATTTACTCTTGGATCTACAGATAAATTAAAAGTATAATCTTCGTCTACTAAAAGATGATAGCCAGCTGGAGCCAGATATATATGACTAGGCAAAATAGGGTCTAAATGTTCTGCTTCAGAAACTGGCATAGTAGTTAATTTAGCCAATATTTCTGTAAGATAAGTATCAGGTGAATCTAAACGATGAGTGACTATTATAATCGATACTGGCATGTCCGCAGTAAAATATGGCAGCATTAATGATAGAGCTTTTAATCCACCAGCAGATGCTCCTATAACTACAGCTTTATAGCTAATGGACATGATTATAGCTCCCCTCTGTAAAGCTTTTTGTATAGCTTATACTTGGAGCTTAAACACTCAAAGTGACTTTTTACATTGGAAAAATCTAGGGTTTCTTTAGTACCAATAAATAAATAGCCGCCA
>DALYEH010000063.1:1478-7634 GCA_031972715.1 Gammaproteobacteria bacterium | reverse complement strand
CCCATAAATACCTGCAGCTATGCTCTATACCCAAGTCGGGCTCTATCTCTACCTGTTAGCATTATAACTTAATTGGCTCTGGTTGGCAATAAATTGGCTTTTCAGGCAGGTTGTTTGCGGATTCTTGGAGCATTTCGTTATATACCGCTAAGTATTTATCCAGTGCACCATCCGGGGCGATCCAGTCAAAACGTTTGGCCTCTTCGATTATTCTGGCTTGCATAGTGCTTATCTGCTGTGACGTAAAATTTTCAAAAATGGCGAGGGCATGCTGTAGTGCTTTGGTGAGGTCAGGATTATAACCGCCAGCAGGCTGATCTTCATAAAAGATTCCGTTGCCAGTGGTGTGGTTTGGATCTGTGATATTTAGTGTTTCTACTATATCTTTCAATCCACCAACACCAGTAGTGACAATGATTGACCCATTTGCCAAGCCTTCTGGACCAACAAGACCAAATGCATCGCGATGCGAAGGTATAATAATTATGTCGGCTGCAGCCCGTAACATAGATAAAAGTTGTGTTTGTTCCTTTTCGCTAGCTGTAATGAAAACGTTATCAGTTTGGCGGCTATGCGTCACCATCGCCTTGAATACTTCAGGAGTCATGCCTCTGCCTACTGCTACAAAAGTGGCTTTGCCGTGGGTATCTGCAATGATCTGGTTTATGGCTTCGGGGCCTTTTTCTGGCGAATAGCGTCCTACGTATAAAATTAAGGGCAGGTTTGGATCAAACTTCCATAGTAAACGTGATCCACAGAGATTTTCAGCAATTTTTTGCTTAAGGCGCGCTTTATGGCTGAATATATTATTTGGATCAGGGAAATGTTTACCTAACGGGCAAAAATCTTTGTAGTTTATACCATTACCAATGCCTATTGCCTTGTTGTTTTCATCAGCATGTACAAAAATACGACGTAAAAACTCTAGTTCTGCATCATCGCTTATAGTTTCAATGCATTCGCGTAAAAATTTTGGTGATACAGCTACTATCTTATCTGCAGAAGTTAAACCTACTGCTTTTAAAATACATAATTCTTTTGTAAAACTTATGCCTATACCTTCTAAAGCTGCAGTATGGTAAGTACCCCGATCACCGCTATCTATATGTACTGTAAAGACACTTTTTATTTGCTTATTTTGGTAAAATTCTTTCAATAACTTGGGCACAAAAGCAGCTTGCCAGTCGTGCAGATGCAGGATATCTGGCATGGGATGTCTTGCTATGTTTGAATTGTTATGTACAAATGCAGCCACACAGCTGTTAAAAAACTTTACTCGATCAATAAATAGACTTGCTTCTGTATCAGCATAGATTTCAGGTAATGAGCGTACATTAAAGATATGTTTATATGCTTCTGGCGGCTCGATTACATAGTGAGGAATATTGTCTTTGTGTATTAAATATACTGTAGAAGTCACATATTCATGATTGTATAGATGCGAAACTTCAGCAATTTTTTGCTTTTGATTACAATCGTTATGCAAAATAGGGTAGTATGGGGTGATAATACTTGCTTTAAATTTGGGCTCTGTGCCAGCAAATGATCTATTTTGTGCCTCTACCATTTGCATAGCAACTCTGCCTAGCCCGCCAAAAACAGCTGCACCACCTTCCATGGCAACATGTAGCACTGATACGGGGCTAGAAATTTTTTTGTCCATATAACTATACCAAATTAGATCTATAGTATACTATTACGCGGAATAATTTTGGAAGACTTACATTGATATAAACTTTAGTTATTTAACACTTATGTCATTGTTGCGTGTACGGAGACCTGATATGGACCAGATCCATGACAATAAGCCGAATTTTGCTGATTCTCAGCAATTTGATCTTGGCTATGTCGCAAGCGAGCATAGTTACAAAGCAGATAGCGTTGCTTCTGGTGTTGAGAAACATTCAAAAAACACAAAGAAATACGGTGGTTACGGCTACGGCGGGTATGGTTATGGCTATGGTGGATACGGATATGGGTATGGTTACGGATATGGCTATGGGTACGGATATGGTTATGGTTATGGTTATGGTTATGGTTATGGGTACGGATACGGCTATGGGTACGGATATGGCTATGGTGGATACGGTTATGGATATGGGCAAGGTTACGGCTATGGTGGTAATAATTATGGCAACCTAGGCTTTGATCCTAAATTACAGCCGGTATTTATTAACTACAAAACTCCAGACCTGACTGGCGCTGATTTCTCCGATGAAAATGTACTTAAGATCCATCAGTATTTGTATAGAGGGATTTATAACGTCGATGGTGATATAATACGTTTAAAAGCCGGCAATTATCTATCACACGAACAAATTCATGCAATTGTCAATAGAATTCCTACTTGCAAAGGAAAAAATGAACAAGAAAAAACATTTAGAGCAATCGCCCATCTATCTGCTAATCCCGCTATTTTTAACTTATTCGAAATAACTAAGCATAAAGATATTGCACAAGATACTGAAAGAGTTAGAATGAACCGCGATAGACATAAAAAATGATCGTAACTAACGGCGTCTAGAAATTTACGCCGTGCTACTTAGTTCTGTTAGCGAGTGGTTTTATTAAAATGCTTATATTCTTCAGGTTTTAAGTCTAAAATGCTGAAAAACTCTACAAGTTTATTGGGTTTGTCTGTGTCGATGTTGTAAATTAATAAATCCTGTGGCCTATCTTTAAAGTACTCCTTAACATTAGCATGGTGTGTATCCCACTCTGCCTTCCATCTATTAATTAGTGCCTCTTCACTGCAATTGTATTGTTCTCGCATCACATCTGCATAACGTTTGTTATTCATAGGATCAACATGCTGCAATCGGCTTTTAATCCATTTATCCTGGTCGCGCGTATGCAATATAAATTTGCTACCAGGGTATTGTTTATCTAACAATTTGAAATGATCTATTGCCATGAACAGTGGAGGGCTATGATAAATATCTTCCATATCAAAATATGCTTGAAATTGATCAATCCCAGTGAGTAATGGTAGATTACTTTTGAAGTTTTCATGCATTATTGATGCAAGACTTCTTTTGCGTACTCCATAATGTACAGAGGAGATGCCGCTATTTTTGAAATAGTAATATAATGATTGAGTGGAGCATTTATTAAAACCAATGCCAAAAATCTTAAATCGTACATTTGGTTTATTAAAAACCTTTGCATTTTTTGTATTGAATAACTTAATTATAACAGGGCCTTTGGTACTACGTATCTGATCAACTGTACGCAGAGGTCTTTGTAGAATTTTAGTATATAACGCAATATATTTACGCACTGCGTTTTGGCCCCAGTCGAACTGTTTAGAATATTGTAAAATTCTGTTCCAAAAAGAGTTATTATTTTTCATTTTTTCATACAAATCTGCGGCTTTACGTAGAGCTATACGTATGTTGCTAGAAATATCTGCTGGATGATCACTATACAGGAAACCGCTGCCATTCTCTGGATTTTCATCCAGGTCGCGCAGACTATCAGGTACTCCCTGAATGCGGGGGCCTACAGCAATAGCACCGCATGCATATAATTCCTTATCAACTAAACCACATGCTTCGTCAAGCGATGTAGAAACAGAACAATCACTGGCTGCTCTGATTAGCATTCCGACCTGCTTTTGTTCTTCTGGATCATCAATCACTAATACATTAGGTAGTGTACGCAATTCATCGATCAAATCTTTATACAAGGGTACTGTTTGTCCGTCGGGCAGTTTCTTGCTAACCACATGACTTCCCATGACTATGAAAATACCATTTTGAGCTTTAATTTCTTCAGCAACGGTCATTAATCTGGTCATACCTTTTTCACGTGCAAAGCGCGCAATCCATACACTCCACATCTTGTTAGGGTCTAATTGCGGATACTTTTTAGCTAATATTTGTTTAATTTGCAGCTTATCTTCTGCTACGCTTTCATTTTTTAAAGCATATTGCCCATAAATGGATGGATCAGTAGCATCAAATCTGGAATGGTCGATTCCATTTGTAATGCCTTGAATTCTGTCGTGTTTATGGAGCCATTTGAACAAGTCATCCAAGCCTTGTCCTTTACCATGCGTAATGTCGTTTGCCAAGCCTTCAGAGACAGTAGTCACGGCATCAACATATAGCAGCGATAGGGCTAAACTTTTGAATTGCTTAGGGTTAATATACTTTTCCCAAGCAGAAAACTTTTTAGTGAAGTCCGTCGGCAAACCAACAGAGTGTAGGTGCGAAGCAATGGCTGACGCGTCGTTTATGTTACCATGATCTAGAGACAACATGTGTATTGTTGCAAGCATGTGGGGTAGTTTCTTTAAACTCTTTGGTTCAGAGTTATAGATTGTGCGCCATGCTTCTAGGTTTTCTAGCTCTTTAGCTAATACTGCGCTAAGTCCAGTATGCCAAGTGTGTGTATGATATAAATCGAAAGTAGGTAATGCAGAGTTAGGTGTCCTTAGCATGGCGGCTATGGCGCTGTTGAAATACTCTAAACGATTACGTGATTCAGACCAAGGTAAGTTTTGGTAAATATTTTTATCATCTATGATGTCAAATATTTTTTCTACCGTTGAATTATGCACCGGCTTGATTAAATAGTGGTATACAGGCTTTTCTCCACGCATATCTTTTTGTAGACGAAAAACATCAGATTCCACTATAGCACCTTTGTATATATGTTTTAGTGTCGTTATTTTTTCTAAAGGCTTATCTTTAAAATGTTTTGTAAAATAGACATCAAAGCCAGGCGTGACTACTGAAACATCCAAACCTTTTTTGGCCTGTGCCGATGATAGACCTAATATAACCGAACCAACACCACCAACTTTTGCATCACATTCTAAAGCAGCATGTAGTACTTTGAGAGCATTATCTTCATTACGCTGGCTGTGTTTATACATAAATATCCTTATTCAATTTTTATATTCATAATTAAGTCATGTTATACTTTGTCACAGTAAACACTTTCACTAGGCTTAGGTGTGTTATTCGTATGTGCGTATTATGCAAATTTGCGCCAGTAATGTAAATATATTCTGACTAGCCAAAAGGAATAATTAATTTGATGGATTATAAACCACTAAAGTATTTTTCTGAGTTAGTTATTGCTAGAGTATGTTTGCTTTGCAGCTGCATGATATTAGGCATGGTACAAAATGTCTCTGCGAGTGCTCCTGGCTCTTATATTGGTATAGATGCTGGCCTAACGTACACTAAATATCAAAAGGATTATGGGTCGGAAATTTTCACACATAAGCCTATGGCGCAGACGTACGGATATATAGGGTATCAGTTGGCGCCACTAATAGGCGTAGAATTAGGCTATGCACAATCTTTAGCACAAAAAGGATCCACTTATGTACCTGCGGCAACATCTCAATTCGGTATAGCAAATTTCACAGCGCTTGCTCCAAGTAATTATGACACAAAACAAACTATGCGCGGGTTCAACCTGTTTTATGCACCACAATTACAAGTTTACAGTCGCGTATTTTGTATGCTGTTATTAGGATTTGAGTACATAACAACAGAGTCGAATTTAACACTAAGTTACTTCGATGGTGATCTAGCAACAGATGCAGAAAAAGCACAATATCAACTGGATTTCAAAGCAAAAAATTTTATTCCTAAGTTGGGCATGCGTGTACAATACAGCATAAGCCCTAGAGCACTGTTGCATATATATCTATCCTGGGCGCAAACAGATAGAATCACTATGTATGCAACGCGCAGTATATTCTCGACTCAGATTTTAACAGCAAAATTAAAAAATACAACCAACTGTGGTATAGGAATACTTTACAAGTTTAATGTATGTTAGTTATTTTACAATTGATGTGTAATCGTAGAAAATTCTTTTATGCGCTATAGATTTTTAAATGCTGGTTTGGAGGCCACAATGCAAAAATATGCAATTCATAGGATAGGTTTAGTTGCTCTAGCTTGTATGTTGCTCTCAGGGTGCGGTTACAAAGTCGCAAAATTAAAAAAGTATGAGCATGGCGCAGACCCAATCCCTAAAGCCTTGTTGGTCGTGCGAATTAATACTTTAGATTATTTAGATATCAAGAGATTAGATGATGCAGAGGACAAAACATCTCTCAGTGCTATTACTAGCACAGAACAGGCGCCATTAGCAGAATTAAATACTACTATAGAAGTTGCGCAGACAAAA
>DALYEH010000063.1:0-1468 GCA_031972715.1 Gammaproteobacteria bacterium | reverse complement strand
AGACAAAACCAGTCCAAGACTTACGCAAATTGTTTGCTGACCAAGCACGGGCGCATAATAATACAAAAACTCTATCGCTAGATGTCACTGAATATAGAATTTTAAAACCCAATTTCTTCTTTACTCCTTTCAGCTACGCACGCGAGCTATATGCGATTGAACCAGGCACCTATTACATTTCTTTACTTGGTATAGACTCAGAGCAGGGCATATATTATAGCGATGCACCAGGCGTGAATAAGGACGGGATTATTGCCTATGGGGCTTTTGAGATCAAACCAGGTGAGGTTTTATATCTGGGTGACATAGAATGTCAGTGGCGTAGTACCAACGCTGTTAAGAAAATTCTGGTGCATGATAAGTTGGCTGCAGTTAAGAAAGATTTGCAGGATGCCGGCCTACATCAAATAGCAGCACAAATTACTACAGCCAAAATGTATACTCATGGCCAGAATATACTACATCTAGAGTAAAATAATGCTGTAATTTATTTGACTAAAAGCCCAATATACCGTTTAATTAAGTTATGTGTTGAACAAAGAATGCGTTAATCGAGCTAAACCAGACTTAAGCGATAGCTCAGGGATAAATACAATATGGATATTGTTGGGAACAGCCCCGGTATTACTAAAGTTAAAGATTTAATAGCGCAAGTAGCGACCCATGATGCGAGTGTATTAATTTATGGAGAATCGGGTACGGGCAAAGAATTAATTGCGCGCAATATTCATGCGCAATCTAAACGCAACAACGAACCATTTATTGCAATTAATTGCGGCGCAATTCCAGCCGAATTATTAGAAAGTGAATTATTTGGACATGAAAAAGGTGCTTTTACTGGCGCCACTGGTATGCGACAAGGCAGGTTTGAATTAGCCAATAACGGAACTATATTCCTTGATGAAATTGGTGATATGCCATTGGTCATGCAAGTTAAGTTATTACGCGTCTTGCAGGAAAAATGTTTTGAACGTGTCGGCGGTAATAAAACTATCCAAACTAACGTGCGGGTTATTGCGGCTACCAACCAAGACTTGTCACAACGTATAGCTTCACAACAATTTAGAGAAGATCTATATTATCGTTTGAATGTTTTTCCTATTGAGCTACCTGCACTGCGTGAGCGCCAAGAAGATATACCGGCACTGGTTGATCACGTGTTGCAAAATTTAGCTGCAAAAATGACAGTGTGCACATTTTCCCAGCAAGCTATGCAAAAATTATTAGAATATACTTGGCCGGGTAACATAAGAGAATTGCTTAACATGTTGGAAAGACTATGTATTATGTTCCCTGGGCAAACGATTGACATAGAGCACTTACCTCATAATTTGTCTAATCCTAAACGCAGTATGTTTGAATTGGATGCGGTAATTATGGTAAAACCTGATTTAACTGCCAATAACTTTGATTTAAAACAGCATTTAGAATCAATAGAAGTAGCGTGTATCAATGCAGCATTGCAAAA
>DALYEH010000062.1:5485-7654 GCA_031972715.1 Gammaproteobacteria bacterium | reverse complement strand
AGGTGGTGCATATGCTGGCACAGGTGGTGGTGACAACACTGGTAGCAATTTTACCGGCGGTGGTGGTGGTGGTGCTGGTATAGGCAGTGGTATTTTTGTTGGTGATACTTCTACCTTGGTTATAGGCGATGGTATTTCCATTTCTGGAAATGTTGCGCCTACTGGTGGAGCAGGGGGCGCAGGTAGGCCACCAACCGGAGTTGCTGGTGCGGCTGGTAGTGGCTATGCAGCAGATATATTTTTATTCCAAAAAGCTTCGATCACTTTTAATGGTAGTTCCAACTTGTCTGTACCATTTGCTATACAAGGTGATGTCACTTATGCGACTGCAGCTGCAAATAAAGATAGCGGTGTTAATATAAATACTTCTGGTGGCGCAGTTATTACCTTCAGTAGTGGCAGTAATAATTATCAAGGTGGCACTACGCTCACATCTGGTTCATTGAGTATTGCTGCGGATAATGCTTTAGGCACTGCGCCTAGTTCCGCTGCGACTAATATTACTTTTAACGGTGGAACATTAATCACTACGGCCAGCATTAGCCCATTAAGTGCCAATCGCACTATAGCATTTACTGGAAGCGGTACTTTTCAGCCTGCAGTTGCTACCACTTTAACTATTGGCGCCACAGGACAACTGACAGGCAGTGGTGCCTTGACTATGAGCGGCGCAGGCACTTTAGCTATTTCAAACGCGAATGCTGCTTATACAGGTAATAAATCCATAAGCGCAGGCACTGTGCAAATAGGTAATGTTACTTCACTTGGTACTGGAGGCACATTAACTATGAGTGGTGGTGGTGCATTACAATCTAGTGCTTCTTTAGGAAATGTTGCGTATAACTATACCTTAACAGGAGCAGCTACATTTAAAGGTGCAAATAATTTTACGATGAGTGGCACTGGTAGTTTAGGCAATAATACATTAACTATTGCAAATACAGCCAATACAATAACTTTAAGTGGTGGCATAACCGATGGGGGTGCAGGATCACCAGGTTCTATCACGCAAAATGGCGTTGGTGGTACTTTAGTTTTATCTGGTACAAATACATATTTTGGTGCAACCACAATCACCGCCGGTACATTAAATGCTAATGCTGTGAACACGCTGTCACCAAACAGTGCTGTGAGTCTCGCGAATAGTGCTAGTGCTTCGCTTAATTTGCAGAACAATAATCAAATAATTGGATCTTTATCAGGTGGTGGTGCATCTGGGGGTAATATAAGTTTAGGTTCAGGCGTGCTAACTATACATCAAACAGCGCTTGGTACGTATGCGGGTGCATTAAGTGGTTCTGGCGGTATAACACTTTCTAGTTCCAGCGATAATACTTTAACACTAAGCAATGCTAACGCCTCTTATAGCGGTACTACAACTGTAACCGGCGGTACTTTAGCCATAGGCACAACTACTTCGCTTGGTACAAACGCTGGTGCTGCTGCATTAACAATGAATGGTGGTTCTCTACAAGCAAGTACTGCTTTGGGTGCTGTCGCTACCAAGTTTACTTTAACTGCCAGTTCAACCTTTAACGGTACCAATAGTTTTACTATGAGTGGTGCAGGTGTATTAGGCAATAATACTTTAAATATTACCAATACTGCAGGCACTATCACTTTAAGTGGCGGACTTACAGATACAAGCACGGGTGCAATCACGCAAAATGGCGTAGGCGGTACTTTAGTTTTATCTGGTACTAACACTTATCATGGCACAACTACTGTAACAGCTGGCACATTTAGTGCTGGAGCAGTAAATGCCTTTTCACCAAATAGCGCATTGAGCATAGCCGATAGTGCCAGTGCCTCAGTAAATCTACAAAACAATAATCAAATAATTGGCCCGTTATCAGGCGGTGGTGCATCTGGGGGTAATATCAGTTTAGGTTCAGGCGTGCTTACTATACATCAAACCGCGCTTGGTACATATGCAGGTGCATTAAGTGGTTCTGGTGGAATAACACTTTCTAGCTCTAGCAACAATACGCTCACTTTAAGCAATGCTAACGCCTCTTATAGCGGTACTACAACTGTAACAGGTGGTACATTAGCCATAGGTACTACCACATCCCTTGGTACCAACGCCGGTGCCGCTGCCTTAACAATGAATGGTGGTTCTCTACAAGCAAGCACTGCTTTGGGTGCTGTCGCTACCAAGTTTACTTT